>JBKHJP010000151.1:0-9148 GCA_046538065.1 Thermoanaerobaculia bacterium | reverse complement strand
CTCCGGTCTCCCCCGTCCCGGGCCACCAGCGCCAGGAGCAGGGAGGCGGCCAGGAGCCCCAGCAGGATCCAGGTCCGGCGGGTCATAATGTGGCCTCCCTGCGGGGCTGCGTGCGGTGCTCCTCCTCAGGTTCCGCCGACGGGGTGCCCGCCATCGCCGCGGGGCCGGACGCGCCTTCCGTCGCCTCCCCGTCGGCCGCCAGCTCCCGGGCCCGGGCGTCCCCGACGAAGAGGGTGGAGAGGCTGAGGCGGATCCCCAGGCGCGCTCCCTCGTCCTCGGAGAGGCTCACCTGCTCCAGGGCGACGAACGACGACGTGAGCTCCAGGAAGTTGACGAAGCGCCGCAGCTCCTCGTAGGTGCCCTGGACGCTGAAGGTGAAGCGGCGCTCCACCAGGCCGTACTCGCCGATCTCCTCGGTCGGGTAGCTCATGGCCGAAGGCTCGAGGCCGGCGCGGCGGGCGAGCTCCCGGATCTCCGCGGTGACGGCGGTGAACCGGTCCCGCTCGGTGGCGAGGCGCTCGCGGTACAGGTCCCGGAGCCGCTCGCGGCTTCCCCGCGCCGTCGACACGAGCTCGGAGAGCTCCCGGGAGCGCTCCTCCAGCTCGGCCAGGTCCGCTTCCCGGTCCTCGAGGGTCTCACGGCGCGCCTCGACCCGGTCCGCGTAGACCAGCCGATAGGTGGACAGCAGCGCCAGGTTGGCGGCGAAGAAGACGAGAGCCGGGACCCAGACCCACAGGCGCCGGCGCAGGATGGCCAGACCCTGGATCATGACAGCTCCGGCGGTGCCGACGCGGGACGCCCCAGCGGCTCCGGTCCGCCGTCCTCGGTCCCCTCGGCGGGAGCGGTCCGAGCGCCCGGCAGCTCGGGGGCGTTGTAGACCGTGTCGAGCTGGAACTCCACCAGGTCACGGTCGGTGGTGGCCTGGCGGCTCAGGTTCGGGTGCTCGAAGGCCGTGTCCGCGAACAGTGCGTCCACGAGCTCGAGGACGTCGTCGTCGCCCCGGGCCTCGCCGCGGATCGACAGGAGCACCTGCCCGCGGGCCAGGGGCGGCGCCTCCTGGTCGAACGTCCTGGAGCTCCGGTCGTCGGCATCGGTGCTCGGGGTGAGGGTCCGCAAGCGCACGTCCTGCGGCAGGACCTCCGCCAGCCGGTCGAACAGGCGGCTCCACGAGAAGCGCCGCTGGGCGATCCGCTGGTTGAGATACTGCACCTGAGCGTTCTGCGACCCCAGGTCGAAGGAAGCGAGCTCCTCCGTCAGGGCGGCGATCTGGCGCTCCTCCACGTCGATCGACTCCCGGACCTCCTGGAGGCGGGCGTGGACGTCGCCCCGGCCCACCAGGAAGTCCCGGAAGAGCCACGCGTTGACCGCCAGGAGGACGACCCCGGCGATCCACAGCAGGGCGGCCAAGCGCACCACCGGCCGGCGGTTGACGAACGGCTCGGCGGCCAGGTTGAGGACCGGGCGGCTCACGACGAGACCTCCTGGCAGATGGCCCCGGCCAGGGGGAGGAGGTCGGGCCACGGCGGGTGGCCGGCGGCGCTCTGGGGCGCCTGGACCCGGAGCCCCGTCCCGTCGGCCGGAACCACCACCTGCCGTTCCAGGCCGGCCTGGAGCCATTCGGCCCAGTGGGCGGCGCTCATGTCGTCGGGCGCCGCCAGGACCACCTTCCCGAGCTCCGCGTCGGGCCAATGCTCCTCCAGGTAGGTCCGCGTCAGGCGCATGTCCCGGCGTACCGAGGCCACCCGGGCGTCCTCCGGCATGGTCCGGGAGAACGTCTTGAACCGATGGAGGATGGGCTCGTCCCCGCGCCGGAAGACCACGGTGTAGCCCCCCTCCCCCGCCAGCACGATCCCGGTGAGCTCCTCCGGCTCCGACGGCGGACCGCCGTCCAGGGCCCCGAGGGCGCCGAGGCCCTGGTTGGTGATCCGCCCCAGGTGGACCCCGGCGGACGCGAAGGCGCGCTCCAGGTGCCCCAGGAGGGTCTCCACCCCGAATCCCAGGAGCAGGCGCCGGGGTTCCTGCTGGCCGGCGACGGGAGTCACCTCCACCGCCCGCACCCGCAGCTCGTCCACCCGGAAGGGAACCAGCCGCTTGAGCTTCCACCGCAGGACCTCCTGGCGCGCCGTGCCGTTGGCCGGGATCTCCCCGACCTCGGCGAAGGCGGTGCGCAGCCAGGCGTCCGGCACGACCAGGGTGGCCTCGCGCACCGGCCTGTCGATCCCCGCCACGAAGGAGCGCACCTCCTCGGCGAACGACTGGGGCTCCCGGGGAGGACCGCCCAGCAGGCCGTGCTGGAACGTGCCGTCGTCCAGGGCTTCGGTGCGGTACTCCTCCAGCGCCAGGGCGGGGCCGCTGCGGGAGAAGGCGGCATAGGCGAGCCCCTCCGGCGCGCAGCCGAAGGCGTGCGGCGGGACGGGCAGGGGCCCGAGGCCGAGAAGCCGCTCAATCGACGAAGGTGACCTTGTTGATCTCACGGAGCGTGGTGATCCCCTGGAAGGCTTGTTCGATGGCCGACTCCCGGAGGAAGATCATCCCCTCCTCCTTGGCGACGCGGCGGATCTCCGAGGCCGGGCGCTTCTCCAGGATGAGCTCCCGGATGTGGTCCGAGAGGTCCAGGAGCTCGGAGACGGCGAGCCGGCCGTGGAAGCCGGTGCCGTTGCACTCGATGCAGCCGGCGCCCTCGTAGAACGTGTGGTCGGCGAACTCGGCCGGATCGAGGCCGCTCTCCTCCAGGAGCTGGGGCGAGGTCTGCGCCGGACGCTTGCAGTGGAGGCAGATCTTTCGCACCAGGCGCTGGGCGAGGACGCAGTTCAACGCCGAGACGAAGTTGTACAGGTCCACCCGCATGTTGAGGAACCGGCCGAGGACGTCCACCACGTTGTTGGCGTGGACGGTGGTGAAGACCAGGTGCCCGGTGAGCGCCGACTGGATGGCGATCTGGGCCGTGTCCTCGTCGCGGATCTCGCCCACCATGATCTTGTCCGGGTCGTGGCGGAGGATGGAGCGCAGGCCCCGGGCGAAGGTCAGCCCCTTCTTCTCGTTGACCGGGATCTGGGTGATCCCCTTGAGCTGGTACTCCACCGGGTCCTCGATGGTGATGATCTTGTCCTCGGAGGACTGGATCTCGGAGAGGCACGCGTAGAGCGTGGTCGTCTTGCCCGAGCCGGTGGGCCCGGTGACCAGGACCATCCCGTAGGGCTCCCGGATGAACTTCCGGAGCTTCTTCAGGGTCTCCTCGTCGAAGCCCAGGATGTCCAGGCGGAGGTCCTTGAACTCCTTGTTCATGGACTCCTTGTCCAGGATCCGGATCACGCAGTCCTCGCCGTGGACCCCGGGCATGATCGAGACGCGGAAGTCGATGGTGCGGCCCTTCAGGCGCAGCTTGAAGCGCCCGTCCTGGGGTACCCGCTTCTCGGCGATGTCCAGGTCGCTCATCACCTTGATGCGGCTGATGACCGTCTGGTGGTGCCGCTTGTCGATGGGCTCCATCGCCTGGTAGAGCACGCCGTCGATCCGGTACTTGATGATGACTTCCGTCTCGCGGGTCTCGATGTGGATGTCGCTGGCCCGGCGCTGGATGGCGTTGAAGATCGTCGAGTCGACCAGCCTGATGATGGGCGAGGAGTCGTGGGTGATCCGGTCGATGGACAGGACCTCCTCGCCCTCCTCGTCCTCCTGGACGAGCTGGAGCCGGAAGTCCTCCGTGGCCTCGTCCAGCACCCGCTGGGCGCTCTCGGACTTCTGGAGGATCTCGTCGATGGCCGAGGCCACGCCCACCTTGACCTCCACCGGCTGGCCGAGGGCGAGCTCGAGCTCGTCCAGGCGGGTCACGTCCGACGGGTCGGCCATGACCACGGCCAGGCGCCCTTCGAGCTGGCCCTCCGGCACGAAGCCGTAGCGCAGCATGAGGTCGAAGGGGATGGACCGGAACAGGTCGTTGTCGATCCGGAACCGGTCCATGTCGACGAAGTCCAGGCCGAAGCGCTCCGCCAGGGCGAAGGCGTCCTCGCGCTCGCGCTCGCGGCGCTGCTCGGCAGCCTCGATGGTTTCTGCGAGGGTCGGTTGGTCCGATGCGATCATCGTTCGTCGATCCCAATCCAGTCGGCGTTCGTCCCTTGTAACGGGTGCGGTGGCCGTGGCGTCCAAGGACGCCCGCTCACGGTCCGCAGGTCCCCGGGGCGCGGATGACTCCATGCTCCCATGCAGCCGCAGGCACTACGCATGGGTCTGGGACAGCGCCGAGAAGAGGGGCAGGTAGAGGGAAATCAGGATGATGGCCACGACTATTCCCATGAAGACCAGCATGGCCGGCTCGACCAGGGTGAGCAGCCGCTGCATCCGCGTCTCCACCTGGTCGTCGAAGAAGTCCGAGACGTTCGAGAGCATCTCGTCCAGGGCGCCGGTGGACTCGCCGACCTGCACCATGTCGATGGCCAGCTCGGTGAAGATTCCGCTCTCCTCCAGGGCCTCGTAGAACGGCTTGCCTTCGCGCACCTGCTGGATCGTCGGCTCCAGGCGCTGGCGGATCTCGGCGTTGCCCACGGCGGCGACGGCGATCTCGAGCGACGGCACCAGCGGCATGCCCCCGGCCAGAAGCGTCGCCAGGGAGCGGCAGAACTCCGACAGGGCGAAGCGGTGCAGCACCGGGCCCAGGAACGGCAGCTTGATGCGCAGCCCGTCGATCGCCCGGGCGCCGGCAGGGGTGTTCCGCCACTGGCGCAGCAGGAAGTAGCCCACGACTCCCCCGGCGAGCAGGAGGATCCAGTTCGCCTGGAGAGTTGTGCCGATGCCCAGCATGGTCCGGGTGATCAGGGGCAGCTCCACGTCGGCGCCGGCGAAGAAGGTCTCGAACTGCGGGACGACGAAGACCATCATCACCAGGATCATGAGGATCGACACCGCGATCAGCACCGCCGGGTAGATCAGGGCCGAGACGATCCGCTTGCGGGCGTCCAGGACCAGCTTCTGGTACCGGATGAAGCGGCGGAGCACGCCCTCCAGCTCGCCGGACCGCTCGCCGGCCTTGAGGATGGAGGGGTAGAGCCGCGGGAACAGGTCTCCGTGGCGGGCGAAGCAGTCCGAGAGGTCCTCGCCCGTGCGGACCCGGTCCCGGACCTCCGTCAGCACGCTCTGGAACGTGCCCGGGGCCATCCGTTCCACGACCAGGTCCAGGGTGTGGAGCAGGGGCAGGCCGGCCTTGAGGAGCGCCGCCAGCTCCTGGTTGAAGACCAGGAACTCCTGGGCGTCCACGCGACGCCGGCGCATCGGCCCCAGCGACACCCCGCCGGGCAGCCCCTTGCGCCGGAGCTCGAAGACGTGGAGGCCCTGCTTCTCCAGCTCCCTGCGGAGGGCTCGCTCGTCCGGGGCGGTGTGGACCTGCTTCTCCACCCGGCCCTCCGGCGTGCCGATCCGGGCAACGTACTGCATCAGCCGTCTCCCTCTTGCGGTGGGGTCACCGGCTCGGCGGCGCGGCTGACCCTCTGGCAGGTGAGGACCACCATCAGGGCGTGGTCCGAGGACTCGCTGCTGGCCAGGGCGAGGACCTTCGGCTTTTCGAGCCACAGGCTCAGGTTCGCCTCCAGGAGGGGATCCTCCTCGCCTTCGGGGCCGCGCCAGACCCGGAACTCGTGGAGGTGGATCCGGTCCCCCTCCACCAGCGAGCCCAGCTGGAACCGGACCCCGTAAAGCCGGCCGATCTCGTGGACCACCGCCTGGCCCTCGCGGGTATCCACGCCCGAGTCGGCCAGGACCTGGTAGTGGTCCCAGCGCAGGAACCCCTGGAGGCGCTCTTCCAGCCAGCTCGGAAGGGTCTGCTCCGGCCCGACGGGGACGGGCCGGCTGAAGGCCCGCACCAGCATGATCTCGATCCGGAGCTCCTGGGCAGGGCGGTCGAAGGCCCGGAGCCTGGGGACGATCCGGCCCAGGGCCGCCAGGGTGTCGCGGACCACCAGGGTGTTGTCCTGGGGCTGGAGCTCCACCGTGCCCTGGGTGCTGAGGAGTGGACGGATCAAGGCGAGGGCCTCCCCGGCCTCCTTGTGCTGCAACGCGTAGGCGTAGACCTGGAGGCGGCTCTCCCGCTCCAGCGGCTCGGCCTGCTCCCGGTCCGTGTCGCCGGACTGGGCCGCGGCCGGCGCCGCGCACCATGCCACGGCCAGCCAGAGAGATGCGATGAGCTGGACACGGGTCGCTCTCCAGTTCGAGGTCGTCATCGGGAGGGAGTGACACGGCGGCCGGACCGGCCGGGGCTCAGACGTCGAACCCCGCGTCGACCACCATCACCACCGCCACCTCCTCGGCATCGAAATGGTAGACGCTCGCCGTGGGGTGCTCGATCTCGTCCACTCCCAGCAGCCGGGGATCGCCCAGGCGGGCGGGCGGGCCGGGATCCACGCCGGCGGCCCGGCCCTCGGCCTCCGCCCCGACGCCCTCCCGCTCCCCGAGCCGCTGCTCGTCGTCCACCGCCGGGCCCAGGGCCACGAGCGCCGTCAGCAAGCCCGCCGCCGCCGCCGCCCGGCCCCAGGACCGCCGCCGGGAGCCCTCGCGGCCGGCGGCTGCCGCGTGGCCGGTGCCGGGGGCCCCGGCCTCGAGGCGGCGCGCCCGACGCAGGGCCTCGACGCCGGCCCGGATCTCCTCCACCTCCGCCGGGCCCACGGCGGGGGCCGGGAGCCTGCGGAAAGCCAGGGTCGGATCGGCCGCCACCGCCTCCCGCCGGCAGCCCGGGCAGTCGTCCAGGTGCTTCAGGGCCGCAGCCCATTCCCGGGGCTCGGCCGCCGCGGGCGTCTCCGGTGCGGCGTGCCGGTGGGCCGTCAGGCGGGTCCAGTCCGGGCAGGTCACGACGCACCTCCGGCCGGCTCTCCGGCGTAGGCTCCGGCGTACTCCGGGTAGCGCTCCAGGAGCTCCTTGCGCAGGGTCTTCCTGGCGTTGAACAGGTGGTTTCGCACGGTGGACTCCCGGCAACCCACCACCTGGGCCACCTCCTGGGACGAGAGCCCTTCCATCTCCCGCAGCACGAAGACCGAGCGCTGCTTTTCGGTCAGCGCGCCGGCGAGCTCGCGGAAGATCGCCGTCACCTCGGAGCCGTGCAGGCTCGCCAGCGACCGCCGGGACCGGCCGTCGGCCACCTGGCGCAGGTGCTGGCGCACCGGCTCCACCTGGCGTTCCCGGCTCTGCCGAGAGCGCAGGTGGTCGATGGCCAGGTTGTTGACGATGCGGTAGATCCAGGTGTTCGGGCTGAACCGCTCGTCGAACCGGTCCCGGTGCTCCCAGATCCGCAGGAAGCCCACCTGGACCACGTCCCGGGCCTCCTCGTAGTCGCCCAGGATGCGGTGGGCGAGCTGGACCAGGGGGCCCGCCTTGCGTGCCACGAGCTCGTCGAGGGCGGTCTCGTCGCCCTCGCGGATGCCTTCGAGGAGCTCCCGGTCGTCGCGTTCGACCCAGGCAGCTCTCTGGCGCGTGGCTGAATAGACGAGCTCGGGCATTCGGAGCTTCCTACGGATCGGGTGGGCGAAGCGTCTATCCCGGTCTCGGAGTATACCGGCCGCGGCGCGGTATCCTCCGCCATCGTGGCCGGGACCGACAACGGGCGGGGGCTGCTCCGGGCCCTGGGCTGGGGCCTGTACCAGGCCGGGCTCGCCGGGGCGATGGTCCTCGCCGGGCCTGTGCTCATGATCCGGCGCGGCGCCCACTACCTGCCGACCCTGCCGGGGCGACTGGGCCGCACCCTCCGGTCCGGCCCGGAGGCCCGGGGCGGCGTCGGCGGGCTCTGGATCCACGCCGTCTCGGTGGGCGAGGTGGGGGTGGCCGCGACCCTCGCCCGGGCGCTCCCGCCGGGGCAGCCGGCGGTGGTGACGACCATCACCCCCACCGGCCAGGAGCGGGCCCGGGCGGCCTTCGCCGGGCGCTCGGAGGTCGCCTACCTGCCCTTCGACCTGTGGCCCCCGGTGCGGCGGTTCTTCCGGCGCTTCCGCCCGGCGGCGCTGGTGCTGGTGGAGGGGGACTACTGGCCCCTGGTCCTCCGGGAGGCGGCCCGCCGGGGGGTGCCGGTGGCGGTGGTCAACGGCAGGGTGGGCGACCGGAGCTTCCGCCGCATGCGCCGCCTGGGACGGCTCCTGGGCCCGGCGCTCTTCGGCGCCGTCGAGCGCTTCGGGGTCCAGACCGGCACGGACGCCGAGCGCCTGGAGGCGCTGGGGGTTCCGAAGGAGCGGATCACGGTGACCGGCAACCTGAAGTACGAGACGCCCGAGCCTCCGGAGCTCCCGGAGCTCGCCGGGTGCGTGCGCGGCCTGGCCGGCGGCCGGCCGGTTCTGGTGGCGGGCTCCACGATGGCCGGCGAGGAGGAGCGGGTGCTGGACGCCTTCCGGCGCGCCGGGGGTGGGGAGCGGGTCCTCCTGGTCCTGGCGCCGCGCCACCCGGAGCGGTGGGACGAGGCGGCGGCCCGGATCGAAGAGCGGGGTCTGGCCTTCGTCCGGCGGAGCGCCCTCGGGTCCGGCGTCGGCCCGGCCGGGAGCCGCCGGCCCGACGTGCTGCTCCTGGACAGCCTGGGGGAGCTCGCCTCCGTCTACCGCTGGGCCGCGGCCGCCTTCATCGGCGGCACCCTCGTCCCCACCGGGGGCCACAACCCGCTGGAGGCGGCCCGCTGGGGGGTGCCGGTGGTGGTGGGCCCCTCCATGGAGAACTTCCGGGGAATGGCGCGGGACTTCGACGCCCATTCGGCGTGGATCCGGGTGACCGATGCACAGGGCCTGGCCGAGGTCTGGTGCCGGTGGCTGGAGGACCCGGAGGCGGCCCGGCGGACCGGAGACAAGGGCGAAGAGCTGGTGGAGGCCAACCGGGGGGCGCTGGAGCGGACCGTGGAGGTCCTGGAGCCGATCCTCGCGGGGCTGGAGCGGTGAGGTGCCAGGGCGCCGCTCCGGGCGGGGGCACGCTCCGCCCCTCCACCGGAGCTCACCACCAGCACCACGGACGTCGCCCGGGAGGGTCAAGACTCTGATGGGCTTGCCCCCGCCACCTCCGCCGTCGCGCTCGCCGTGGCAGCTCCTCTACGGGGCGGTCCACGGAGCCCGACGGCGCTACTGGGCCCGCCGGGCGCGGCGGTTGCCCCGGCCGGTGGTCTCGGTGGGGAACCTCCACTGGGGCGGCGCGGGGAAGA
>JBKHJP010000150.1:0-9225 GCA_046538065.1 Thermoanaerobaculia bacterium | reverse complement strand
CGCCTCTTCGGAGGCGGCCAGGTCCCGGCCGCTCTCGATGCCGCCGGTGCGGATCACGTGGAACTCCCGGCCGGCCCGGCCCTCCGCCCGCTTCCCATCCAGGTGCCGGTCCTTCACCGGCTCTCCGTCCGGGTCCGGGCGGCTCTCCAGATCCCGGGCGGCGGCACGAGCCCCGGCCCGGGCCAGGCCCAGGGAGCGCTCCTTGAGGGGCCGGCCGCTCACCCCGCCGCCGAAGCGCCCGGTGAAGTGGTCGTAGAGGCGCCGCTCCGGCCCTGCGATGGCCGGCCGCAGGGCGCCGTAGGCGGTGGAGGTGTTGCCGAAGTCGATCCCGTCGAAGCCCAGATCGATCAGCGCGTCCACCAGCTCCGGGACCCTCGTGGGCTCCGTGTCCACCGAGAGCTTGACGATCACCGGCAGCGGGCGGCTCCGCCGGGCCAGGAACTCCTCGGCGATCCGCTCGAGGCGCCGGTGGAGGGCCTGCCACGCTGCCTCCTCCGCGTCGGACCCCCCCGGGCTCGCCTCGCCGGTGTTGGGGCAGCTCTCGTTGACCTCCAGGAAGTCGGCGCCGGCCTCCTCGTACAGGCGGAGGCCCTCGACCAGCCCGTCCAGGGCGTCGTCCTCGGCCCGGTCGGGGCTCCCTGGCCCGGCCGCACCGCCAGCCGCTCCGGAACCGGCCACCGCCGCCAGGCTCGCCCCCACGGGGCAGCCCTCCCGGCGCTCCTTCCGCACGATCCCCTCGATTCGCGCCGCCACCGTCTCGTGGCCCGGGTTGGGCAGGCCCAGCCAGTTCGACGCGGCGCCGGAGCGCGGGTACGGGGCGAAGGGCCGGGCCGCTCCGCCGCCCCGGTTGCCGGTCCGGGGCCGCGCCGTGGTGGTGCCGGCGAGCCAGTAGCCCGCCCCCTGGCGCCACGCCAGCTCGTAGCCCTCGCCCCGCTTGAACATGCCCGCGGCATTGCCCAGGGGCGAGCGGAACCGGAGCCCCCACAGGGTCCGCTCCAGGGCCGCCGGCGGTTCGTACGGCTCCGGCCGCTCCGCCACCAGGGCGGCCAGGAACCGCTCCCGCCCGGCAGAGTAGAGCCGCACCGCCAGGGCCGGGGGGAGCCGCACCAGCAGCGGCCGGAGGCGGGCCTCCCACCGGGCCAGGGCCGGTGCGGAGAGGTGGGGGTAGAGGGAGGGCATCGGGCCGGACCACTAGCTTATCGCGGCGGCCCTCCGGCACCCGGCGTGCATCGGCGGGAGGTGGCATGACCGTCCAGTTGAAGCTCCTGTGGGAGGTCCTCCGGCAGATCGTCCGGGAGGCCATGGCGGACCAGATCACCGGGGAGGCGGCGAAGACCGCCTACTTCTTCTTCCTCTCCCTCTTTCCGTTGATCCTGGCGATGTTCGCCCTGACCGGGATCTTCGGCGGCGATCCGGCGTTCGACTGGATCATGTCCCGCCTCGACATGGCGCTGCCCGGGGAGGCCGCCGTCTACCTGACCGGGTTCGTCCGGGAGATCACCGGTGAGGAGCGCCCGGGCATCCTCTCGTTCAGCGTGCTCTTCACCCTCTGGTCGGCGTCGCGGATCTTCGCCACCCTGACCGACGGCCTGAACCGGGTCTACGACCTCGAGGAGACGCGCCGCTGGTGGAAGCGCCGGCTGATCGCCCTGGTGGCCCTGGTCGTGGGGACGGTGCTGCTGGTCGGGGGGAGCGTGACCCTGCTGGCCGGCCCGGAGATCCTGGAGCTCCTGCGCCTGGGGGATGTCTGGCAGTTCCTGCGCTGGCCCCTGGCGATCCTCATGCTGGTCGTCCTCATGTGGATGGTCTTCTTCCTCCTGCCGGACCGGGAAATGGGCGGCGCCTGGCTGCCCACCCTGATCGGCGCGGTGGTGGGCACCGGGCTGTGGGTGCTGGCCACCGCCGGCTTCCGGATCTACGTGACCCGGTTCGGCAACTACAGCCAGACCTACGGGTTCATCGGCGGGATCATGGTGCTGCTCCTCTGGCTCTACCTGACGGCCCTGGCCATCCTCGCCGGCGGCGAGGTGGCGGCGACCCTGGAGCAGCGCCGGGACCCGGAGTGGGAGGTGGGGAAGGCGCCGGGCCGGGGCAAGCGAGAGGGGGGCGGCCAGTAGCCCTGAGGGAGACGTCGGAGTCGGCTCCTTCGCTTCCACGCTGTCCTCCGGCGCTCCCGAATTGCCTCCGGCCAGGGTGTCGAGACCCTGCCGTGGTAAAGTCGTTGAGCCTTTCTATTCTTGCGATGTGGTTCCTCGACCGGAAGGCCCTCGCTGAGGGTTCACAAGACCGGTTCCCGGAGGCTGAGATTCGCCGGTAGCGGTTCCCTCGATTGCCCCCATGGAGGGGAAAGGAGCCGAACCATGCGCGAATTGGACGAAGGTGTCTGGCTGAAGGTGGCCAAAGCTCGACTTGAAAAGAACCGGCTGGAGGTCCAGGTGGAAGGCGACCGCGCGGACGGATGGCCGCGCTGGTGGCCCGTTGCCGAGAACGCCCTCGGGGACGACGAGCGGGAGACCTTTCGCGTGCTCGTCGAGTGCCTCGACAAGAAGCGGACCGTTCTGGCGAAGCTCCAGCCGATCCAGCCCGACGCCTCCGATTTCGGAGGCGTACCGAAGGCCGAGGAGACGTTCCTGGGCTGCCGGTTCTTCCGTATCCAGCACGGCGAGTCGAGGTTGACGTGAGCCTTCGGGGCCGGCGCCGATGAGCCGGTCGATCGACTTCGGTGCGGGACGGTTTCCGCTGCGGTGGGACGCCGGCCGTTCCGGCCGGATCCTCCGAGCGGAGCACATGCTCGCGCGGGCCCTCAACCTGCGCACGCTCGTCGTCATCGCGGGCAGCGGTTGCTCGGTGCCCTCGGGGCGCCCGGACTGGGCGACGTTCGTCCGCGAGGTCGTCGAGCACGCCGTCCGCGCCGTAGAGAGGCGCCCGGCCGACTCCGAGGCGTCCGAGATCCGGGAGCAGCTCCGGGAGGCGAGGGACAGCCTCCAGGGCCCGGAGGTCCTCGAGGCTGCGGACCTCATGTACTTCCTGGGCACCTGTAAGCGCCTCCTGGACCGGCTGACCTGGGATACGCACCCCCTCGCGCGCTACGTCGAGGGCCGCTTCGGCCCGGAGAGCGCCACGGCCGGGCCGGACCCGATGGCCGACCCGCACCGCGCCCTCGCCGAGCTGCCGGTCTCCCGGTACGTGACGACGAACTACGACTGCGACGTCGAAGCAGCTCTCTCCGTGTCGGGGAGGATCGACTACGAGCGGTTCGGCCTCGGTCCGGGAGGGGCGAGCGATCCCCAGCGCCTTTCCTTCACCCAGCAGCCTGAGGACGGGGACCGCCTCGCGGTGTTCACGCTGGCCAGGCCGCGTCACGCTCCCATGGTCTTCCACTGCCACGGGAGGTTCGACCGGCCGGAGAGCCTGATCGCCACGGAGGAGGACTACCAGCGCTGGTACCTGGGACAGGTGGCCCGGGGCAATCGCCACTTCCTCCAGGCGGTCCAGCTCCTGTTCGGCTCGAACCCACTCCTGTTCGTGGGCTACGGGCTGAGAGACGAGGACCTGCTCCGGCCGTTGCGCGTCCTGGGCGCCAGCCATCCGGACGCCAAGGAAGGCCGCCCGGTCTTCGCCCTGCTTCCGGAGCCGGAGCCGGGGCACGACTGGCACCGCCATCAGCTCCTGTTCGAACGGTACGGAGTCCACGTCATCCCGTACTCCTCGCCGCCCGGCGGCGGCCCCGGCCAGCGGGGCCGCGAGCTAGCTGAGGCGATTCGCCGTTTGAAGCGGGTGCACACCGAGTGGCTGGACGGCTGGCTCCAGAAGCCGGTGATCCGGAAGGTGGTAGTCCGTGCCAAGCCGCCGCGTCCGTACCGGCACTACAGCATCGACCTCCGCGGTCATCAGGTCCTGGGAGCGGAGGGGATCGAGGAAGCCCTCGACGGGTTCGTCGCTGACGCCCGGGCCGGTGCCCGGGTCCTCTGCCTGGTGGGGCGGGGCGGAGCCGGGAAGTCCTGGCACGCCACCCGGCTACTGGAGCGGGTCCAGAACGAGGCGCCCGAATTCGAGGGGTTCTTCTTCTGGAGCTCCTACTACGCGGACGACGCGCTCACCGGCCTGGACCGTGCGCTGGCCTACCTCGATCCCCACGACGAGACCCAGGGGACGCGCAACGAGCGGTTCGCAGAATGTCTCAGGCGAGGGCGCTTCTTCCTCGTCTTCGACGGGTTCGAGCGGCTCCTCCGGGAGAGCGCCGAGCCCGAGGTGGGGATCCCCTTCGGCAAGGGACCCGAGCGTCTCCTCGAGGCCATCGGGGCTCCCGATAGCCGGAGCACGGTGGTGATCACCTCGCGCCTGCGCCCGGCGGGTCTGCCCGCGAGAAAGGACGTCCTGGTGCGGCGGCTCCGGCGCCTGCGGACCCACGATCTCCGGTCGTCGCCGCTCTTCACTCCCTTCGTGGAGCACGCACCGGCCTTGTGCTCCCTGCTGGAGGGGCACGCCTACGGCCTGCTCCTGGCCGGCGAGTACCTCCGGCTTCGGACCGACCACCCCTCGGATCCGGAGCCGGCCCGGAGCCTGCGGCGAATCCTCGCCTCCACGTCGCCGAACCGGAGGATGGGCCGGATGATCGGCGAGCTCGTCGACCTCCTTGACGGTCCCGTCGACGGGATGGCCGTCGCCCTCATGGAGCGCGTCGCGGTCTTCATGAGCCCGGTGAGCGAGCGGGCCCTCGACTTCTGCTTCGACGAGGCGCGCCGGGCCCTCGGAAGGCCTCCCGAACCGGCGGAGCGGATGGGGTCCCTGATCGACAAGCTCCTCGAAGCGCGCCTCCTCTTCCGGGTGGTGAGCAGCGAGGGGGACCCTGAGGAGGCCTCCTTCACTGTGCACGCCACCGTACGGAGCTACCTGTTCTATCGCGCCCACAGGGTGACCCCGGACACCTTGCCGAACTTCACCCTGCCGGGGTTCACGTCGGGGACGGCCATGGCCTCGCCGAGCTCGGCCGAGAGCGCCGTGGTGGTCCGCCGCCTGTTCGAGCGCCTGGTGCGCCAGGGGAACGAAGCCTGGGAGAGGGGCGAGGAGGAGACGGCGCGGGGCCTGTGCCGCAACGCGTTCAGTGTGCTGCGCTCCAGGCTGGAAGCCATCACCGCTCCGCGGTGGACGAGCTACCCGGAGTACCAGCTCCTGAGCTTCCAGATGGTCAACCTGGCGCGGAGAGTGTCGCCGCGGCTCTGGGACTTCCGGGAGCGGCACCAGCTCGACGAGGTCGAGCATCCCCGAGGCCCTCTTTACGCCGACGAGCTCGCGTGGATCTACAACGACATGGGCCTGACCCTGTGCGCCGAAGGCAGCATGAGCGACACCTACGCCGTTTGGGAGCAGGGCTACGAGATCAACCAGGTGATCGAGGGGGGCGAGGCACCGGGGCAGTACGTCGTCCAGTCCCAGCTCCACCTCGCTCACACCTTCATCGAGATGGGGCTGCTCCAGACGGCGGACGAGTACCTGCAGCAGTCCGAGCAATCGAACCGGCACCTCGGAGATCGCGATTACCAGGGGCGCATCATCGGCTACCGGGGCCTGCTGGCTCATCTCCGAGGGGACCGGGAGCGGGCCGAGGACCTCTACGCCGCGGCCATCGAACGGATTACGGAAGCCGGTGGCAATCCCAGGGCCGAGAGTATCTTCCGCCGGTACTGGGCCGATCTCAACATGGCGTGGGGCGACCTCCAGGGCGCCAAGGAGCTCCTCCGGACGAGCTGGGCTGTGGCGGAGTCGTCGCACCACCCGGACCTCCTCGCCTTCGTCATCAAGTCCCAGGGCCGGTGGCACCGGGAGAAGAAGGAGTTCCGGGAAGCGCGGCTGGACTACGACGACGCGCTGGCCCGGGCACGGAAGTTCGGGATCCGCCGGGTGGAGGCGGACGTCCTTTCGGAGCTCTCGCGACTCGCCCTGGCCCTGGGCGACACCGGGACCGCGAGGCAGCGCGCCATGGAAGCCCTGGCCATCGCGAAACAGCTCGGGCTCGGGTTGCGCCAGACCCACGGGATGGTCGTGCTGGGCATGACGGCCCTCGAGGAGGGGGACCGCCCGCTGGGGCTCGCCTACCTGCGCCACGCCCGGAGGCTCGCCAGCCGGCAGCAGTACTGGTCCCGCGGTCGCGAGGCGGAACGGGCTCTCCAGGCGGAGGGAGAGCCGGTGGAGTTCGAGTGGTGAAGCCCCCTGGCCGGTTCCGGGCGGCCCTCGTGCCGTGGTCCGCAGTCCTCGCCGGGAGCGCGCGGTGCGAGCGCTGCTGAGGCCAGGGGAGGGGAAGAACCGGCCCCCGCGGAACCGTTGTCACCAGCCGTGAGGATCGAGACCGCACGCCCGGCTCCCCGGAGGCGGCGCCTCCCCGGGGAGCCGCCCGTCCGCCCCGGCCCCCGCCGCGGGAGCACTCCGCCCCTGTCCGTCGCCCCCATGATGGACCGGACGGACCGGCACTTCCGGTACTTCCTGCGGCGGATCACCCGGCGGACCCTCCTCTACACCGAGATGGTGGCCACCGGCGCGATCCTCCACGGCGACCGGGAGCGCCACCTGGCCTTCCATCCGGACGAGCACCCCCTGGCCCTCCAGCTCGGGGGCGACGCCCCCGGAGAGCTCGCCGCCTGTGCCCGGATCGCCCAGGAGTGGGGCTACGACGAGGTCAACCTGAACGTCGGGTGTCCCAGCCCCCGGGTCCAGCGGGGCAACTTCGGCGTCTGCCTGATGGCCGAGCCGGAGCGGGTGGCGGCGGCGGTGGCCGCCATGCGTGAAGCCGTCTCGATCCCGGTCACCGTGAAGCACCGGATCGGCTTCGACGCGCTGGACCGCTACGAGGACATGCTCCGGTTCGTCGAGACCGTCGCCGCCGCCGGGTGCGACCGGTTCACGGTCCACGCCCGGAAGGCCTGGCTCCAGGGCCTCTCGCCGAAGGAGAACCGGAACGTCCCGCCGCTGCGCCACGAGGAGGTCTACCGGCTCAAGGCCGAGCGGCCGGACCTGGAGGTGGAGGTCAACGGCGGAATCCGGAGCCTGGCGGAGGTCCGCCGGCATCTCCGGCGGCTGGACGGGGTCATGGTCGGGCGGGCCGCCTACGACGACCCCTTCATCCTGGCGGCGGCGGACCGGGAGGTGTTCGGGGGTCGTGGCGCGCCGCCGACCCGCCGGCGGATCGTCGAAGAGCTGGTGCCCTACGCCGAAGACCTGGTCCGCTCCGGCGAGCCCGTGGGGCGCCTGACCCGGCACGTCCTGGGCCTGGTCGCCGGGCGGCCCGGCGCCAGGGCGTGGCGGCGGACACTGACCGAGGGAGCGCAGCGCCCCGGCGCCGGGGCCGAGCTCCTGCTGGAGGCCGCCGCCCGGGTACCGGCGGACGTCCTGGATGAGGTGCCGGCCCCGGCCGAATCGATGGCCCGATCGCAGGCCGGGTTGACGAAGGGATCGGCGGAGGCCGGCGGCGGTCAGCGCCCTGCAGGAGCTCCGGAACCCGTCGAGGGCTCTTCGGCCGTTGCCTGATCTACTCCTCCGAGACTCGTCGAGCGGTGCGCGGCGTCTCCACGAGCGGCAACCCACCGTACCGACCACCGCCGAACATCCGCCATGGCTTTCGCACCGGAGCGTTACCGCGAGATCGTGGACGACTGGCCCGCCTTCCTGGAGGCGGTCCGCCGGCCCCTCCCCCTCACGGTCCGGGTGAACCGGCTCCGGGCCGTCGCCGGCCGGGGCGCGGCGCCGGTCCGGGAGTGGCTGGAGGCGGAGGGGCTCCGGGTCCGCCCGGTGCCCTGGGACGGCGACCTCCTCCGCCTGGAGCCCCGGCCGGACGGTCCGGCGGAGCCCCCGGCGCCGGGGCGGCTCCTGGCCACCTTGGGGGGCTTGGTCCACGTCCAGGAGGAGGTCTCGCTCCTGCCGGTGCGCCTCCTGGCCCCGCGGCCGGGGGAACGGGTGCTGGACCTCTGCGCCGCCCCCGGCAGCAAGGCGGGCGCCCTCGCCGCCGCCATGGCGGGCCGCGGCACGCTGGTGGCCAACGACGTGGACTGGCGCCGGCTGTCGTCCCTGGGCCGGAACCTGGAGCGCCTGGGGGCGTTGAACGCCGTCGTCACCTGCTACGACGCCGCCAACTTCCCCTTCGCCGCGGGTTGCTTCGACCGGGTCCTGGCGGACGTGCCCTGCACGTGCGAGGGGACCTCCCGGAAGAACCCCGAGGTCTTCACCTGGGGCGACCCCGCCTCCCGCTCGGAGACGGCCCGGGTCCAGGGGGCGGTCCTGCGCAAGGCGGTGCGGCTGGTCCGGCCCGGCGGGCGGGTGGTGTACTCCACCTGCACCTACGCGCCCGAGGAGAACGAGGCGGTGGTGGACGCGGTCCTGGCGGCGGCTCGGCGGGCCGGTCGCCCGCTGCGGGTCCTGGACGCCCGGGTCGATGGGTTCCCCGCGGCGGCGGGGCTCCGGGAGTGGCGGGGGGAGCGGTTCGACCCGGCCCTGGAGCGGGCCCTCCGCGTCTGGCCCCACCACCACGACACCGGCGGGTTCTTCGTGGCCGTCCTGGAGCGGGAGGGGACGAGGGAGACGTCGCCCGCCGACGTGGCGGAGCCGGAGCTTCCGGCGACGGTGGAGCCCGGCCCGTGGCTCGGTCCGGTGCGCGAGCGGTTCGGCCTGCCGGAGGAGGTCTTCGCCGGGACGGGGCTGGTCCAGCGCGGCCGCGGCGTGCTGGCGCTGGTGGCGGACGACCTGCGGGCGCCACGCCACCCGCGGCCCTCCTCCGTGGGCGTGGGCCTCCTCCACGCCGGCATGCGCAACCCGAAGCTCACCACGGCGGGAGCGATGGCGGTGGGTCCGGCGGCGACCCGGAACGTCGTCGACCTGGACGCGGAGGAGCTACGGGCGTACATCGCCCGTCGGGACCAGGAGCTCCCCGCCGGCCGGGCGGACGCGTGCACGGGCGGGTACGTCCTGGTGCGCCACCGGGGGGCCTGCTTCGGCGTCGGGTGGCTCCGGCCGGCTCCGGCCGGCGGCCGGGCCAGCCTCCGGAGCCTGTTTCCGAAGCGCTGGTAGGCGCGGGCGGGGCTCGCGGTCCGGCGACCGGCGCGCGCGTTGTGGTCCAGGGAGCTTCGGCGCGCGCCTCCGCTCAGAGCTTGTGAATCAATCTCCGGCCGTAGCGAGGGCGTCAGCCGGGCGCCGCTGGCAAGGCGCGCCGACGCAGGCGTAGCAGGGCCTACGTCGAGG
>JBKHJP010000149.1:0-9405 GCA_046538065.1 Thermoanaerobaculia bacterium | reverse complement strand
GGCTTCCGCCGCCTGGGCCCCCACCATCACGTCCGTGAGCAGCACCGCCAGGGGCTCCACCGCCTCCCGGGCGCGCAGGTCGCCCAGGGCCTCGACGGCCGCGAACTGGAGCCAGAGGTCGCCCTCCAGGAAGCGCAGGACGTCCCCCACGACCCGGGCGTCGCCCAGGTGGCCGACAGCCGTCAGGGCCGCCTGGACGACGTTCGGGTCCCGGTGGTCCAGCAGCCGCCGGAGGGGTTCCAGAGCCCGGGGGTCCTTCAGGTGGTCCAGCCCCAGGACCGCCTGGAGCACCACGTCGTCGTCCTCGTCCTGGAGGAGCTTCGACGCCAGGGCGAAGCCCCGGCCCCCGCGCATCTTGAGGATCTCCAGTCCGGCGTTGCGCAGGGTGGCGTCCGCCGACTCCCGCAGGAGCTCCACCACCGCCTCGTCGGGCAGGACGACGGCGCCCACCCGCAGGGCCTCGCCGCGTACCGCGGGGCTCGGGTCACGGACCAGCTCGGCGACCGTGGTGAGGCGCTCCTCCGAGGACTGGAGTGGCACCGACGCCAGGCGGTCCATGGCTTCACGACCGGCGCTCATACCCTGAACAGCTCCACGGCCCGCTTGAGCCTCTCCGCCTCCACCGCCAGGTCCCGGGTGGCCTCCGAGAGCTGCTCGGCGGAGCCGGAGTGCTGCTGGGCGATCTGGGCGATCCGCTCGATGGCGTGGACGACCATGTCGCCGCCGCGCTTCTGCTCGGCGTTGGCCTCCGCCACCTGGCGGGTCATCCGGTTCATGGTCTCGGCCGACGCCATGATCTCCCGGGCCCGCTCGGACTGGGCCCGGGCCGAGGCGGTGAGGCGCCGGGTCATCTCGGCCATGGCGGTGGCGGTGGTAACGATCTGCCGCGCCCCCTGGCTCTGCTCCTGGCTCGCCACGCGCACCTCCCCCACCAGGGTCGAGGTCTCGGTGGCCGAGCTCACGATCTTCTTGAGCACCTGGCCCGAGAGCTCGGTGGCTTCGTCCGTGTCCCCCTGGACCGTCTCCACCACCCGGGCGATCTCCCGGGCCGAGTCCACCGACTGCTCGGCCAGGCGCTTGATCTCTTCGGCCACGACGGTGAACCCGCGGCCGGCCTCGCCGGCCCGGGCGGCCTCGATGGCGGCGTTCAGGGCCAGGAGGTTCGTCTGGTCGGCGATCTCCTCCATCATCCGGACGATCTTGCCGATGTTCCGGCCCGAAGATCCGATGTTGGTGATCACCCGCGAGAGCTCCGACTCCCCCTCTTCGGCGATCTGCGCCGCGCTGCGGGAGACGTCGTCCACCACCTGGACCTTGCGCGAGATGGACTCGATCGAGGCGGTCATCTCCTCGATCGTGGCGGACGTCTCCTCCACCGAGGTCATGAGCTCCTCGGTGCCGGCGGAGGTCTCCTCGATGGCGGAAGCCATGGCCTCGATCGACGCCGCCGTCTGCTCCACGTTGGTGGCGAGCTCCTGCGAGGAGCCCGAGACGCTGTCGATCTGGGTCGCCATCTCCACCATCGTCGAGGAGGTCTCCTCCGTGGACTCGGACTGGCTCTCGGCGCCCCGGGCCATCTGGGCGGCGGCGGCGGAGATCTCGTCGGACGAGCTGGCCACCGTCCGGGAGGAGTCGAGGACCTCCCCCACCATCCGCCGCAGGTTGACCACCATCCCGGCCATGGCCTGGAGCACCTGGCCCACCTCGTCGGAGGAGCCGGCCTCGACGTCGCCGGTCAGGTCCCCGGCGGCGAGCCGCTCCGCCGTGGCGACGGCCCGGCGCAGGGGGCGCGTGACGGAACGGACGAGGACCAGCGACAGGGCCACCAGGAGGGCCAGGATGCCCGTCGAGACGGCGCCGCCCACGATCACGGCCGTGCGCTGGTTGGAGCGGGCCTCGGCGAAGGCCTCGCTGATCTCGAAGCGCTTCTCGGCGGCCACGCCCTCCACCGTCTGACGGACGTCGTTGTATGCGATCCTCATCTGCTCGAGCGCCGCCACCAGCCCCTCGCCGCTCTCGCCCGAGATCATGCGCAGGCTGGTCTCCCGGGCGAGCTCGAAGTACCGGTCGAACTCGCCCTCCAGGCCGTCGAGGGTGGTCTCCTGGAACACCGGGTTCGCCCGGGCCTCCTTCAGCCGGGCGTCGAAGTCGGCGGCGAGCTGGTCGGCCTCCTCCAGGAGCTCCGGGTCGGCCGCGCCCACGGCGTCCTGGAGGCCCCGCTGGATCTCGTCCAGGAGCTCCTCCAGGTCGCGGCTCTGCTCCACGGCCGGGAAGTACCCGTCCTCGATCCGGGCCATCAGGCGGCCGTTCTGCCAGGTGACGACACCGGCGGCGAGGAGGATCGCCACGAACCCTCCCGCCGCGAGGACGGGCATGAGGCCGATCTTGCGGGAGAACTTCAGTCGGTCGAGCACGGCCATGGCCTAGTCCACGACCTCGACGGCCTCGACACCCTGGAGGGGCGTGCCCGCCGCGACGTAGCCGATGGCGCCCGGCGTCGCCCGGACGAACTCCACCACCTCGCGGTCGGAGACCTTCTCCGGCGGCGGGACCTCCCGGCCGGAGAAGATCCTCTGCTGCCAGTACGCCTCGATGGCCGCCACCGAGCGGCCGTGGACCTCCCGGCTGAAGGCTTGACGCACCGGGGAGCTTTCGACCTGGTCGACGGGGAAGATGCGGCTCCCGTCCTCCCAGCGCTCGGTCTTCTTGAGGAAGATCTTCGACAGCGCGCCGGTGTCAATCCGGTCCACCGGCGCGTCCGGGTGGGCGATCACGCGGAGCTCCACTTCCTGGGCGGAAACGGTCGGACCCGCCAGGGCGGCCAGCACCAGGGCGGCCGCCAGAGCGGGGGTGAGCGATCGAACCAGTCGTCGCATGGAGGTTCCTCCTCGTCGGTTCAAAACGCCACCGAGACGCTCAAGAGGCCGTAATCGGTCTTCGCCGGCGGATCGACGAGGACGTTGAGCTCGGGGAAGAAGCCGACGAAGCCCTCCATCGAGTGGACCTCCCCCTTGAAGAGGATCTCGGAGCGGGGCGCGAACGTCAGGCTCAGGGCCAGGTCCTCCACCAGATCGAACTCGTGGCTGGGGAAACGGCTGCCGGCGAGCTCCACATCGGCGACGTCGTACTGGGCCCAGACCGTCCAGCGGTCGGTGACGCGGTACCCGAGCTGCCCGTAGTAGCCGGTGTAGCCTCCGTCGTCGATGGCGATCGGATCGAAGAACAGCTCGTAGCTTGCATCCATGAATTCGGCCCGCGCGGTCCAGCGGTCGAAGTTGGCGTCCACGGAGGCCAGGAGGAGGTTCCAGTCGTCCTCTTCGTTGAGGTTGATGCTGCTCCCACTGACCTTGTAGCGCAGACCGCCGAGGCCGAAGCGGAGCCCGTTCACCGGGGTCTCCAGCCAGAGCTGGAGGCCGGCGCCGTCGTCCGCCCGGGAGAAGTCCGGCGCGTCATCCGTCGGGAAGACCAGATCCCGCTCCCATTCCCCCAGGTAGCCGTCCACGGTCAGCCGCCAGCCCTCGGCCGGCTGCAGGTGGCGGTAGAAGGCCACTCCGTCCAGGGACTCCTGGGTGAACAGCCCGTCGCTGTAGATCCCCTCCGGCGGCTCGAAGAAGGGCAGCAGGGTCCCCACGTCCCGGATCTCGTTGTAGATCCCCAGGGGCATCCGGACCCGGCCCAGGCGAACCCCGGTGGACTCGTTGAACCGGTGCTCGTAGAAGGCCCAGTCCACCTCGATCTCGTTGCGGACGTCGTCGAGGAGGCTGTCGCCTCGAACCTCGTTCTGGAGCTGGACGACCACGATGTCGTCCAGGGTGATGGCGTAGCGGAACTGCAGAGCCAGGGTCCGGTAGTCGCTGTTGCCGTCCTCCGTCAAGCCCTCGACCTGGTTGCCGTCGGTCTTGCCCCAGGCCTGGTTCAGGAAGGCGTGGACCTGGAGCTTGGAGAGGGGCCGGGCCTGGGCCGCCTCTCCCCCGGTCTCCTGGCCCAGCACCGGCCCCGCCGGCACCAGGAGGAGCAAGGCTCCCCCAAGGGCAGCGATCGCTGCCGTCCGCATCCGTCGTCGCGTCCGTCTCCGCCTCTCATTCAGGGGCATCTCTGTCTCCTTTCGCGGCGCGCGGGCTTCAGGCCCCGCCGTCCGCCGTTCGGTCGTCACCTTCGCCGGGCCCGCCGGACCCGCCGGACCTCGGGGCGTCGAGCAGGAGCACCCGCTCGACGTCCAGCAGCAGCGTCAGCTCGTCGCCCTCGCGGAGCACTCCGAGCACGTGGTCGGACCGCGGGGTTCGCACCTCCTCCGGAGGCGCCTCCACGGCCAGCAGGTCCAGGCGCTCCACCGCCCGGACCGCGTCCACCAGCAGTCCGATGGGCCGGCCCCGGGCCTCCGCCACGAGGACCCGGCCCTCCGGGGCGATCTCCGAGCGCGGTAGCTCGAGGCGGACCCGGAGGTCGACCACCGGGATCACCCGGCCGCGGACGTTGGTCACGCCGCGGATCTCCCGCGGCCCCCCGGGAACCCGGGTGATCGACTCCACCCGCACGATCTCCCGCACGTGGCTCACCGGCAGGGCGTAGGTCTCCCCGTGGAGGCGGAAGCGGACCCAGGTCTCCAGGCGTTGGGGTGCGGGCTCCTCCCGCTCGGGCTGGGGGAGGCGCTCGGCGAAGCGGTAGATCGCCTCCCGGTCGCCCCCCTCCCGGCTCTCCGCCGCCACCCGGCGCAGGACGTCCTCGGCGAGGCCGGCGTCCGGCAGGCGCACCGGCGGCCGGCGTCCGCTCTCGTCCCCGGCCTTGCGGTGGCCGCCCCGCTCACCGCCCGAAGCCTCCCCCTTCGCGCCCTTCCCCTTCCGGGACGGCGCGGGCTTCGCCTTGCCCCGGGGGGTCTTCTGCGTCTCCTTTCGGGCGCCCTTCTGCTTGCCGCCGCCGCTCTCGTCCTCCTGGCCCAGGGCGCCGCTCCCCTTCCGGCGCTTCGGCCCCTTCGAGCCCTTCGAGCCCTTGCCGCTCATGCCGCCCCCTGGAGCGGCGAGGTCACCGCGAGGTCCGCGGGATCGGCGATGAGCACCACGCGCCCGTCGCCCAGGATGGTGGAGCCGGCGAGGCCCGGCGGCCGCCCCACGCCTTCGAGCCCGCGCACCACGACGTTGCGCAGGCCCAGGAAGCGATCCACCAGGAGGCCCCGGCGCTCGCGGTCGGACTCGACCACCGCCACCGCCCCGGCGCTCCGGGGCGTCCGGGCCGTGCCGTAGTACACCCCCAGGTCGACCAGGGGCAGGAGCCCGTCGCGCCAGGGCAGGACCAGGGCCCCGCTCATCCGGTGGGCGACTCCCGGGGCGAGGTTCCGGCTCTCGACGACCGACGCCAGGGGCAGGGCGTACTCTTCGTCGTCCACGGCCACCAGGAGGACCCGGACGATGGAGACGCTGAGGGGAAGGCGGAGGCGGAACCCGGTCCCCTCCCCGGGGGACGACCACACGTCGATCCGGCCGTTGAACCGGACGACCGCGTCCCGGACGGCGGCGAGACCGACCCCCCGGCCGGCGCCCAGGTCCACCGATGCCCGGGTGGAGACGCCTTGCCGGAAGAGGAGCTCGTGGAGGTCCGGGTCCGTGGTCTGCTCGGCCCCGGGGTCGAGCCCGAGCTCCCCGGCGCGCCGCAGGAGGGCCTCGCGATCGATCCCGGCGCCGTCGTCGGAGACCTCCACGTGGACCTCGCTCGAGGCGCTCCGGGCCCTCACCCGGACCACCCCGGCCTCGGCCTTCCCCGCCGCCCGGCGCGCCGCCGATGTCTCGATGCCGTGGGCGACGGCGTTTCTCACGAGGTGGCCCAGCGTGTCGCTCGCCACCTCCAGAAGCGCCTTGTCGAGGGGCGTCTCCCCGCCCCGCGCCTCGAACCGGACGTCCTTCCCCTCCCGCGCCGCCTCGTCGTGGACCAGCCGGCGCAGGCCCCGGAAGAGGCGTGCCAGGGGCACCATCCGCAGCGCCAGGACGCCGTCCTGGAGCCGGTCGAGGTGCCGGGCCAGGGGCTCGTAGGCGGCCTCGATGGCGTCGGTCCGGTCCGACGGTCCGCCCTTCCCCTCCCGCGCCGCGCCACGGCGGGCCAGGGCGTCCTCCAGCCGGTTGCGGAGGATGACCGTCTGGGCGAGCTGCTCCACGAGGAGGTCGAGGCTCTCGAAGGGCACCCGGAGCCCCTCCGGGCCGCCGTCCCCCTCCTCCCCTTCGCCCCCGGCCTTGCCCGACGCCAGGGCGGCCAGGATCTCCCGGAAGCGGTCCAGGCCCTCCAGCAGCTCCCGGGGCGCGCCGGTCCCCTCGGGCAGGGCGTCGATCCGCTCCTCCAGCTCGTGGGCCAGGCCCTGGAGGTCCGCCAGGCCCATGAGCCCGGCATTGCCCTTCAGGGTGTGGAGGTCGCGCCGGATCCCGGCCAGCCGCTCGTCGTCCGGGTCCGGCCGGGCCGTGGTCTGCTCGAGGTCGAGCAGGCCCTCCTCGAGTCGCTCGAGGCGCTCGGAGGTCTCGAGGAGAAAGTCCTCGAACAGCTCGTCCTGGAGGTCCCCGGCCATGGCTTCGTCGGATCCGGTCGCCGGAAGCGCAAGGCGTGTGCCACGGCGCCGGGCGGCGAGGGCGGGCGGCGGAAGTCCCTGCGGGGCGGGAGGCCCGGCCGTGCGGACCCGCCCGCTCCCGCACCGCGGCCGGCCGCCGGCCGTCCAGCCCTCAGACGGCGGGTCTGAGCCCTGGACGCCCCGGCGGGCCTCCGACCCTCCGGGTCAGCGCAGGGCCGTGGGGTCGATGGCTAGCTTCTTGAGCTTCTGGTAGAGGGAGCTCCGGGGCACGGCGAGGCGGCGTGCCGCCCGGGGGACGTGGCCTCCCTCCTCCCGGAGGATGCGCTCGATGTGGCGGCGCTCCACCGCCTCCAGCGTGACGTCGGCCGGCGTCGCCCCCTCCGGCAACGGCAGGCACCCGCCGAAGCGCAGGTCCGACCGGCCCAGCTCGTCGCCGTCGGCAAGGAGAAGGGAGCGCTCGAGGACGTTTCGTAGCTCCCGGACGTTGCCGGGCCAGTGGTACGCGCCCAGGGCGTCCAGGGCCTCCCGGGAAAGGCGGGCTCCGGGACGGCCGACGCGGGGCCCCAGGCCGGCCAGGAGGGTCTCGGCCAGGAGCGGCAGGTCCTCCAGGCGCTCCCGGAGGGGCGGGACCCGGAGGGGGACGGTGCTGATGCGGAAGTAGAGGTCGCGCCGGAACCGGTCCTCTGCGGCGAGGCGCGCCAGGTCCCGGTGGGTCGCCCCGACGAGGCGCACGTCCACCTCCCGGTCGCGGACGTCGCCCAGGCGACGGAACCGCTTCTCCTCGAGGACCTTGAGCAGCTTGGGCTGGATCTGGAGGTCGACGTCGCCGATCTCGTCCAGGAAGAGCGTCCCGCGGTCGGCGATCTCCACCAGGCCCGGCTTGCGCTGGGCCGCCCCGGTGAAGGCGCCGCGCTCGTGGCCGAAGAGCTCGCTCTCTAGAAGATCCCGGGCCAGCCCGGCGCAGTTCAGGTCCACCAGCGGCTCCGAGCGCCGCGGGCCGTGCTCGTGGAGCCAGCGGGCCAGGACTCCCTTGCCGCTGCCGGTCTCGCCCTCCAGGAGGACCGGGCTGTCGGCGGCGGCGACCCGGGCCGCGTCCTGGGCCAGGCGCCGGATCGCCGGGCTCGATCCCAGGAAGGGATCGGGCGACGAATCGCGACGGGCTTCGGCCCCGGCCGCGTGCCGCCGGCGCTCCCGGCCCCGCTCGAGGATCCTCTCCAGGAGGACGCCCAGGGCGTCGAGCTCCACCGGCTTGGTCAGGAAGTGCTCCGCCCCCTCCTTGATGGCCCGGACCGCAAGGTCGATGGAGCCGTGCCCCGTCAGGATGATCACGGGGAGCTCGGGGTAGCGCTCCCGGATGCGGGGGAGGAGCTCCAGCGCCTCGCCGTCCGGCAGCCTCTGGTCCAGCAGCGCGGCGTCCGGCGACCGGGTGGCGAGGAGCTCCTGGGCCTGCTCGAGGTCGCCCGCCTCGAGGACCTCGAAGCCACGGTCGCGCAGGAACGTCCCGACCCCGAAGACCACTCCCGGTTCGTCGTCGACCAGGAGGACCCGTCCGGCGGCCACGCCTCAGCCCCCTCCGCCGGTGCCCGCCGTCGCGGTCCCGCCGGGCTCGCCGGGACCGGTCACCGAGGGGAGCCAGAAGGCCACCTCGGCTCCGCCGCCACGCCGGTTTCGGGCCTGGATGCGCCCGCCGTGCTCCTCCACGATGCGCTGGGCGACGGCGAGGCCCAGCCCGGTGCCCCCCCGGCGCCGGCTGAAGAACGGCTCGAAGACCCGGGCCAGGTCCTCCGGGGCGACGCCGGAGCCCCGGTCGCGCACCGTGCACCGGATGCCGCTGCCCGCCTGCTCCCCCACCGGCTCCGCGACGAGCTCGACCGCAGTTCCCTCGGTCGAGTGCTGGATCGCATTGCGCACCAGGTTCTCCAGGACGTAGAGGAGCCGTCCCCGGTGGAGGAGCACCGGAGGCAGGGCCTCCCGGACCTGGCCCCAAACCGTCACCCGCCGGCTCCGGGCCAGGGCCTCGCAGGATTGGACGGCCTCACCGACCAGGGGCCCGACGCACCCCGGCTCGAGCTCCCGGGTCGGCGCCTTGCCGTACTCGAACAGGCTGTTCACGAGCTCCCGGAGCCGCGCCACCTCGCCCTGGAGGACCTCCACGAAGGGCGTGAACTCCTCGTTCGCGCCGAAGCGGGAGACGAAGGCGTCCAGGGCGGCGGAGATCCCGAACAGGGGGTTCCTGGCCTCGTGCGCCACCCCCGCCACCACCGTCCCCAGGGCCGACATGACCTCGTTGCGCCGGACCGTCTGCTCCAGGGCCACCCGCTCCGTGAGGTCCCGGAGGGTGAGGATCAACCAGGGCTCCCGTCCATCGCGGGAGACGTGGCAGGCGGCCTCCCAGGTCCGGCCTCCCGCGTCGCGGCACTGGACGGTGCTGGCCCTTCCCGAGGTGCGGCTCCGGGCGGCGATCCGGGCCGCCGCGGCCCAGGGCTCGGCGGTCTCCAGGCGGTCGAGGGGACGGCCGAGCACTTCCGGGAAGTCCCTCTCCAGGAGATCCACCGCCGCCCGGTTCAGGCGACGCACACGGCCGTCGAGCTCCAGGACCAGGACCGGAGACTCCAGGGCGTCCACCGTGCGCTGCCACTCCCGGGCCACGCGGGAGACGGCTCTGCGCAACCGCTCCTGTTCCTCGTCCGCGCCGGGGCCCGGAGGAAGCGGCCGCACCGTGGTCTTTCCGTTCGGCATGAGGCGACGACGGCCGAGGAGCGTTCCCGGAGATCGGGACCGCACTCTGCATCACGAGACTCCAATCATTTTTGACGCGGGCGGAAATAGCAATAGTTTTCAGGAAGACCAGATGTGAATAC
>JBKHJP010000148.1:0-9405 GCA_046538065.1 Thermoanaerobaculia bacterium | reverse complement strand
TCGGGGCGACAAGGAATACGGGTCGGGGCGGGGAATACGGGTCGGAGCGACAAGGAACGCCCGTCCGCCCCCGCTGCTACACTCGCCGCCGTGCCCGCAGAGCACCTGCCCTTCCAGTACATCGCCGTGGACGGGCCGATCGGCGTCGGCAAGACCACGCTGGTCGAGCTCCTCACCCGCCGCTTCGAGGGGGTCAAGCTCCTGGAGGACGTGGACAACCCCTTCCTGCCGGAGTTCTACCGCGAGAAGCCGGGAAGCGCCTTCCAGACCGAGCTCTACTTCCTCCTGTCGCGCTTCAAGCAGCAGCAGGACGCCCTCCAGCGCGACCTCTTCGACCGCCTGCTCCTGGCCGACTACACCTTCCAGAAGAACCGGATCTTCGCCTACCTGAACCTGGACGATAGCGAGCTGATGCTGTTCGACAAGCTCTACGCCCTGCTGGAGCCCCAGGTGCCGGTGCCGGACCTGGTGCTCTACCTGGTGGCGGACCTGGAGACCTGCCTGGCCCGGATCAAGAAGCGGCGCCAGGCGGGGCGGCGCAAGGGAGCCCCCGGCTACCTGGAGGACCTCTTCCAGGCGGAGAAGGAGATCTCCCCCCGGTACCTCTCCGAGTTGATCGACGCCTACAATCACTACTATCATTACTACCAGCGGTCCCCCCTGCTGGTGGTCGACACCCGACACCTGGACTTCCCCCAGCGGGCCGAGGACCTGGACGAGCTGATCCACCGGCTCGCCCGGCCCATCAAGGGGACCGAGTACTTCGTGCCGCTTGGATCCCGGAAGACCCGGTAGGCGGGGACGCCGCCGGGAAGGGACCGAGACGGATGACGCGCTCGGGAGCGCACCGCCCGCTCCGGCCGGGAGGACCGGCCGGGACGGGCCGCCGCTTCCGGTGAGCCGGCCCGGACGTCGAGGGCCCGATCCCGTCGCCGCGTCGCCCTCCGCACACGGGGCGACCGGCGGCCCGGGACGGACACCTCGCAGGACGGATCGCGGCCGGTGATCCCGCGGGCGACGCAGGTCGCCCCGGCGGAGCGCCCCTCCCGTCACCCGGCCGCCGTTCCAGGCCGGTCGGACCCCTTCCGCGAACCGGACGGCACCGACGAACGCGGCGCGCGACGCCCGGCGCGAGCCCTGTGGGGCCGCGGGCGCGGGCAGCCGCAGAAAGGAGGCTGTCGTGGAGGACGGTCCGAAGAAGGTCACGGTGCCCTGGGTTCTGGAGACTCCCGCCGCCGGCCGCCGGCCGGTCATGGTCACCGCCTACGATTTCCAGATGGCCCGCACCGTGGAGGCCGCCGGCGCGGAGATCGCCCTGGTGGGCGACTCCCTGGCCAACGTCGTGCTGGGCCACGACGACACCCTGTCCGTCACGGTGGACGAGATGCTCCACCACGTGAAGGCCGTGCGCCGGGGGCTCCGGCGGGCCCTCCTGGTGGCGGACATGCCCTACGGCTCGTTCCACCTGGGGGAGCGCCAGGCCGTGGAGAACGCCCTGCGCTTCGTCAAGGAGGGCGGCGCCGAGGCGGTGAAGATCGAGGGCCCCCGGCCCGCCGTGGCGGAGGCCCTGGTCGCCGCCGAGGTGCCGGTCATGGCCCACCTGGGCCTCACCCCCCAGTCGATCCACAAGCTCGGAGGCTACAAGGTCCAGGGCCGGGGCGCCGGAGCGCGCCAGGCGCTGCTGGCCGCCGCCCGGGACCTGGAGGCCGCGGGCGCCTTCTCCCTGGTCCTGGAGTGCGTGCCCTCGGCCCTGGCCGCCGAGGTGACGGCGGAGCTCTCCATCCCCACCATCGGGATCGGCGCCGGGCCGGGGACCACCGGGCAGGTCCTGGTCTACCACGACCTCCTCGGCCTGGAGGAGCGCATCGCCCCGCGCTTCGTGCGGCGTTACGCCGAGCTGGGCAAGGAGGCCCGGGAGGCGGTGGCCGCCTTCGCCGAGGACGTCCGCGCCGGGCGTTTCCCCGCGGAGGCGGAGAGCTACGGCGACCCGACGGCGCCCCCCTCCACCGAGGCACCCGACGAGGCCCTGGCCAAGCTCTACGGCGCATGAACACCGTACGGACGGCGGAGGCGCTCCGCCGGGCGGTGGACGGATACCGCCGGGCGGGGAAGCGGGTGGGCTTCGTCCCCACGATGGGAGCCCTCCACGAGGGGCACCTGTCCCTGGTGCGCCGGGCACGGCAGGTGGCGGGCCGCGTCGTCGCCTCGATCTTCGTCAACCCGGCCCAGTTCAACGAGGCCGCCGACCTGGAGCGCTACCCCCGCACCCCGGAGCGCGACGCGGAGCTCCTGGAGGCCGCAGGGTGCGACCTCCTCTTCCTGCCGGACGAGGCCACCCTCTACCCGCCGGGTGGCGCCACCTGGGTCGTTCCCGAGGGGCCGGCGGAGGGCCTGGAGGGCGCCCACCGGCCGGGGCACTTCCGGGGCGTGGCCACGGTGGTGCTGAAGCTCTTCGAGCTGGTGCGTCCGGACGTGGCCGTCTTCGGCGAGAAGGACGCCCAGCAGCTCGCCGTCGTCCGGCGCATGGTGGTGGACCTCCACCTGCCGGTGGAGATCGCCGCCGGCCCCACGGTCCGCGAGGAGGACGGACTGGCCCTGTCGTCCAGGAACGCCCTGCTGGGCCGGGAGGAGCGCCGGGCCGCCCGGGTCCTCCACCAGGCGCTCCGCAGGGGCGCGGAGGCGGTGCGGGAGGCCGGCTCCGGCGCCCCGGCGGAGCCGGTCCGGCGCACCCTCCGGGAGGTGTTGGACGGCGAGCCCCTGGCCCGGACCGAGTACGCCGAGGTGGTGGACGCCGGGACCTTCCGGCCGGTGGAGCGCCTGGAGGGAGAGCTCGTCCTGCCGATCGCGGTCCGGATCGGCGACGTCCGCCTGATCGACAACGTGCGGGTGGAGGTGGAGGGATGAGCGGGCGGACGCGGAACGAATTCACTGCGCCGGGCCGTACCGGTTCCTTTGCAGGGTGCGCCTTGGCGCACCGTCCACGACCGGCGTCACGCCAGACCGCAGGGTGCGACCCTGTCGCACCGAAGCCGGCTTTGCCGGAGGCTCACACGTCGAGACAGATCGCATCACGAACGAACACCCTGGTGAGAGAACCATGCGACGAACCCTGCTGAAGTCCAAGATCCACCGGGCCACGGTGACGGAGGCGGACCTCCACTACGTGGGCTCGATCACCATCGATCCCCAGCTCATGGAGGCGGCGGACGTCGTGGAGCACGAGCGGGTGGAGATCTACGACATCACCAACGGCGAGCGCTTCGCCACCTACGCGATCCCCGGCCGGCCCGGCTGCGGGGAGATCTGCATCAACGGGGCGGCGGCGCACCTGGCGCGGCCGGGCGACCTGGTGATCGTGGCCACCTACGCGGAGTACGATGAGGACGAGCTCGCCGGCCACGAGCCCCGGGTGGTCTTCGTGGACGAGCGCAACCGGATCGCCGAGCCGACGGGCGCCCGGGAAGCCACCCTCCGGCCGGCCTGAGCCGGCCGAGCTCCGTCCGTCGGTGATTCCCGCGATTGCCCTATGGAGCTGGGTTCCTTGCGAATCCGATATAGCCACGGGCTCCGAGCCCGGCCACACCGAAGGGTCAGGGCAGATGCCTGCGTCGGCTTCCCCATTCGACCTTGCAGGATGTTCTTGACTGCGTTTTCCGTGCCGAGTATTCTGGGCGGTAACGAGGCGTCTGCAGGGGTGGGATATGGACACCAAGGAACTCCACGAGATTCGGGACCCGGTGCACACGTTCATCCGGTTGGTCACTGCAGAACGGGACCTGGTACTGAACTCGAGGCCGGTGCAACGGCTCCGTCACATCCATCAGCTTGCCATGACGAAGCTGGTCTATCCGGCGGCGACCCACAAGCGATTCGAGCACTCCCTCGGTGTGATGGAAGTGGCGACTCGGATCTTCGATGTGGTGACCAAGAAAGTGGACGAACCCTCGGCACGGAGGATCGTACCGGTAGACGACGACGAGCTGCGCTACTGGCGCCGAACGCTCCGCGCAGCGGCGCTCTGCCACGACATCGGACACCTCCCCTTTTCCCATGCTGCTGAGGATGAGCTGCTCCCGGTCGGATGGGACCACGAGAGCATCACCGCGGAGCTCATCCGATCAGACGAGATGCGGAGCTTGTGGTCCAACTTGCGGGGTCCGCTCGATCCGGAGGACATCGTCAAGCTCGCAGTCGGACCGAAGAAGGCAGGCGTCGAGCTCGATGATTGGGAGACGCTCCTCGCCGAGATGATCGTCGGCGACTCCTTCGGCGCGGACTTCCTCGCAGCCTGGCTTGAAGAAGGCCAGTTCCCCATCAGCTCCGAGGGGCACCTTTCAATGACTGACCACGAGATCTACTCGGAGATCCTCCGGGCAGCCGAGGATGCAGGTCACTCCGGCCACGCTCCGGCTCGCAGGATCGTGAAGCGGGGGCATTTCCGGGAGGTGTACAGGAGGAATGCCGCCGACATCGATCGGTGCTCCGACGCACCCGCCCGGATCGCCGCTGCACTGAAGGACCGGTTCGGCTCCGAGGCAATCGTCCACGACTCAAACTCGAAGCGAAAGTCAAAGGGGTCCGGCGGCGTACAGAGCACGGAAGATCTCGATGAGGACTTTCCGGTGCGTCTTCCGGACGGGCGCGTGGTCTCGGCGTACGGCCAGTCCGAGGTGCTCAAGACGATCCCACCGGTGGCCGTGGATTTCGTCTTCGTGGAGCCGAGGATTCGGGAAGAGGCCCTTCGGTGGCTTGACGAGAACCGTGACAAGATCATCCGAGCCGACAACGACGGTGAGGAGGAGGCGACCGATGGAGACGTGTGAGCGGGATGTGGTCATCGCGCAGCTCGTAAACGGACTTCGGCAACGCGGGAGCTGGTGCGGTGCGACCCACGTCCAGAAGGCGATGTACTTCCTTCAGCATCTAGCCGACGTTCCGACCGAGCTCGACTTCATTCTCTACAAGCACGGGCCTTACTCATTCGACCTGCGGGACGAGCTTACGGCCATGCGAGCCGATCTGCTCCTGGAGCGTGAGATTCTCAGCCCGGAGTACGGCCCCAGTCTCAAAGTCACGGAGAACGGCGAACGGTGGTGCAGGCGACACGCTGACGCTGTGAAGAGAATCGAACCCGCCGTCGAGTTCGTGGCCGAGCGTTTCCGGGACCGAAGAGTGGTTGAGCTGGAACGCCTGGGTACCGCTCTCTACGTGATCCGCAAGCATCCGAATGAGACCGATCCACAACGGCTGGCGGTTCTCGTCGTCGATCTCAAGCCCCACATCGATCCGGTGGAGGCTCGGGACGCAGTCGAGGAGGTCCTTCGGTGGCACGAGGAGGCGCGGGCGGCGGGCTTGCGGGCCGCTTGAGTCATCAACTCATAGGAGCCCAACCCATGCCTGAGCGACCCAAGCCCCCCGCCACCTACCGCGCCTTCATCGACCGCTTTCCCGAGCTCGGGGCCGCCTGGGAGCGGGCCCGGGTGGCGGAGGAGGAGGCGCCGTTCGACGAGGCGACCCGCAGGCTCCTGAAGCTCGCGGTCGCGGTGGGCAACCTGCGCGAAGGCGCGGTGCACTCCGCGGTGCGCAAGGCCCGGGCGGCCGGCGCCACGGAGGAGCAGATCTACGGCGTGGTGGCCCTGGCGGCGAGCACCCTGGGGTTTCCGTCCGCGGTGGCGGTCTTCTCCTGGGTGGCGGACGAGCTCTCCGGGGACTGATCCGGCCCGCTCCGCGCCCGCTCCGCGAAGGGCACGCCCCTTCCTCTCCCACCCGGACCGTTCCGCACCGGCCCGGGAGCGCACCGGTCCGGGCCGGTGGCGCCGCCCCGTTCCGGGCGGTTCTCCCCCGCCGCTCCGACGCGAGCACGCCGACTCGTGTAGCATGCCGCACTCGCGTTCGTGAGGCGGCCCCGGGCCGCCGATGGATTCACTCTCTTGGAGATGCAGTATGTCCGTCGTACCCTCCCGCAGTACCGTCGTCTTCGCCCTGTTCCTCCTGTCCCTCGTCGCGGCACCTGCGGCCGCCATCGACGCCTCCGGACCCGGTGTGGCCTTCCGCCTCGGCCCGCTCCCGCCGGACGAGCCGTCCTCGGTCACCGCGGGGGAGGGGGCGCGCTTCTCGGCACGTCTCGCCGACCGGGCGACCACCTCCCTCATGGTGCCCTTCTTCAAGGTGGACCGTGCCAGCGGGGCGCGGGAGAGCACGCTCTACGCCATCCGCAACACGTCGGCCACCGCGACTCACAGCGTGACCGTCTCCTACTGGGTCGACCACCGCTTCGATCCCGCGGCGGATCCCGACCGCGTCCAGACGTTCCAGCTCGGGCCGCGGGAGGTGCGGACCGTGAACCTGCGGGACGTGCCGCAGCTCGAGGGCGGAGCCGGAGACGACTCCCTCGTCCGGGGCTGGCTGGTGGCCGAGCAGACCACCGGCTCCACCGCCGCGCTCTCCGGGGACTGGTTCCGGGTGACGCCGGACCAGGACTTCGCCACTGGCGGCCGGATGCTGGACGCCGCCGCCAGCCCCTATACCTGCACCAAGTGGGACCAGCGCTTCCTCGTCGGGGGCGCCTTCTCCGGCGGGACCCGCCTCGAGGTGTTCGTGGACACCCCCCTGGGCTCCCACCCGGGCACCGACGCCCCCACCTTCGTGATCACCTTCACGGACGAGGCCGGGACGGTGCAGGGCTCGGCCGTGGAGGTCTTCACCGACCGGCAGGTGATGGAGCTGGACGTCGCCACCCTCAGGGCGATGCTCCCCGCCCCGCCGGCCTTCGGAGCGCTGGAGATCGTGTTCCAGCCCGGCTCCGGCGGCGGCGTGGTCTCCGGCAGCTACCGTGCCAGAGGTCGCTACTCGGTGGAGCTGGACGGTACCTGCCTGGTCCGCTGACCGGGACCGGCGACGCCGCTCCGGCTCTGTCGGCCGGGGCGCGCCGTCGAGGAGAGGCTAGGCCGCCGGGGCGCGGCTCGTGCCCGCCGCGACCCGGTGGACCTTCTGGACCGCGAAGCGCTGGGCGAGCCCGGCGGCGAAGAGGAAGTTCTCCGCCAGGCCCCGGAAGACGTCCGTCAGGGGAAAGTCCCCCAGCTCCAGCGCCGGTCCCATGGCTGCGGCTCCGTCGTAGAAGAGCCAGGAGAGCATGCTCGCCGCCATCAGGGCCCAGGGCCACGCGAACATCCCGCCCCGGAGCGCCACCGCGGTGAGGAAGAGCGGGGCCAGCAGGCACAGCGACAGGATGTCCACCACGGCCGACACGGTCATGATGAGGGCGTTCCAGTCGCCGCCCAGGAGCTCGAGACCGTGTTTCCAGGCGCTCGGGCCGGCCACGCCGAGGGCCAGGCCCGCCGCGACCAGGGTGGCGATGACCGCGCCGGAGCTGCCCCCCGGCAGCGAGATGGCCGCCAGCTTCCAGGAGCGGGCCAGGAGCCAGACGCCCGTGAGCAGAGCGACGTTGCTCAGCACCCCGAGCCCCGCGATCACCAGCCCGGCGCCCTCGAGCCCCGATCCGGGGAAGTCGAACGGCGGGAGGCGCAGGACGTCCCGCACCAGGACCAGGAGCGTGGCCAGCACCAGGGAGATCCAGGCGCGGCGCAGGTGGTCGCCCCGGTGGAAGACGGTGACCGCCGCCAGGCACCCTGCGATGGCGAGGACCCGCACCAGCAGGAGCTGACCCCGGACGAAGGGCTCCAGGCCCTCCTGGCCGGAAAGAAATGCGGCGATCGCGACGAACGCCGCAGCATAGAGCAGGGGGAAGGCCGTCAACCAGCGGAATCGCATTCAGCCCACCTCGCGTCCGATCTGCCGGAGGAGGTCCTCCGCCGCCGCCCGGCCCATGAAGGTGTTCAGAGAGGGGCGCAGCCCCTCCACCAGAGCGTCCAGGTGCTCCGGCTTCAGGTCCTCCGGGGAGAGCCCGAGCTTGCGTTCAGCAACGGTCTTGACCCACACCTGGGCGTTGAAGGCGCCCAGGAAGGGGGCCAGCCGTTCGGTGATGACCGACGACAGGGACGGGGCGGTGCCGCCTCCCGCGTCCCCGCCGAAGCGTGACGTTCGGGGATCCATGGCCTCCGACCGGGTTGTCCAGCGTTCGCGTTGCGGGAAGTATACAGGAATGGGGCTCCGCCTCGGGGTGCTTGCGCTCGTCCGCGTTCGGGTCTACACTCAAAGGTTCCCGATCAAGGTGTTCGTGAGCTCCTCCCGGCCGGTCGTGCCGGTGGCCCGGCGGCTGGAGCCGGGAGTGGGTGTCTCGTGACTGGTCCGGCGGGAGCCGGGGTACCGCCGGACGCATCCGGACTGGAGGTTCCCCATGAGCGGTTTTCTCAGGTCTGGCGTGCTTTCCCGGAGCGACGGGCCGGGAGGCACGGGGTGGGCGGGCCGCGCCGTGGGCGTGGCGGCGACTCTCCTGGTGGCCTACGGCAGCCTGTCCCTGTTCACCCTGACCGCGCGCTCCCCCCTCGACGTGGCGGTGGAGCAGGCCTGCGCCCTGGGCGGCTGGGAGGAGGGCCAGGTCCACCTGAACGACGGGGAATACGACTACCGGTTCTTCTTCTCCGACGTCCGGGCCGAGCTCCTGGTGGACACCCCCGAAGGCCGGCGGGCCGTGGAGATCCGGCTGCGCAACGACCCCATCTCCGGCTGGACCGTCCGCTCCCTCACCGGCGACCCCGTCGACCCCGGCGTCCGCCTCACCAGCACCTTCTAGGGTGCGACCCTGTCGCACCGCCGACTGTGCGGCCAATCCCGGGCGGGCTTTGTGCCGCCCGGGTCGATGCCAGGGGCAGGTGGCGAGCGCTCGGTTCGGTGCGACAGGGTCGCGCCCTACTTCCGGGCGTCCGACGGGCGAGCTGCTTCAACGAGGGAAGGTCTCCCGCTCCGGGGACGTCTGAGAGCCTGTGAAAAAATCGCCGGCCTACTGCGGGCGCCCCCGAATCGCCCCTGGCGGCGTTACGGCTCCTCGACGTAGGCCCTGCTACGCCTGCGTCGCCGCGCCTTGCCAGGGGCGCCCGGATGACGCCCTCGCTACGGCCGGAGATTTCTTCACAGGCTCTGAGCCGAGGCCGCTTGCGATCGGCGCGTCCACCCCGGGCGTTCCGCGCCGAGGCGAAGCCGAAGCGCGCGCCCTCCGCTCCATCCTCCCCCTCAGCGCGCGCTGGTCCCCGGACGGGAGACCTTCCCGAGCCCCGGGTCACCAGGCGATGCCGTAGTCCTCGCCGTAGTCGCTCGCCGCACCCCACATCGTGCCGTGCTCCTGGTCGAAGACGATCGCCGTGATCGGACCGGACGTCTTCGAGCGTAGCTCCACGTCGTAGCCCATCCCTTCGAGCCTCTCCGCCACCCACGGCGGCACGTCGTCGCGCAGCACCAGCCGGCCGGGCTCGATCTCGTGGTCGCCGAAGGACGAGAGCATCTGGTAGC
>JBKHJP010000147.1:0-9422 GCA_046538065.1 Thermoanaerobaculia bacterium | reverse complement strand
CTCTATTACCTAACCGGTTTGGACCGTACCTCACCTGTCGATACGGGGATTCTTAAAGTGGCTGGCCCTGATCCTCGTGCTCGCCTACGCCCAGCTGTTCACGCTCGTGTGGGTGAACGCCTACACCTTCGGCTACGAGACGACGATCTACATCAACCGGTGGGGTGAGGCGACACTCGAGGCGCTGGTGCTCTTTGGCCTCTTCTGGCCCGTGGTGGCGCTCCAGAGGACCGACGACTCCTGGGTGGGGGGGCCGGCGGTCTCGCTCGCCGGGCTGACGATGAGCGGCGGCCGCGGGGTCAACGGGGAGCCTCCGATCGACGCCCTCATCGGCGGTGGGCGGACGCCCGATGGCAACGGGTTCACGGTCGTTGATCACGGTCTCGACCCCACGCTCTGGAATCTGGACGTCTTCAACGTCCCCGGAAGCTCCCAGCAGGTCACCCGGGCCGACGTCAACGTCTGCCCGATCCCGGCGTGCGAGACCACCCCCGTCGCCGCCCAGGGCGTGACCGAGATCCCCCTGCCGGCGGGCTGTGCGGCCGGCGGCGTCTGCCAGGTCCTGGTGGAGTGGAACGGGCCCGACCTCGGCGCCTTCCGCCCCGGCCTGGGCATGCCGGTCTTCCTCGCGCAAGGGGCCGGCGGCGCGTGGGCCGGATCGACCCTGGACGTCGCCGGGTTCTCCCAGTCGGCCGGCCTGGGCGCGAACGGCGACGTCTCCGCCGAGGCGGTGGTCGGAGCCGGGCGCTCGGTGGAGGGGAACCTCCTCGCCCTCCTGGACGACGCCGCCTTCGACTTCGGCGACGCACCGGCCCCCTACCCGACCCTCCTCGCCGACGCCGGCGCGGCCCACGCCCTCTCCACGGGTCTGTTCCTGGGGTCTTGCGCCGACGCCGAGGGGGACGGCCAGCCCTCCGCGGCGGCGGACGGCGACGACACCGGAGCCGGCGGGTCCGTCGTCGGGTCGTGCGCCGGAGCCGGCGACGAGGACGGCGTGGCGTTCCCCGCGGAGCTGGTGGGAGGCTTGACGGGCAGCGTGGAGGTCACCGCCTCCGCTTCCGGCCGCCTCGACGCCTGGATCGACTGGAATGCCGACGGCGACTGGGACGACGCCGGGGAGCAGATCCTCACCGCCGAGTCCGTGACGGCGGGAACGAGCACCCTCTCGTTCCCGGTTCCCGCTGGAATCCCCGAAGCGACCACCGTCGCCCGCGTCCGCCTCTCTTCGTCCGGCGGCCTCGCACCCACCGGCTTCGCGCTGGACGGCGAGGTCGAGGACCACCCGGTCGTGGTACGGGCTCCAACGGTGCTGGAGATCCCCACCCTCGGCGAGTGGGCCCTCTGCCTCCTGGGCCTCGCCCTGGCGGGCCTGGGGGCGGTGCGCCTCCGGGGGTGACCCAGCCTCCCGCTCCGGAGATCCTGGCACGGATCGTCAAGGATCTGGCACGGGATGAGATGCGCCCGGGCGCCCGGATCGCGAGCATGGCCGTCACACGAGACAGCACACTGTCAACTCACCATCGACTCCGAGGAGGTCCGCCTCATGATGTGTCCTTCGACCTGTCCCGGGACGGCCCGCCGTTTGCGCCGGGCCCTCGTGATCCCGTCCCTCGTCCTGCTCACCACCCTTCCCGCCGGTGCGGCCACCCTGACGGTGGACACCACGGGCGACGAGCTCGACCCGAGCCCGAACGGCGCCTGTTCGCTGCGCGAGGCCGTGGAGTCCGCCAACCGGGACGCCGACTTCGGCGGCTGCGTGGGTGACGGAGCCTACGGCGACGACACCATCGTGCTTCCCGCCGGCGACTACCGCCTCACCCGGACGCCCGGCGAGGACTTCCTCGACCTGGACAACTCGGTCGGCGACCTGGACGTCCTCACCGGCGGAGCGCTGGAGATCCTCGGCGCGGGCAGCGCCGGGACCGTCATCGAGGCGGCGGGCTCCGAGCCCTTCGGCGTGCTCCAGGCTGGGACCTCCGCACCGCTTCGCCTGGTGGATCTGACCGTGGCCGGCGGGGAACGGGTGGCCGGGGCCGGGGTCTTCGCCGAGGCCGAGCTGACCCTCGAACGGGTGGTGGTCCGCGACAACGTGGCTCGCGGGGTCGACGCGGGCGGCGCAGGAATCGTGTCCTTCGCGGCGCTGACCCTGATCGACACCCTGGTGAGCGCCAACGTGGCGGACCTCGAGGACCCCTGCGACGTCGGCCCCCCGAGCACCGGCGGCGGAGTCCTCGCGCTGGGGGCGCTCCGCTCCGGCGGCTCGATCCTCATCGAGCGCTCCACGATCTCCGACAACACCGTGACCGGGGATCCGGACTGCGAGGGCCTGGGCGGCGGACTGGGGATCGTGACCGACGTCGACCCCGTGCGCCTGGTCAACAGCACGGTGAGCGGCAACTCGGCGCCGTTCGGCGGTGGCATCGACCTCGTGGACCTCGACGGCCTCTTCTCGGAAGCGCTCATGGAAACGAAGGCGGCCGGCGGCGCCGCGCGGCGGCCCCGGACCGGCCGCACGGGCTCCGGATGGGCCCACCGGTCCGGGACCCCGCTCGCCGGGGGGCTCTCCCCCCGCGAGTCCCACGGCCCTCCTTCGCTGGAACACGTCACCATCGCCGCCAACTCGGCTCACTCCGTCGGCGGTCTCAGCATCGTCTCGTTCGCGGAGACCGGCGAGGTCCTGATCGAAAACAGCCTGATCGGTGCGAACACGGCGGACCACGCCCCCGACTGCAGCCGCTTCGGGGTGAACGAGACCTCCCAGGGCGTCAACCTCCTCGCCGTCGACGAGCCGCTGGCGGACGACGTGGCCTGCCTCTCGGGGCCGCCGGATCGGGTGGGCTCTCTCGCCAGCCCGCTGGCACCGAGGCTCGGTCCGCTCCAGGACAACGGCGGCCTCACGCCGACCCAAACCTTGATGGCCGGGAGCCCGGCCCTGGACGCCGCGCCGGACCAGGGGGAGGCCGTGGACCAGCGTGGAGCTCCCCGCCCCATCGGCCCGGCCTTCGACGTCGGCGCCGTCGAGGCCGGCTCGCCGCCGCCTCCGCCGGGCGAGTGGCTGACCAGCCCCGAGCTCGCCGGGTTCCGGGCCAAGGCCCGGATCACCCCGGGCGGAACGACCCCGATCGAAAACCGCGGGAGTGACGACTGCATCGCAGAGACCCTGTGCGTGGCGGGTGCTCGCCCGGACCGTTCGGAGGCCTTTCTCAAGGTGATCGGCCCGCGGCCCAACGGATTCTTCTGGGTCCAGATCAGCCGCTTTACCCCCTCCGAGCTCGAGCTCTGGGTCGAGCAGCTCGCCACCGGGGAGCTGCGCTACTACCGCCTCCCTGCCGTGGACCCCGGCGGACCGGACCTCCCCGGGCTCCAGGACCGGATGGCGTTCGAGCCTTGAGAGAGGGGAGCCCGACCATGACGACGACCTGGAAGCCCGAGAGCCTGAAGACCTCCGCGCCCTTCCGGCGCCCCGGCCGCCGGTGCCGCCTCCTGGCTGCAGCGGCGGTTCTCTGGGCCGCCGCGTCCACCGGCCCGGCGCAAGGGGCCACCATCACGGTGGACGGAACGACCTGCGCCTCCCTGGTGGACGCCGTCGAGGCCGCCGAGACCGACGCCCCGGTCAACGGCTGCGGCCCGGGTTCGGGACCGGACGTGATCGAGCTCACGGCGGATGTGACCCTGACCGCGGTGGACAACACGTCGGCGAACGGCCCCAACGGCCTGCCCCTCGTCACCACCGACGTCACGGTGGACGGCGGCGGCTTCCGCATCGTCCGCGACGACGCCGCGCCCGCGTTCCGCTTCTTCGAGGTGCCGGCGGACGGGCGGCTCCGGCTGGAAGACGTGACCCTGGAGAACGGGCTCGTGGCCGGCGCCGACGGAGCGGACGGGGAGGACGGGGAGGACAAGACGTTCGAACCGGGGGAGACCGGCGAGGCGGGCAAGCCCGGGGAGCCGGCCCACGGCGGCGCGGTGTTCAACCTGGGAACCTTGGAGCTGTCGGGGGCCGAGCTGCGGTCGAACCAGGTCCATGGCGGCTCCGGTGGGCGGGGCGGTGACGGCGGCAACGGTGACTTCGACCCGGCCGGCTCCGGCGGGGTGGGCGGACCCGGAGGAGCGGCGCTCGGTGGCGCCGTGTACAACGAGGGGAGCCTGGACGCCGCCGATTCCCGGTTCCAGGAGAACGTCGCCTTCGGCGGCGCAGCCGGGCGCGGGGGGAACGGGGGTCAGGCCCTCAGAGCCGACAACCGCAGTGGCAACGGTGGCCCCGGGGGGGTGCCCGAGGGCGTGGCCCGGGGAGGCGCCGTCTGGAGCGGCGGTTCCGGCGCGGTCGCCACGTTCCGCCGCGTGGTGTTCGAGGGGGATCGGGCGGACGGTGGCGCCGGCGGCGAGGGCGGCGACGGCAGGGGCGGGGCGGGCGCTTCCAACGCCGACGATGACGGCGGGGATGCAGGCGACGGGCTCTTCGGGAGGACGGGTTCCGAGGCCGCCGGCGGGGCCCTCTACGTCGCCGACGGCGACGCCACCGTGACGGACAGCGCGATCCGCGCCGCGGAGGTTCGCGGCGGGGACGGCGGCGTGGGCGGCTCGGGAGGAGGCGGCGGTTCCGGAGGGTTCGACGGCCAAGACGGCTCCGGAGGGGACGGAGCCGGCGGAGGCATCGGAGGTCCGGCCCACGGCGCCGCGGTGGCGGGACCGGCCCTGATCGAGCGCACCGAGGTGTCCGGTTGCCTGACGGCCGGCGGTGCCGGCGGTCGGGGCGGCGATGGCGGCTCCACGAGGGATGGCAACACCGGGGCCAGCGGGAACGGCGGTCCCGGTGGCGACGTCACCGGGTCGGTGGCCGCGGTCGGCGGTACCACCACCCGGGTCGTCAACAGCACCATTTCCGGCAACGGGGCCACCGCCGGCAACGCCGGCGACGCCGGGTCGGCGGGGGGATCGGACACCGTGATCGGCGTCGCCTTCGGCGCCAACGGCGACGGCGGCGACGGCGGCGACGCCCTCGGAGGCGGCTCCGGGAGCGCCGACGGCACCGCGGTGGAGATCGCCCACACCACCGTGGCCTTCAACCAGGTGACCGCCGGCGACGGCGGCCTGGGAGGGACGACCGAGGGTTTCAGCGCCGGTGACGGCGACGACGGCGACCCCGGCACCGCCAACGGCGCCGGAGTCCACGGCGAGGCGAGCCTCTTCTCCTCCGTGCTCTCCGACAACGACGGTGCCGACCAGTGCGCCGGGACGCTCACCTCCCTCGACTTCAACCTGTCGAGCGACGCCTCGTGCAACCTCACCGGGAGCTCAGACCAGCCGTCCGAGACCGGCGCCGCCCTGGAGTCCCTGGCGGACAACGGCGGCCCGGCCCTTCCCGGCGGGGATGCCCCCCGGACCCACGCCCTGGGCCCCGGCAGCGCCGCCGAGGACCGGGGCGACTGCGGAAGCCCGCCGGTGACCACCGACCAGCGGGGCACCGCGCGGCCCCAGAAGGCCGCGTGTGACGCCGGAGCCTACGAGGTCTCCGAGGCGGGCCTCGACCGGGACTTCGGCGACGCGCCGGACCCGGTGGACGGAACGGCCGGGGAGTACCCGACCCTGCTCGCCGGCGGCGGCGCCCGCCACGGCCTCTCGGCGGACCTCTTCCTGGGCGCCTGCGCCGACGCCGAGACCGACGGTCAGCCCGCCGCGGCGGCGGACGGCGACGACGTGGCGGCGGGCACCCCTGTGGTGGGCACCTGCGCCGAAGGCGGCGACGACGAGGACGGGGTGAGCGTCGGTCCCCTGGTCGCCGGCGCACCGGCGGAAGCCTCCGTGACCGTGGTCAACACCACCGGCGAGGACGCTCACCTCGCCCTGTGGATCGACTGGAACCAGGACGGCGTCTGGGCCGACCCGGGGGAGCGGGTGGTGGACGAGGCCGCCGTGCCCGCCGGGGCCTCGATCCACTCCTTCCCCGTGCCCGCCGGGGCCCTACCGGGGGCCACCTTCGCCCGGGCGCGCCTGTCAACGGACGCCATCGCCGGCCCCGGCGGATTCCTCGCCGACGGCGAGGTCGAGGACCATCCGGTGACGGTCCTCGGCGCCGACACCTTCCGCGCCGACGTCGTGGGCACCAAGGAGGTGACCGGAGGCGACCTCGCCCCCGGCGGGACGGCGGTCTACACCGTCGTCCTCACCAACCTCGGCCCCGGGCTCCAGCAAGACAACCCGGGGGACGAGTTCGTGGACGTCCTGCCGGCCGAGCTGGAGCTGCTCTCGGCCTCCGCCGACTCCGGCGCCGCCAACGCCGATCCCGGAACCGACACCGTCACCTGGAACGGCGAGATTCCGGCGGGCGGGACCGTGGCGATCACCATCGAGGCCACGATCCCCGAAGACACCCCCCTGGACACGGCGATCGCCAACCAGGGAACCGTCCACTACGACGCCGACGGCCTCTCCTCCAACGACGCAACCCGCCCCACCGACGACCCGGAGACGGTGGACCCGGAGGACCCCACGGTCTTCCTCGTCCTCCCGGCCTCGGTGCTGGAGATCCCCACCCTCGGCGAGTGGGGCTTGTGGCTGCTGGCCCTCCTCCTCGCCGCCGGCGGGGCGGTGACGCTTCGCAAGTAAGGGAGACACCATGAAGCACGGGACCGACCACGCACGCTCGATCTTCCCGCCGCCGGCACCGGGAGCGGACCCGGCCCCGACCGGGCTCCTGGCGGGGGTCCTGGCGGTGTCGCTCCTGGTGGCCGCGCCCGCCGGGGCGGCGGAGATCCCGGTGGATACGACGTCGATGGCCATCGACGCCGGGACCTGCACCGACGCGGCGAACGACGTCGAGATCGCAGACCTGCCGGGCCCCGACGCCGTGACCTCCCTGCCGGAGGCGATCTGCGCGGCCAACGGAACCGCCGGGGCGGACGTCATCGAGCTCCAGGCGGGCGCGCTCTACACGATCAGCTCACCCCACAACTTCTGGTACGGCCCTACGGGGCTGCCGGCCGTGTCCTCTGAGATCACCGTCGAGGGCAACGGGGCGGTGATCGAACGCGACGCCACGGCCGCGAACTTCCGCCTCTTCTACGTCGCAGGCGACCTCCACCCCGTGCTCACGCCGGCGAACCCGGGGGATCCCCGGCGGGAGCCCTCCCCCGGCCACCTCACCCTGCGGGATCTCACCCTCCGGAACGGCCTGGCCCAGGGGGGCGCTGCGGACGGAGGCGGCGCAGGAGCCGGGCTGGGCGGGGCGATCTACAACCAGGGCACGCTCCTCCTGGACAGGGTTACGGCCACAAGCAACGAAGCCCGGGGAGGAAACGCTCAGGAGGTCCCGACCGTGGGCGTGGTCGGTGGCGGCGGGCTCGGCGGAGCCGGTGGTGGCAGCGCCGGATTCGGCGGTGGCGGCGGCTTCCGTGATTCCGGAGGGGCGAGCGACGGCGGCGACTTCCTCGGTGATGAGGGGGGCTCCGGGAGCGCCGGCGGCACCAGCGACATCGGCGGCGACGGCGGCAACGCCTTCGGCAACGGCGGCGGCGGCGGCGGGTTCGCCGTGGACGGCGAGACCGGGGGACTCAGCCCCGGAGCCGGGGCCGATGGCGGCGGCGACGGCGGATTCGACAACGGGGGTGGAGGGGCCTTCGGCGGCGGCGGCGGCTCCGACGACGGAGCCGGCGGCGGCGGCGTGGGCGGCGGTGGCGGGGGACCCACCGGCAATGGCGGCTTCGGTGGCGGCGGAGGATTGGCCGGCGACGGGGGTTTCGGTGGCGGTAGCGGCGACGAAGCCGGCATACCCGGCGGCGTCAGTGGCGGCTTCGCCGGCGGTGGCGGGAAGGAGGCGAGCGCCGGCGCGTTCGCCGGCGCCGGCGCGACCGCGAGCGGTGGCGACTTCGGCGGCGGCGGAGCCGGTCTCGGCGGCGTGCTCTTCAACCACTTCGGCACGGCCACCCTGAGGAACTCCACGCTGAGCGGGAACGCTGCCCGGGGAGGCGACGGGAGCGGCGGCGGGGCGGGCCTCGGCGGCGCGGTCTTCAACCTCGGCGGCGCGATCACGGCGGAGAGCTCGACCCTCGCCGGCAATGCGGTGGAGGGAGGCGCGGGGGACGGAGGAAACGGCGAGGACGGCCAGGGCGCCGGGGGCGCCATCTTCCACCACTTCCAGGACGACGGCGTGGGCAACACCATCGCCTCGACGGACGCCCCCGGCACGACCCTCACCCTGGAGGACTCGATCCTCGCTGACAGTACCGCCGACCCGGCGGACCCGCCGGACCCGAACACCTTCGGTGCCGGCAACGACTGCTTCGCCACGGCCGGCACGACGGTCATCCACCAGGGCGCCAACCTCATCGAGTCGAACGCCACCGGCGCCAACGCCTGTGGATCGGCCGCGGTGACCGCCGACCCCCTGCTCGCCGCCCTGGCCGACAACGGCGGGCCCACCGAGACGATGGCGCTGGACCAGGCCAGCCCGGCCTTCGACGCCGCCGCGGGCTGCCCGCCGCCGGCCATCGACCAGCGCGGGATCCCCCGGCCCCAGGAAGCGGCCTGTGATCTGGGGGCCTACGAGCTCGACACCGGGACCTTCCGGTCCGACGTCGTGGGCACCAAGGCGGTGACCGGCGGGGATGGCGCCCAGGGCGGGACGGTGGTCTACACCGTGGTCCTCACGAACCTCGGCCCCGGGCTCCAGCAAGACAACCCGGGGGACGAGTTCGTGGACGTCCTGCCGGCGGAGCTCCTCCTGGTCTCGGCCGCCGCCGACTCCGGCACCGCCACCGCCGATCCCGACACCAACACCCTCACCTGGAACGGCGAGATCCCTTCCGGCGACTCGGTGACGCTCACCATCGAGGCCACGATCCCCGAAGACACACCTCCGGACACGGCCGTCGCCAACCAGGGAACCGTCCACTACGACGCCGACGGCCTCTCCTCGAACGAGGCCACCCGCCCGACGGACGACCCGGCGACGGAGGAGCCGGAGGACCCCACGGTCTTCCTCGTCCTCGCCCGGGCCTCGGTGCTGGAGATCCCCACCCTGGGCGAATGGGGCCTCTGGGTCCTGGGCCTCCTCCTGGCCGCCGGAGGGGTCTTGGGGTTGGGCCGGCACATGCACGGCCCGTAGAGACGGATTGGAAGCCCTTCGCTTCGGCCCGGTCGCCCTCCGGTTCGCCCCTCCCCCGCCCCGGCCGAGGCAGAGCTCGGCCGCTTCACACGACCGTGCAGTCCGCGCCGGGGCGCTCGGGGTGGGCCGGGGGGGCCCGCCCGACTGGCTCACTCCGCGAGGGACTCGCCGCCGGGGCAGAGCTCGGCCGCCTGTTGAGCGTGCATGCAGGCTGACCCCGTGGGAGGGGGCGGGCCGGGGCCGGGGCTTCCGGACGGCGGCGGCCCGAGCGCCCGCCTGACCGGGATCTGGCCCTCCCCACAGGGACAGATCCCGGCGC
>JBKHJP010000004.1:0-33308 GCA_046538065.1 Thermoanaerobaculia bacterium | reverse complement strand
TCTGGCGCCTGTTCTACGACACGGTCAAGGGGGGCGACTTCCGGGCCCGGGAGGCGAACGTCTACCGCCTGGCCCAGCTCTCGCTCAACATCATCGACCAGGCGGTGGCCCAGGGCGTGCCCTTCGCCCGGGAGTACTCGGGCCTCCTCGACAACCGCTCGTTCGGCGGCGCCCAGGTGTCGCGGACCTTCTACGCCCGGGGCCAGACCGGCCAGCAGCTGCTCCTGGGGGCCTACCAGGCCCTCATGCGCCAGGTCCATCGCGGGAAGGTGGAGGTCCACTCCCGGACCGAGATGCTCGACGTGGTCCTGGTGGACGGCCACGCCAAGGGGGTGATCACCCGGGACCTGGTGACCGGCGAGATCCGGCGCTGGGCCGCCGACGCGGTGGTCCTGGCCACGGGCGGCTACTCCCGCGTCTACTACCTCTCCACCAACGCCATGGGCTGCAACGTCACGGCGGCCTGGCGGGCCCACCGGCGCGGGGCGTACTTCGCCAACCCCTGCTTCACCCAGATCCACCCCACCGCCATCCCCCCGGCGGGGGAGCACCAGTCGAAGCTCACCCTGATGAGCGAGTCGCTCCGAAACGACGGCCGGATCTGGGTGCCCCAGGACCCGGACGACGACCGGCCGCCCCAGGCGATCCCGGAGGAAGAGCGGGACTACTACCTGGAGCGCCGCTACCCGGCCTTCGGCAACCTGGTCCCGCGCGACATCGCCTCCCGGGCGGCGAAGCACGAGGTGGACCGGGGCCGCGGGGTTGGTCCCACCGGGGTCGGTGTCTACCTGGACTTCGCCGACGCCATCGAGCGGCTGGGCAGGGACCAGATCGAGGCCCGGTACGGGAACCTCTTCGAGATGTACGAGAAGATCACCGGCGACGACCCCTACCGCACCCCCATGCGGATCTACCCGGCGCCCCACTACACCATGGGCGGCTTGTGGGTCGACTACCAGCTCCAGACCACGGTGCCGGGGCTGTTCGCCATCGGCGAGGCGAACTTCTCCGACCACGGGGCGAACCGCCTCGGGGCCTCGGCCCTCATGCAGGGCCTGGCGGACGGCTACTTCGTCCTGCCCTACACGATCGGCGACTACCTGGCGCCGAGGATGGGCGAGACGGTCGACGCGGACCACCCGGCCTTCGCCCAGACGGAGGAGGAGGTCCGGGACCGGGTGGCCCGGCTCCTGTCGATCCAGGGCGAGCGCACGGTGGACTCCCTCCACCGGGAGCTCGGGCGGGTGATGTGGGAGTACTGCGGCATGGCCAGGAACGCCGACGGCCTCGCGAAGGCCCTGGAGATCGTGCCCCGCCTCAAGGAGGAGTTCTGGTCGAACGTCCGCGTCCCCGGCGACGGCGAGCACCTGAACGAGGCCCTGGAGAAGGCGGGCCGGGTGGCCGACTTCCTCGAGCTCGCCGAGCTCATGTGCCGGGACGCCCTGCACCGGGAGGAGTCGGCCGGCGGCCACTTCCGGGAGGAGCACCAGACGGAGGAGGGCGAGGCCCTGCGCAACGACCGGGACTTCTCGTACGCCGCCGCCTGGGAGCACACCGGCGGCGAGCCCCGCCTGCACAAGGAAGAGCTGGAGTTCGAGCACGTCAAGCCGACGCAAAGGAGCTACAAGTAATGGATCTCACCCTCTACGTCTGGCGCCAGGAGAGCCGGGACGCCGCGGGGCGCATGGAGCGCCACGAGGCCAGGGACGTCAGCCCCGACATGTCGTTCCTGGAGATGCTCGACGTGGTCAACGAAGGGCTGACCGAGCGCGGCGAGCGGCCGATCGAGTTCGGCCACGACTGCCGGGAGGGGATCTGCGGCTCCTGCGGGATGATGATCAACGGCGAGGCCCACGGCCCGTGGAAGCTCACCGCCGCCTGCCAGCTCCACATGCGCGCCTTCCGGGACGGCGACACCATCACGGTCGAGCCCTGGCGGGCCGATGCCTTCCCGGTGCTCCGGGACCTGGTGGTGGACCGGAGCGCCTTCGACCGGATCATCGAGTCGGGCGGATACGTGTCGGTCCGCACCGGCGAGGCGCCGGAGGCGAACACCGTCCCGGTCCCCAAGCAGAGCGCCGACGACGCCTTCGACGCCGCCACCTGCATCGGCTGCGGCGCCTGCGTGGCCCAGTGCCCCAACGGCGCGGCGCACCTGTTCACCTCCTCCAAGGTGGCGCACCTGGGGCTCCTGCCCCAGGGACAGGCGGAGCGCTACGAGCGCGTGGAGGCCATGGTGAACACCATGCAGGAGGAGGGCTTCGGCTCCTGCTCGCTGTTCCGGGAGTGTGAGGCGGTCTGCCCCAAGGGGATCTCGGTGGAGTGGATCGCCCGGATGAACCGCGACTACCTCAAGGCGAAGCTCAAGGGGCGTAAGAAGCCGCCGCTCCGGGGGTAGCCCGGGCGGAGTCGAGCTCCGCCCCTACACCGGGTCCGGGCCGGGGGGCTCCCCCTCGCCGTCCCCGGTGCCTTCGGCTTCCCCGGAGCCCTCGCCGTCCGGGCCGGGTTGCGGCGCCGCGGCGTCGGCCTTGCGCTCGAACAGGAACTCGTGCAGGCCGGTCTTCAGGAGGTATCCACGCTCGATCCGGAATCCCTGGAAGGCTTGCTCCACCAGGCCCTGGGGATAGCGTGGTGCCGGCCGGACCGAGACCGGGGGCCGATGGGTCAGGGTCTCGCGGTCGGCGATCCGGAAGCGGACCGGCTCCGCGGGCATTTCCCGGCTGTAGTAGACCAGGGTGTAGACGTAGCCCCCCGGACGGGTCACCGCCGCCAGGCGGTCGGCCATCTCGTGGAGCTGCTCCCGGTCCAGGTAGTTGAGCAGGTCCCAGGCGAGCACCGCATGGTACCCGGGCCCGCCCCCCTCCGGTGCCAACGCTTCGAGGGCACGATCCCAGGCCCGCGGCTCCGGGCGCGCCAGACTGCTCCAGAGATCGGCCACCTGGACCGACAGGGCGCACCGGGACAGGTACTCGATGTTCGGACCCACGGCGGGCCCCAGGTCCAGGAACCGGTACGCTCCGCCGGCCACCATGGCATCGAGGAGGTCGCCGAAGGCCAGGGATCGGAGCCGGACCGGCTCGACCTCGGGGAGCTCCCGGGCCTCCCGGGTGCCCTGTCCCACGGCACGAACGGCCCGGGCGGACGAGCCCGGGCCGCGAGTCTCCTCGGGGCGCCCGCGTCGCGGGCGCCCCGAGCGCTTCCAGAAGGGGCGCACCTCGGGGTCAGCCTCCGGCTTCGCTCGCCGCCTTCTCGTTTCCGGAGCTCGCCTTGGCGCCGCTTCCGGAGGCGGCGCCGGCGGGTGCCTCGCTCCCCTTGCGGTCCGCCGGCTTCGAGCCGGTGCTCGAGCCCGCGGCCAGGGAAGGGGAGCCGTTGGTGCGCTTGGGCTCCATGTCGATCGCCCCCTTGAACTGACCGCCGTCCTCCAGGGCCACCCGGGGGGCGGTCAGGTTGCCCCGGACGTGCCCGGAGCTCTTGAGGATGATCTGGTCGCCGCCGTAGAGGTTCCCCTCCACCTCGCCCTCCACGACGATGGTCGCCGCGTGGACGTCCGCCTTGACGTGGCCCGTCGAACCAATGGTGACGCTGTTGCCCTTGACGTCCACCGTCCCCTGGATCCGGCCGAGGATGGTGAGGTCCTCCTCGCCGGTGATGTCGCCCTGAACCGAGATCGTCGAGCCGATGACCGCCCGCTCCTTCCGGCTCCCCGGAGGTGTGGCGTCCGCCGGCGGGCGGGGTGAGTAGGCAGTGGGTTCCTGAGACTCGGACTCGGTACGCTTCCAAACCATCGTGACTCCTTTCGATCGATGTATGTACATCAGGCTATGTCCGGCGGCCCCAGATGTCAACCGCTCCCTTCCCTGCCGGTTCACCCCCATTCTGACACCTGCTCTGGATTGACCCGGGCAGGTGCCAGCATCTAGAATTTTGGTTCCTCAAAATTTCTACCGCAGGAGAGCCAAAAACCATGAGCGATTCCGTGTCCCGTCCGACCCTCCCGCGAGCGCTTCCACTGCTCCTGAGCCTTGCGGCCGCGCTGGCGGCGGCCGTACCCCTGGAGGCCCAGGGCCCTCCACCGGAGACCCCCGGTGAGCTGGTCACCGACCGGCCGGACCAGACCGAGTCGGCGGCGGTGGTGGCCCCCGGCTTCTTCCAGCTCGAGGCCGGCGTGCTCTTGACCCGGGTCGACGAGGCCGGCGGCGCCTCCGTCGACGTGCTGGAGGGGCCCGGTACCCTGGCCCGGATCGGCGTGGGGGGCCGCACCGAGCTCCGCGTGGGCTGGGCGGGGCTGGTGGAGGTCGACGCCAACGGCGAGACGGACGGCGTGGCGGACGCCGAGCTGGGAGCGAAGGTGAGCCTGCGCGACGGCGAGACCGGCGGTCCCGCGGTGGCCCTGCTCGCCGGGGTCTCGCTCCCGGTGGGGGACGACGAGCTCACCAGCGACCGCTACGACCCCTCTTTCCGCCTGGCCGTCGGCCACGACCTCACGGAGCGGGTCGCCCTCGGGTACAACCTGGGCATGGCCTGGTCCTCGGAGGTCACCGGGGGAGGCCCCGGGCGGCGGGCGGTGCGGGAGACCTTCTCGCGGTTCGTCTACACCGCGGCCCTGGGGTTCGCCCTGAGCCCGCGACTCGGCGCCTTCGCCGAGGTCTTCGGCGAGGAACCGGTGGACGCCCCCGGCTCGTCCGACGTCTCGGTGGACGGGGGCTTCACCTACCTGGTGCGGCCGAACCTCCAGCTCGACCTCTTCGGTGGCGCCGGCCTGACGGACGACGCCGGGGACTGGTTCGTGGGCACGGGCCTCTCGGTACGCTGGCCGCGGTAGGGAGCCCACGGAAGGGGTCGGCGATATCCTGTCGGGGATGAGCGCGCCGACCCGGGAGCACCGCCGTGCCGCGGAGGGGATGAGCGCCGCCTGCGCGGTCCTGACCGTCTCCGACACCCGGACCCTGGAGACCGACGAAGGGGGGCGGCGGATCGTCGACGCCCTGGAGGCGGGCGGCCACCGCGTGGTGGAGCGGGTGCTGGTGCCCGACGACCCGACGGAGATCGACGCCCGCCTCCACCGCTGGATCGTCTCGGAGGGGGCGGAGGTGATCGTCACCACCGGGGGCACCGGGATCTCGCGGCGCGACACCACGGTCGAGGTCGTGGAGCGCCTCCTGGACAAGCGCCTGGACGGCTTCGGCGAGCTCTTCCGGATGCTCTCGTACCGGGAGGTCGGTGCCGCGGCGATGCTGAGCCGGGCCGTCGCCGGCCTCGCCGAGCGCACGGCGCTCTTCGCCCTGCCCGGCTCCGCCGCCGCCGTCCGCCTGGCTCTCGACGAGCTCATCCTGCCGGAGCTTCCCCACCTGCTCCGGGAGCTCCGGCGGTGAAGAGCCTCCTGCGGGAGCCCGACCGGGACTCCGGCGCCCCTCAACGGCCCTTGAGGACCAGGATCGTCCGGTCGTCGGAGGGGTCTTCGGAGCCGGTGAAGCGCCGCACGTCGGCCAGGAGGCCCTCGGCGATCTCCGCCGCCGGCTCGCCGGCCAGGCGGGTCAGGACCGTCCGCACCCGCTCGGGGCCGAACTCCTCGTCGTCGGCCCGGCGGGCCTCCTCGATCCCGTCGGACGCCACCACCAGGCCGTGTCCCGGGGCGAGCTCCAGGGTCGCCACCTCGTACGTGCGGCCCGGCAGGAGGCCCAGGGGGACGCCTTCCACGAGCACCGGTTCGGCGATTCCGCCGGGGCCGAGTCGCCAGGGGTGGGGCAGGCCCGAGGAGGCCAGGCTCACCGTGGACGTGCGGGCGTCGAAGATACCGAAGGCCATGGCCAGGAAGCGGTTCCCGAGGCCGAGCTGGTGGAGCTTCTCGTTGAGCTCCGAGAGGATCACGCCGGGGTCGCAGCAGGTGTTGTGGAGGGCGTGCTCCCGGAGCATGCCCACCGCCAGGGCGCCGTAGAGGGCGGCGGGGCTCCCCTTGCCCGAAACGTCGCCGACCGCGAAGGCCACCCGCTCGTCCCCGAAGGGCAGCAGGTCGTAGAAGTCGCCGCCGAGCTCCCGCGCCGGCTGGTACCCGACCCCCACCTGGAGACCCGGCAGGAGGGGCGAAGCCCTGGGGAGCAGGCGCTTCTGGATCTCCCGGGCCATGGCCAGGTCGCTCTCCATCCGCCGCTCGCTGGCGCGGACCTTGGCGTAGAGCCGGGCGTTCTCCAGGGCGATGGCCAGCGACGAGCCCAGGGTGGAGAGGAGCTCCTCGTCCCGGGCGTTGAAGGCGTCGAACTCCGAGCTCTCCAGGTCCACCACGCCCAGCAGGCGATCCTCGAAGAGCAGCGGGATCGCCAGCTCCGAGCGGATCTCCACCGGGTGGGAGCAGGCCACGTAGCGCGGATCGAGGGTCACGTTGGGTACCCGGATCGCCTTGCGCAGGGCCGCGGCGGTGCCGCAGACCCCGTGGCCCAGGGGCATGGGGTCGATCCGGCCCACGTCCAGGCCGTCCCGGAAGCGGGCCAGCACCGGCTCCAGTCGGTGGGCCTCCGGGTTCCAGAGCATGACGGTGAAGACGTCGTAGTCGATGAGCCGGTGGACCATGTCCGCCACCCGCTCCAGGAGCCGGTCCCGGTCCAGGATCGCCGAAAGCTCCCGGCTCGCCTCGTGGAGGAGCGAGAGCATCCGGGCCTGCTCCCGGGTCGCCTGGTAGAGGCGGGCGCCCTCGACGGCGGTGGCCAGGAGGCCGGCGACCGTCTCCAGGAGGCCCTGGTGCTCCTCGGTGTAGGCGCCGGGCCGGCGGCTGCCCACCTCCAGCACGCCGATGACCCGGCCCCGGGAGACCATGGGCACCGCGAGCTCGGTGGCGATCCCTTCGCCGGCGTTGAGGTAGCGGGGTTCGCTCTGGACGTCCGCCACCAGGAGGGGCCGCCCGGTCTTGGCGACGGTCCCGACCACCCCCTGGCCCAGGCCCAGGCGCCAGTGCTCCGCCACGTCGTCGGGGTACCCGAGGGCGACGAAGAAGCTCAGGTCCCGGCCCCGCTCGTCCAGGAGCAGCACCCCCAGGGTGTCGTAGGGCACGAGCCGCGCCACCCGCCGGGCCGCCTCCTCCAGGCCGCGCTTGAGGTCCGAGGCCAGGTGGAGCCCCTCGGTCACCGCCACCAGGGAGGAGAGGAGCTCCCGCCAGCCGGTGCCGGCCGTCGGCGGAGCGGCCTCGCCGAGGGACTCCGGTACCGGGAACCGCAGGTCTGCCTGCGGCGCGCCCGGCTCGGCCTCCGGGGTCTCCTCGCGGCCAGCGTGTGGCGTGGAGCTGGAGGCGGCCTCCGGCATCCGTTCCACGGCGGGTGGGGCGTCGAGGTCTGCGGGTCGTCCCGTCGCCGCCTCGGGCGGCGGCTCGGCCAGGGGTCTTCGGGTCATGGGAAGGGCTCCGGTCGGTCCTTGATGACAAGCCGCGGGGGAAGGCCACGAATTCCCGCCCACCTCCGGGCGGAGGCGAGCTCCCGGGCGGAGACGAGCTCCCGGGCGGAGGCGAGCTCCCGGGCGGAGGCGAGCTCCGCCCCTACACGCGACTCATGCTTTCAACGAGCATCCCATGCTGCCTACGAGAGGGATCACCCCTCGTCGGCGGTGACGGCGGCCTCGCGTTCCTCGACCGGCGGGGTGGCTTCGGCGCTCGGCCGGGCCCGCGCGCCGGCGAGCATGTCCGGGAGGTCCCGGCGGGGGCCGGCGGGGAGCTCGGTCTCGCCCATGAGCCAGCGGTCGAGCTCCCGGGCGGCCCGGCGGCCGTCGGAGATGGCGTTGACCACCAGGGACTGGCCCCGGGTCATGTCGCCGGCGCAGAAGACCTTCTCCAGGCTGGTGCGCCAGTCCCGGCCGGTGGCCACGTGGCCCCGCTCGGTGAGCTCCAGGCCGTCGGCTTCCAGGGCCGCCACCAGGCCCTCCCGGACGGGGTGGACGTAGCCCAGGGCCAGGAGCACCAGGTCGCAGTCGATCCGGAACCGGCTGCCGGGGACCTCGTCCTTCATGACTGGGCGGCCGGTCCCGGGGTCGGTGTCCCACTCCACCTCCACCGCCTCCAGGCCGGTCAGGCGCCCGCCCTCGCCCAGGAAGCGCTTCGTCATCACCGACCAGCGGCGCTCGCCGCCCTCCTCGTGGGCGTGGCTGGTCATGAGCCGGTTCGGCCACCAGGGCCACGGCGGCTGGGGGGCCCGGGTCTCGGGGGGCTGTGGCAGAAGCTCCACGTTCAGGACGTGGGCCGCCCCCTGGCGCAGGCTCGTGCCGATGCAGTCGGAGCCGGTGTCGCCGCCGCCCAGGACCACCACGCGCTTGCCGGTGGCGAGGATCTCGTCCTCCGGCGGGATGGGGTCGCCGGCCAGGCGGCGGTTCTGCTGGATCAGGAAGTCCAGGGCGAAGTGGACGCCCTGGAGGTCGCGGCCCTCGACGGGCAGGTCCCGGGGGTGCTCGCAGCCGCAGGCGAGGAGGACCGCGTCGAAGCCGTCCAGGAGCTCGGCGGCCGGGAGGTCGACGCCCACGTGGACGCCGGCGCGGATCGTCACCCCCTCGGCCTCCATCTGGGCGGCCCGGCGGTCGATGACGTTCTTGTCCATCTTGAAGTCCGGGATGCCGTAGCGCAGGAGGCCACCGGTCCGGTCTTCGCGCTCGAAGAGGGTCACGTCGTGGCCCGCCCGGGCGAGCTGCTGGGCGCCGGCCATGCCGGCGGGGCCGCTCCCGACGACGGCGACCCGCTTGCCGGTCTTCGAGGCCGGGGGCTCCGGGACGACCCAGCCCTCGTCGTAGGCGCGATCGGCGATCGACTTTTCGATCAGCTTGATCGCCACCGGGTCCTCGTTGATGTTGAGGGTGCAGGCCTCCTCGCACGGGGCCGGGCAGACGCGGCCGGTGATCTCCGGGAAGTTGTTGGTGGCGTGGAGGCGGCGGATCGCCTCCTCCCAGTCGCCGCGGTAGACGAGGTCGTTCCAGTCGGGGATGAGGTTGCCCAGGGGGCAGCCGGTGTCGGTCTGGCAGAAGGGGATGCCGCACTCCATGCAGCGAGCGCCCTGGACGGCGACCTCGTCCGCCGGGCGGCCGGTGTAGACCTCCCGCCAGTCCTCCTTGCGTTCGTCCTTGGGCCGCTTGGGGACGCCCCTGCGGCCGTGCTCGAGAAATCCGGTTGGCTTACCCATGGTGTAACGTCCTCTGTCGGCTGTACAGGCTGTGCGTCAGATGCATCGGGTGCGCGTGGATGCACCGTCGGGCGCCGCGGAGCTCGGTTGAGGTCCGGTCCGGGGCTCCCGCGCCGGCGAACGCTGCGCGCGTGGTGGTGCAGGCGGCGCTCGGCGCGCAGCTCCGCTCAGCCCCGGCGCGGGGCACCCGTGCTACCCGAGAGGTGGGCAAGCGGCCGGGGCTTCGAGGTCGCCGGCGCGGGAGCCCCGGACCGGACCCTGAACCGTTCGGTGCCTTCCGGCTCGAAGGCGGACCGCTCTCTCCGTTGGGGCGGGGGTTTGGACCCTGCATGCCTCGAGCGCAGCCGAAGGGCCTGCCCTGAGCAACGCCGAAGGGCCGTACCGTGTGATCGGTCTTGCCCATCAGTACTCCCTGCTGGCCGTGCCGGTGGCGAGGGCCTGCTTGTAGTCCACGGGCATGACCTTGATGAAGCGGGGGACGGCGGCGGGCCAGTCGGCGAGGACCGCGCCGGCCACGCTGCTGCCGGTGTGCTCCCGGTGCTCCTCGATCATGCGCCGGACCTCTTCGATCTCGGACGCCTCCTCCAGCGCCTCGAGCTCCACCATCTCCCGGTTGACGGCGGCGATCGCCTCGTCGCGGCCGTGGCCGTTCGAGGCCGCTCCGTCCGTTACGGTCCCGGCCAGGGGGTCCGCCAGGACGTAGGCGATCCCGCCGCTCATGCCGGCGGCGAAGTTCCGGCCGATGCCCCCCAGGATCACCACCCGGCCGCCGGTCATGTACTCGCAGCCGTGGTCGCCGACCCCCTCCACCACGGCGGACACACCGCTGTTGCGCACGCAGAAGCGCTCGCCGGCCATGCCCCGGAGGTAGGCCCGGCCGCCGGTGGCGCCGTAGAAGGAGACGTTGCCCACGATGATGTTCTCCTCCGGTGTGAAGGAGGCGTCCGGTGACGGGAAGACCACCAGCTCGCCGCCGGAGAGCCCCTTGCCCATGTAGTCGTTGGCGTCGCCCTCCAGGTCGAAGCGGATGCCCCGGGACAGGAACGCCCCGAAGCTCTGCCCCGCCGAGCCGTTGAAGCGGAACCGGATGGTCCCGTCCGGCAGGCCCTCGCTCCCGCGCCGCCGGGCGAGCTCGTGGCTGAGCATGGCCCCCACGGTGCGGTGGGCGTTCTTGATCGGCAGCTCCTCGTCCACCGGCACGGGGCCGTTGGTCGATTCCAGGGCCGCCCGGGCTCGACGGATCAGCTCGTGGTCGAGCTGCTGGTCCAGGCCGTGGTCCTGGGCCACGTTGCAGTAGAGGTCGGTGGGCTTCTCCGCGGCGGCCGGGGCGAGGACGGGCGCGAGGTCGAGGCCCGTCGCCTTCCAGGCGGAGGCCGCCCGGACCGCCTCCAGGGCCCCCACCTGGCCTACCATCTCGTTCACCGTGCGGAAGCCGAGGCGGGCCATGAGCTCCCGCGCCTCCCGGGCGACGAAGCGGAGGTAGCGCTCCACGTGCTCGGGCTCGCCGGCGAACTTCTTGCGCAGCTCCGGGCGCTGGGTGGCGATCCCCACCGAGCAGGTGTTGAGGTGGCACTTCCGGAGGTAGATGCAGCCCAGGGTGATGAGCGGCGCGGTGGAGAAGCCGAACTCCTCGGCTCCCAAGAGCGCCGCGATCACCACGTCCCGGCCGGTCTTGAGGCCCCCGTCGGTCTCCACCACGATCCGGCTCCTGAGGCCGTTGTCCACCAGGACCTGGTGGGTCTCCGCCAGCCCCAGCTCCCAGGGGATGCCGGCGTGCTTGATGCTCGACCAGGGAGACGCCCCGGTGCCGCCGGAGTCGCCGGAGATCAGCACCACGTCGGCGTGGGCCTTGGCGACGCCAGCGGCGATGGTGCCCACCCCCGCCCGGGCCACCAGCTTGACGTTGATCCGCGCCCGGGGGTTGGCGTTCTTCAGGTCGAAGATGAGCTGGCCCAGGTCCTCGATGGAGTAGATGTCGTGGTGGGGGGGCGGCGAGATGAGGCCCACCCCCGGCGTCGAGTGGCGCACCGCGGCGATCTCCACCGAGACCTTCGAGCCCGGGAGCTGTCCCCCCTCGCCGGGCTTCGCCCCCTGGGCCATCTTGATCTGGATCTCGTCCGAGTTGGCCAGGTAGGCGGCGGTGACGCCGAAGCGCCCGGAGGCCACCTGCTTGATCGAGCTCCGGCGGCTGTCGCCGGAGGGGTCCGGCGTGTAGCGGCCCTCGTCCTCGCCCCCTTCGCCGGTGTTGGACTTGCCGCCCAGGCGGTTCATGGCGATGGCCAGGGTCTCGTGGGTCTCGATGCTGATGGAGCCCAGGCTCATGGCGCCGGTCTTGAAACGGGCGAGGATCGCCTCCTCCGGCTCCACCTCCCCCAGTGGCACGGCGGGCCGGTCGCCCCGGAAATCCAGCAGGCCCCGGAGCGTCAGGCGCCGTTCGTCCGACTCGGCCGCCGCTTCGGTGAACTCCCGGTAGGCTTCGGCGTCGTCCTCGCGCACGGCCCGCTGGAGGTGGGCGATGGCCATGGGCGTCCAGGCGTGGTCCTCGCCCTCGGCGCGCCAGGCGTACTCGCCGCCCCACTCCAGGTGGTACTCGGCGGTGTAGCGCCTCGGATAGGCGCTCCGGTGGCGCCGCCGGCACTCCTCGGCAATGGCGTCGATGCCGGCGCCGCCGATCCGGCTGGGGGTGCCGGTGAAGTAGCGCTCCACGAGCTCCCGGTCGAGGCCCACGGCCTCGAAGATCTGGGCCCCGTGGTAGCTCTGGAGGGTGGAGATCCCCATCTTCGAGAGGACCTTGAGGAGGCTCTTCGAGGCGGCCTGGATATAGCGGTCCCGGACGCCCTCGTACTCGGGCTCCTCCGGGCGGCCGTCCGGGCCCTTGCGGGCGGCCAGGTCGTCGCCCTCGATCAGGTCCACCAGGACGTCGAAGGCCATCCACGGGTTGACGGCGGAGGCGCCGTAGCCGATGAGCAGGGCGAAGTGGTGGCTCTCCCGGGGCTCGCCGGACTCCACCACCAGGCCGCAGCGCTTGCGCAGCCCCCGGCGGATCAGGTGGTGGTGGACGGCACCCGTCGCCAGGAGCGCCGGGATCGGTGCCAGGTTCTCGTCCGGGTGCTCGTCGGGGGTGCGCATGGACGGCCGGTCGGAGAGGATGAGGACGGTGCGGCCCGACTCCACCGCCTCCTCGGCCCGGCGGCAGAGCTCCTCCAGGGCCTCTTCCAGGACGGGTCCCGCCGGCCGGTCGTCCACCGGGGGCTGCCAGAAGGTCGAGAGCGTCAGCGACCGGAAGCTCCCCACCTCCACCTCCCGGAGCTTCGCCAGCTCCCGGTTCCTCAGGATCGGGTGGGGCAGCTCCAGCAGGTGGGCCTGCTCCGGGGTCTCGTCCAGCAGGTTTCCCTCGGTCCCCACCATGGTCACCAGGCTGGTGACCAGCTCCTCGCGGATGGCGTCGATGGGCGGGTTCGAGACCTGGGCGAAGTGCTGGCGGAAGTACTCGTAGAGGAGCTTCGGCCGTTCGGACAGCGCCGCCAGGGGCGAGTCGTCCCCCATGGCCCCCACCGGCTCGCCGCCGGTCTCCGCCATGGGGCGGAGGAACACGTGGATGTCCTCCACCGTGTAGCCGAAGACCTTCTGCAGCCGGAACAGGTCGTCGCGCCCCGGCTCGATGGGCTCCTCCGGCACCGGCAGCTCGTCCAGGCGCACCTTCTGCTCGTCCACCCAGCGGGCGTACGGCCGGCTGGTGGCGATCCGGTGCTTGACCTCGGCGTCGCCGACGATCCGGTGCTCCGCCAGGTCGGCCACGAAGAGGCGCCCGGGCTGGAGACGGCCCTTCCGGACGACGCGGGAGGCCGGGAGGTCGAGCACCCCCACCTCGCTCGCCATGACCACCAGCCCGTCCTTGGTGACCACGTAGCGCGACGGGCGCAGGCCGTTCCTGTCCAGGGTCGCCCCGATCGTCCGGCCGTCGGTGAACGCGATGGAGGCCGGGCCGTCCCAGGGCTCCATGAGCATGGCGTGGTACTCGTAGAAGCCCCGGAGCTCCTCGCTCATCCGCGGGTCCCGCTCCCAGGCCTCCGGGATCATCATCATGATCGCGTGGGAGAGCGACCGCCCCCCCTGGACCAGGAGCTCCAGGACGTCGTCAAAGCACGCCGAATCGCTCGCGCCGGCCCGGACGATGGGTTTGAGCAGCTCCAGGTCCCCCGGCCGGAGCCGGTCGCTCGCCAGCATCGCCTCCCGGGCACGCATCCAGTTGGCGTTGCCCTGGAGGGTGTTGATCTCGCCGTTGTGGGCCAGGTACCGGAACGGCTGGGCCAGGTCCCACTCGGGGAACGTGTTGGTGGAGAAACGCTGATGGACCAGGGCCAGGGCGCTGGTCATCCTGTGGTCCACCAGGTCCGGGAAGTACCGCGGGAGCTGCCAGGCCAGGAGCAGGCCCTTGTAGATCAGGGTCCGGCTGCTCAGGCTGACGACGTAGACGTCCTCCGGGATCCGAGCGCCGGCCCGGAGCCAGCGGCCTTCGGCCGCCTTGCGCAGGACGTAGAGGTCCCGCTCGAAGGCGTCGGGGTCCGTGCCCCCCGGGGCTCCGGCCCCGGCGGCGCCCCGGCCGAGGAACGCCTGGCGGATGACCGGCTCCTTCTCCGAGGCGATCCGCCCCAGGGCCGAGGGGTCCACCGGCACGTCGCGCCAGCCCAGGAGCTCGTGGCCGCGGCTCCGCACCGCCTCCTCGAACAGCTCCTCGCACCGGCGCCGGAGCCCCTCGTCCCGGGGCAGGAAGAGCATCCCGACGCCGTACTCACCGGGGCCGGGCAGGGTGATGCCCTCTTCCCGGGCGGCGGCGGCCATCAGGTCGTGGGGCATCTGGAGGAGCAGGCCGGCGCCGTCGCCGGTGGTCTCGTCCGCGCCGGCGGCGCCCCGGTGAGTCAGGTTCACCAGGATTTCGAGACCTTGCTCGACGATCTCGTGAGAGGGCCGGCCGTGGAGGTCGGCGACGAAGCCCACGCCGCAGGCGTCGACCTCCCAGCGGGGGTCGTTGAGGGGCGCGCGGCGCCGCGAGGAGGCGTCTTCGGGGGGAGGAGCCGCCAGGGGGCGGGAATGGCCGGTGGGTGCCTGGTCGTGGGGCCTGCGTGGGTCGGGGTTCGAATCGAGTGGATACGGTACGACGCGAATGACGATCTCCTTCCGTTGAGCTCCCGGACGCACCTCTCCGGTGGGTGGGTCGGCCGGGAGCCGGCACCATTGTATACCGTCTCCCGGTGGGTCCCGCCCAGGGGTGTTCCGGAATCGCTGCGGAGCCCGTCCCGTCCGCGACGCCGGCGGGGCGCCCCGCCCGGTGCGTCGAAGCCGGGTTACCGTCGGACCCAGTCGTCGTAGACCGGGCGCTTCGCCCCTGCCTCGTCCCGGAGCGAGATCGACCCGAACAGACGCCCCCGGACCGAGCCGTCGTCCTGGAAGGGGTGGAGGAAGAGCCAGACCGCGCCCCGGACGTCCCGGCCCCGGAGCAGGTCGAACAGGCGGTCCACGTAGGTGACCTGGTCCGCCTCGGAGGTCCGCCAGGGCACCGGCAGGGCCGGGTGCTCGTCCGCGGGCCAGCCGGTCTCGGTGAGGACGACCGGGGTGGAGCCGATCCGCTCGAAGAGGGGCGCCAGGTGGTCCGGGGGCACCTCCTCAGGCCGCTCGGCCCGGAAGAAGGGATACAGGGTGATCCCCACCACGTCCACGCTCGCGAGGTCGTGGGCCTCGAGGGCGCCCCACCGGGCATCGGTCTGGCCGGTGAGCGGTGCGAGGCCGGCCAGCTCCTCGTACTGGAACACGGGACCCACCCGGGTCTCGGGGGAGGCCGCCTTGACCGCCGCGTACGCCTGCTCGTAGGCCTCGATCCACCGGGGGTAATCGTCCGGATGGCTGGCGAAGTACGCGTCGTTCTCGTTTCCCAGGAAGAGGAAGGGGGGCCGGTGGCGAGCGGCGTAGCGGGCCGCGACGGCGGCGTAGGTCTCCCGGGTCGCCGCGTTGGACCAGTCGTTCACCGGGCTGCCCGGGACCGCGAGGAGCGGCGTTTCCCCAGTCCGCCAGCCGAAGACCGGGAGCGGCGTGAACCGAAGCTCCCTCCCGCGCTCGGCGGTGAGCTCGGCGGCGGGGGGGAGCGGCGGCGGATCCCGAAGCCCCTCGGCGTCGATCCCCCCGCGCCAGGAGCCGTTCCACAGGACGGCGGGGCCGGGAATCGTCGACGCCTCTTCGAAGAATTCCGCCAGCCGGGAGAAGTCGAGCGGAAAGCCTGCCGGGGAGAGGGAGACCCCCTTCAGGAATTGGATCCGGTTCCACTCCGTCTCCCGCAGGAGCAGGTACCAGCTGATTTCCGTCCTCGCCGGCGCGCCCCCGCCGTCCGGGCTCCAGGCGACCCGGCCGGCCCCGGGTGCCCCGGGTGACCACCGCGCCGCCTCCGGCTCCGGAGCTTCCGGGAAGGCCGGCGGCACGGCCCAGAGCGTCCAGCGAGCCGGTCCCTCGGTGCCCTCCGGCAGGATCTCGAGCCGCCCCGTGCTCAGCCCGCCGCCGGACGTCCTGGGTGCCTCGAGCCGCGCCGCCAGGCGGCCCCGGAGGCTCCCGTCCGCCGGATCGACGGCGCGCAAGACCACCCGGAACACACCCGGCTCTTCGTCCCGGACCACGCCTCCCAGGACATCGAAGGCCCGGGGCGCCACGGCCGAGCCGTTCCACGCCGACGGCCGGAGCACGCGCTGGGCGATGGCTCCCATGAGCTCCAGGTCCTCCGGCGAGTAGGCGCCGGTGCAGGGCTCGGTGATGCCGTCCACCCGGAGCCCCCGTCCCGGCTTCGAGTCGGAGGTGACGGCGGACGCCGCGCGGGGTGCGAGGTCGTCGATCCGGAGGAGGGAGGCGGGGTCGGGCTCTCGGGTGAGGGTCGGGTTGAGGAGCAGCTCGAAGGCCCGGGGATCCCCAGGATCCACGGGGTTGGAGCTCGACGCCTCCCGGAGGAACCCCACCTGGAGGAGCGGTGGCCGCTCCGGGTTGAGCAGCGTCCGGCGCAGGACGGTGACGGTGAAGGCCAGGTGCGCCTCTCCGGGGGTTCCGGCAGCCGTCGGGTCCGGCTCTCCCTCCCGGGTCCACTGGTTGGTGAAGGCCGTGCCGTTGAGGTCGACCCCGCGCCCCGGGGCGTAGAGCACGGTCACCGGAACCGCCGCAGGGCCGCCCCGTTCCCCCTCGACGTGGGTCCGCGCGGCCAGCGCCTCGATTCGGCTCCGGGTGCAGGCCGCCTCGGCCGCGCTCAGGGCTCGTGGGCCGGCGCGGGCTTCGCCCACGGACCCGAGGAGGAGGATCCCGGCCAGGGCGGCCGCCGAGGCGCACGGACGAAGGGTTCGCCTCATGGTGGACCCGGCGCCGGACGCGTCCCCGGCTCGCTGCGGGCCGGAGCCGTGCAAGCGGTTCTACAGGTCATCGACTTCTCAAGAAGATACCACGGCCGGCCGGGGGGATCGTGGTCTTGCGGCTGCCGAACCGGACGCATCTGCCCAGGGACCAGAGGCCGGGGGAGCCGCCCTATTCGTCCCGGAGGAGCGTCGAGGGCTCTCCCTGGGCGGAGCGGTGGGCGGGCCGGAAGGTGCCGGCCAGGGCCGCGGCCCCGATGAGGGCGGCGGCTACCAGCGCCAGGAGCGCCGTGGCCACCGGATCGACCCCTTCCAGGAAGCTGGCCGCCGCCGGGCGGAGCACCAGGACCACCCCGGCGACCCCCAGGACCAGGCCCGCCGCCACCCGCAGCCCCGCCTCTCCGAGGATCTGCCGCAACACCCGGGAGCGGGCCGCCCCCAGGGAGAGGCGGATGCCGAACTCCCGGGCCCTGCGCCGGACCGAGAAGGCCATGACGCCGTGGACCCCGATCACCACCAGGACCAGGGCCAGCAGGCCCATGGCGCTCAGGAAGCTGGCCGCCGCGCGCTCGAGCCACAGGCCCTCATCGACGAACGATTGCAGGCTGGCCAGGTCCGCCACCGGGAGGTTCGGGTCCAGGGCACGGCTCTGCTCCCGGAGCGCGGGCAGGACGTCCTCGGGATCGCCGGCGGTCCGGACGTGGAGGGTGGCCGAGGCCGGGAGGGTCTGGGAGAAGGGCACGTAGATGAAGAACTGCGGGTCCTCGTGGATGTATCGGTACCTGGCCTTTTCGGCGACTCCGATCACCTCCACCGGCGGGTCCGTCGCATAGTTGAAGTGGAAGCGCTTTCCCACGGCGTCTTCGTCCGGCCAGAGGTGCTCCGCCATGGTGCGGTTGATGATCGCCACGGCGGGACCGTCCGCCCGGTCGGTCTCGTCGAAGTCGCGGCCCCGGAGGAGGGCGATGCCCGCCGTGCGGAAGAAGCCGGGGCGTACGGCGTTCGTTCGGTGGTACTGCCGCCCCCCGCCGCTGACCGGATCCTCCCCCCCCGGAAGGAAGACGTGGCGCTGGAGGACCGAGCCCCGCAGCAGACGGTTGGCCGACCAGGCTGCGGACTCCACCCCCGGAAGGGCGCGGACGCGGTCCTCGAGCTGCTGGTAGAACTGCCGGACCTGCTCGTCGCTGTACCCCTGGTCCCCGGGAGCCACGGTCATCACCGCCAGGTTCTCGGGCTCGAAGCCGAGCTCGATGCTGCGGGCCTCCGCCAGGTGGCGGAGGAACAGCCCGCCGCCCACGAGCGCGATCACGGCCAGTGCCACCTGGGCCACCACCAGCGCATCGCCGGCGCGGAACCTCCCGCCCCCAGTCGGTCCCGAGTCTCTGCCGGCCTTGACGTGGCTGGCGGGGTCGAGACGGGTGGTCCGCCAGGCCGGCAGGACGCCGAAGACCGTCGCGGTGACCGCCGCCAGCGCCAGGCTGCTGAGGAGTCGGGCGTCGTCCAGGCCGAAGTCCAGGGCGCTCTCGGCGAGCCTGGGCGGCCGGAACTTCCAGAGCACGTCGAGGGTCCACCCGGCCACCGGGATTGCCAGGAGCCCGCCGACGGCGAACAGGAGGAGGTTCTCCCCGACGAGCTGTCGCACCAGGCGGCCCTGCGCGGCGCCGAGGACCTGGCGCAACGCGATCTCGTGGACCCGTTCGAGCCCGCGCAGCAGGAGCAGGACCGCCACGTTGAGACAGCTCACCAGCAGGACCAGGGCCGCCGCCAGGGAGAGGACCTGGGCGTAGCCCACGTAGTCGGGCCGTTCCCGGGGCAGCAGCACCCCGGCGAGGAGGGGGTCGACCACCGCCCCCAGGCCCTCCTCCAGCACCGGGTACTCGGCTTCGAGCTGGCGGCCCAGGGTCGTCAGCTCCTCCTCGGCCTGCGCCGGTGTGGCTCCCGGCGCCAGGCGGCCGACGATCTCGAAGATGGAGACGTCCCGCTCCATGAAGTACTCACCCAGGAACCCGACGTCCGGGTAGCTCGTGACGGGGATCCACGCATCCACGTCGACGTGGAGCTGGGTCCCGCGGAAGCCCGGAGGGCCCACCCCCACGATCCGGAAGGGCAGGTGGTTGACGTACACCTCCCGGCCGACGGCCCCGGGGTCGGACCCGAAGCGCTCCACCCAGGCGGCGTGGCTGAGGACGGCGACGCGGGCGGGCGAGCGGTGGTCCGTCTCGTCCGGCTCGAAGAACCGTCCCCTCGAAGGGGCCACGCCGAGGCTCTCGAAGTACCCGGCGTCGGCGAACATGGTCACCGCCCGGGTGGGCTCCACGCCGTCCGCGGAGAAGTTCGCCGACGTCCAGGTGAACAGCCCCATCCCGTCCAGGGTTCGGCTGCGCTCCCGGAGGTCGAGGTAGGTGGGGTACGAGAACCGGCCCCTGCCGGTGTAGGCCCCCGACTCGGTCCGGGTGGCGCGGTACACGGCCACGAGCCGGTCCAGGTCGTCCACCGGCAATGGGCGGAGGAAGATGGCGTCGATGAGGGAGATGACCGCCGTGTTGACCCCGATACCCAGGACCAGGGAGAGGACGATCACCAGGCTGAGGAGGGGCCGGCGCCTGTGGATCCTCAGGCCGAGGGCGACATGCCGCCAGAGCTCTCGCATGATCTTCGGTCTCCCGGATCGCCGCCCCTCGCACCAGGGACCGCCAGGTAGGCGGCGACGTTTCTCCTTGACCGTCCTTTATTGACCGAACAGCCCATTTTGCTACGGCACAGACGATATTGCGCAAGGAGACTGCCACTCGGAGGCCGACTTGTCAATCAGGGGTTCCGAGGGCGCCCCCGCACGAGCAATCCTGCCGACCTTACTGTAGAGCTGCAGGCTTGCCGGTGATCGCTACTCGCATCCGTTACCTCTCCAGTGCGCAGGTCCCGCGGGACGGGACGGCCGGGGCCCCGGTCCCCCCGGGGGGCCGGGACGTGGCTCGCGCGAGCTCCTTGCGGTGAGCGCCGTGACGTCGCGGCGGGTCGTCACATGAGGGGGAAGATGGGCTCGTCGTCGAAGCGCGCGCGCCAGGACTCGGGCGTCAGGCGCCGGAGCTCGTCGAAGTAGGCACCCTGGGGGTCGGCGCCGGGCTCCTCCCCGTAGAAGGCGTCGTACATGGTCTCGGCGAGGACGGTGGAGACGGCGTGGACCGCTTCCCGGCGGCTGAACCCCTCGCGCCGGAGCCGCTCGACGGTCTCGGCCACGGGCAGCTCGTCCCCCATGGCGACCTGGGTCTCCACCGTGGCGAGCATCGCCGCGTAGACCCGCTCGTTCGAGAGCTCGACGCCTTGCCGCCGGCACCAGGCCTGGACCGCGTGGGTTCGCGCGTCCTCGTCGAGGTCGAGCCACGCCGCCGGATCCGGGGTCCGGTCCGGGTCGTAGTCGATCAGGGCCTCGGCTGGATCGTCACGTCCGGTGCCGGCCATGCCCGGCACCTTATCGCAGCGCGGTAGACTGCCGGCACCGATTCGGAACGCGAGCGCTTCCCGGCATCGCCCGGCAACCACCGGAGGACTCCCCACATGTCTCGAACCAGCTCTCGGCTCAGTCCCGTTTCCGTCTTCATCCTGCACGCGCCGCTCGCGGCCGCCGTGTGCCTCGCCCTGCTGCTGGCCCTGGCGGTGGCTCCCGCTCCGGCGCCGGCCCAGGCGAACGGCCGGGAGGCCGGTCCCGGCCCGCTGGCGGCCTCCGGCGTCCCGGACGAGCTCCTCGCCGCCCTGGAGTGGCGGGAGGTGGGTCCGTACCGGGGCGGCCGCTCGGCGGCGGTCGCCGGGATCCCGGGGGTGCCGAACGTCTACTACTTCGGCGCCACCGGCGGCGGCGTCTGGAAGACCGAGGACGGCGGCACCGCCTGGAAGAACGTCTCCGACGGCTGGTTCGGCGGCTCCATCGGGGCCGTGGCGGTCTCCGCGTGGGATCCGAACGTGGTCTACGTCGGCACCGGGGAGAAGACCGTCCGCGGCAACGTCTCCCACGGCGACGGGGTCTGGAAGTCCACCGACGCCGGGCGCACCTGGACCCACGTCGGGCTGGCGGAGTCGCGCCACGTCTCCCGCATCCGGATCCATCCGAAGGACCCGGACCGGGTCTACGCGGCGGCTCTGGGCCACCTCTACGGCCCCAACGAGGAGCGGGGGGTCTTCCGTTCGACGGACGGCGGGGAGACCTGGGAGCGGGTCCTCTTCGTGGACGAGCACACCGGCGCCGTCGACCTGGTCATGGACCCCACCAACCCGCGGGTGCTCTACGCCTCGTTCTGGCAGGTCCAGCGCACCCCCTGGTCCCTGGAGAGCGGCGGCCCGGGCTCGTCGCTCTGGAAGTCCACGGACGGCGGCGATACGTGGGCAGAGCTGACCGAGAACGACGGCCTGCCGGAGGGCACCTGGGGCATCTCCGGCGTCGCCGTCTCGCCTACGGACCCGGACACCGTCTACGCCATCGTCGAGGCGGAGGAGGGCGGCGTCTTCCGGTCCCGGGACGGCGGTGAGACTTGGAGGCGGACCAACGCCGAGCGCAAGCTCCGGCAGCGGGCCTGGTACTACACCCGGATCTACGCCGACCCGGCGGACGCGGAGTCGGTCTACGTCCTGAACGTGCGGTTCTGGAAGTCGAAGGACGGCGGTGAGAGCTTCGAGTCGATCTCCACCCCCCACGGCGACAACCACGACCTGTGGATCGCGCCGGAGGACCCGCTGCGGATGATCGAGGCGAACGACGGCGGCGCGAACGTGACCTTCGACGGCGGCGAGACCTGGAGCACCCAGGCGAACCAGCCCACCGCCCAGATGTACCGGGTCTCCACCGACGACGACTTCCCGTACCGCCTCCTGGGCGGCCAGCAGGACAACTCCACCGTGCGCATCCGCTCGCGCTCCGCCGGCGGATGGGCCGTCGGTGTGCGGGACTGGGAGCCCACCGCCGGCGGCGAGAGCGGCTACGTCGTGGCGAAGCCCGGTGAGCCGGACGTGGTCTACGGCGGCTCCTACGGCGGGTTCCTGGTCCGCGTGGATCACGACACGGGGGAGACCCGCGCCGTCAACGTCTGGCCGGACGACCCCATGGGCGCCGGCGCCGGGGAGCAGGAGTACCGCTTCCAGTGGAACTTCCCCCTGTTCTTCTCGCCCCACGACCCGGACGTCCTCTACGCGGCGGCGAACGTCCTCTTCCGGACGACGGACGGCGGCCAGAGCTGGGAGGCCATCAGCCCGGACCTCACCCGGGCGGTCCCCGAGACGCTGGGCTCTTCCGGCGGGCCCATCACGCAGGACAACACCAGCGTCGAGTACTACGCCACGATCTTCTACGCCCTGGAGAGCCCCCACGAGCCCGGGGTGCTCTGGGCCGGTTCGGACGACGGATTGGTCCACCTGTCCCGGGACGGCGGGGAGAGCTGGACCGAGGTCACCCCGGACTGGCCGGAGTGGATGCAGGTCAACGCCATGGACGCCCACCCCTTCGAGCCGGGGGGGCTGTACGTGGCCGGCACCCGCTACAAGTCGGACGACTTCACCCCGTACCTCTACAAGACCACCGACTGGGGGGAGACCTGGACCCGGATCGATTCCGGCATCCCCCGGGACCACTTCACCCGGGTGATCCGGGCCGACCCGGACCGGCCCGGCCTGCTCTACGCCGGCACCGAGCGGGGGGTCCACGTCTCCTTCGACGACGGCTCGAGCTGGCGGTCCCTCCAGCTCGAGCTGCCCGTGGTCCCCGTCACGGATCTGGCGGTTCACGAGAAGGACCTGGTGGCGGCCACCCAGGGCCGGGGCTTCTGGATCCTGGACGACCTCAGCCCGCTGCACCAGGTGGGCGCCGAGATGGGCTCGGCGGTCCAGGAGGGCGGCTCCGGCGAGCCGGCCCTGCTGGCGCCCCGGGCCGCCTACCGGCTGCGGGCCGGGCGGGCCGAAGACCCGGGCGACGCCGGCACCAACCCCGCCCCGGGGGCCTGGATCCACTACGTCCTCCCGGCGGACCTGGAGGAGGATGCCGACGTCCGCCTGGAGGTGCTGGAGCCGGACGGCGACCTGGTCCGGGCGTTCGTGCCGAAGCCGGAGGGCGACGACGATGGCGAGGAGGGCACCGGGGACGACGGCGCCGGCGAGGCGGCGAAGGTGGAGCTGGAGCGCCTGGAACCGGAGCCCGGCCTCAACCGCCTGGTCTGGGACCTGGAGTACCCCGGGGCCGAGTCCTTCCCGGGCATGATCCTCTGGAACCGGAACCTGAACGGTCCCACGGCGGTGCCCGGGGAGTACCGGGCGCGCCTCTCGGCGGGGGAGTGGAGCGCCGAGGTGCCCTTCGAGGTGCTCCCCGATCCCCGCACCTCCGCCACACCGGAGGACTTCCGGGCCCAGTTCGAGTTCGTGGCCGGGGTCCGGGACAAGCTCACCGAGACCCACCGGGAGATCCGGCGGATCCGGGACGTCCGGGGCCAGGTCGAGGACCTGACGAAGCGCCTGGAGGACGCCGGATCGGAGCCCCCGGAGGAGCTCCGGGAGTCGGCGGACGCCCTGGTGGAGCGGATCACGGAGATCGAGGAGGTCCTGTACCAGACGAAGAACCAGAGCCGGCAGGACCCGCTGAACTTCCCGATCCGGCTGAACGACAAGCTGGCGAACCTGCTGGGCCTGGCATCCGTCGGCGACTCCCGGCCCACGGACCAGATGCTGGCGGTCCGGGACGAGCTGGTGGGGGCGATCGACGCCGAGCTGGCGGAGCTCCGGACGGTCTGGGACGAGGACCTGCCGGAGCTCAACCGGCTGGCGTCGGAGGCCGGGGTGGCGGCGGTCTTGCTGCCGGAGTAGGGCGCGGCGGGCGGGGTCCGGGGGTCCTCCGGCGGGAAACGGCGCGAGCGTCCGGGTGGATTCGGCGCTCGGCTCGCGCCTCCGCTTCACCCGCGCGGGGAGGTCTCGGTGGCCGCAGCTCCGGCGAGCGGCGCGGGTTCAGAGGTTCCCGCCGGAGGACCCCCGGACCCCTTTCGGCCGGGACGCCGTAAGGTCATTGGTCCGGGGCGGGGGCGGACGGCGTCCGGCCCGGGGGACGGCGCGGCGTTGTCGGTGGGGTCGGCCTGAGCTCATCGGGTCCAACCGAAGGGTGTAGGGGCGGAGCTTGCCTCCGCCCGGTGGTCGCTCGACCACCGCGCTTCGCGCGGCGGTGCCCGCGGGAGGAGACAAGCTCCTCCCCTACACTCTTCCCACCCGGCTTCATATGGAAGGAGGGGCGAATGAAAGTCTTCATCACGGGGGGGACGGGCTACATCGGCAGCGCGGTGGCGGCGGAGCTGCTGCGGGCGGGCCACGAGGTCACCGGGCTCACCAGCTCGGAGGCGAAGGTCCGGGACCTGGAGCGGGCCGGCGTGCAACCGGTGGTGGGGGACCTGGGGGACCCGGGCACCTGGCGGCGGGAGGCGGCCCGGGCCGAGGGCCTGGTCCACGCCGCCTTCGACTACGGCGCCGACGACCCGGTGGAGCGGGACGGCCTGGCCATCGACGGGCTGCTCTCGGCGGCCACCGAGGGGAACTCCCACCGGACCTTCGTCTACACCTCCGGCGTCTGGGTCCTGGGGAACACGGGGGACGATCCCGCGGACGAGACGTGGGAGCCGGCGGAGCCCCTCGACCTGGTGGCCTGGCGGCCGGCGCACGAGCAGGCCGTGCTGGACGCCGGGCGGCGGGTCACCCCCGCGGTGGTCCGCCCGGGAGTGGTCTACGGCGAGCGGCGGGGGCTGATGGTCCGGTTCTTCCAGAGCGCGGAGAACGAGGGGGCGTCTTCCTACATCGGTGACGGCCGCAACCGGATGGCCTTGATCCACCGGGACGACAACGCCCGGCTCTACCGCGAGATCCTGGAGAAAGCCGCCTCCGGGATGTTCCACGCCGTGGACGGCACGCCCATCACCATGGCTGAGGTGGCGGTGGAGGCGGGCCGGGCGGCGGGTGCCCCCGGCGAGCCCCGCTCGGTTCCCCTGGAGGAGGCTCGACAGGAGCTGGGCCCCGTGGCCGACGCCCTCTGCCTGGACCAGGTGGTGGCGGCCAGGCGCTCTGCCGAGGTCCTGGGCTGGGCCCCGCGCTACCGCTCGTTCCGGGAAGGAGCCGCGCCGGCCTACCGGGAGTGGAAGGGGGCGTAGGGCTCCGACGAGGTCATGACCCGCGCGCTCCGGCCACCAGGGCCAGCATCACGTCCATGACGTTCGTGCCCGTGGGGCCGGGGACCAGCAGGTCGTCCAGGGCCTGGAAGAAGGGGTAGGCGTCGTTGTCGGCGAGGGCGCGCCGGGCGTCGAGGTCGAGACGGCGGGCCCGCTCCAGGGTGTCCCCCGTGGCGACGGCGCCGGCGGCGTCGGTGGGGCCGTCGATGCCGTCGGTGCCCAGGGAAGCCACCAGGACGCCGGTGGAGTCCACCCCGCCCAGGAGCTCGTCCAGGGCCACGGCCGCGCCCAGGGCCACCTCCTGGTTGCGGCCGCCGCGGCCTTCGCCGGTCACCGTCACCGTGGTCTCGCCGGCGGCGACGAGGCACGCCGGCGGGGCCACCGGGTGGCCGCTGCGAGCGATCTCCAGGGCCAGCGCCGCCAGGACCCGGCCCACCTCCCGGGCCTCGCCGGTGACCAGGGTGGTGAGCAGCGCGGTGGCATAGCCCCGGGCCGTGGCCTCCGCCAGGGCCGCTTCCGCCGCCAGTCGGTTGTTCCCCACCACGCGGGCGGTGACCCCGGCGAAGGCCGGGTCCCCCGGCGCCGGGGACTCGTCCTCGCGGCCGTCGAGGCCCCGTTCCAGGTGCCGGCGGGCCGCCTCCGGTACGCCGCCGGGCCAGAGGCCCCGGCGCTCCAGCACCCGTACCGCGTCGGCGAATGTCGTCGGGTCGGGGGAGACGGGCCCGGAGGCGATCGTGTCCAGGGGGTCACCCACCACGTCGGAGAGCACCAGGGCCAGGACCCGGGACGGGGCGGCGAGCCGCGCCAGGCGACCGCCCTTCAGCCGGTCCAGGTGCTTGCGGACGGCGTTGAGCTCGCCGATGGTGGCGCCGGCGCGGAGCAGGTTCCGGGTGACGGCCTGGACGTCCTCCAGGGGTACGTCCTCCGGCGGCAGGGTCATGAGGGCCGAGCCTCCCCCGGAGATCAGGCAGAGGAGGAGGTCCCCCTCGCCCAGCCCCTCGGTCAGGGCCAGGATCGCCTCCGCCCCCCGGACGCCCTCGTCGTTCGGCACCGGGTGGCCGCCGTGGAAGACCTCCAGGGGGGCCGGCAGGGCGCCGCTTCCCGGTTCCGGAAGGCCCTGGTCCTGCGGGACCACGAGGACGCCGCCGGCGAGGCGCCCGCCGAGGACCCGGTGGGTGCCCCGGGCCATGGAGAGGCCCGCCTTCCCGATGGCGGCCAGGTGGATCGTCCCCGGGACCTCCACCACGTCCGGGTGCTCCTCCAGGAACCTCCGGACCAGGGTCTCGGGGTCGACCGCGGCGACACCGGCCTGGAAGCAGGCGCGGGCGTCGTCGCGGAGGGTGCTGGCGTCGGGCATGGGCGGGCCTCCCGATAGAGGATCGTACCGCCCCGCCGGCGGAGCGGTGACGGACCCCGGATCGGTGCGCCCCTTCGGCTCCGCTCAGGGCAAGCAGGGTCGCACCCTACGGCCTACAGCCCGAACCTGTAGGGAAGGAGCTTGCCTCCTCCCTGGTTGCGGGGCGCACCCTACCCCGTGCGGCGGCGGTACGCCTCGGTGTCGTAGACCTCCGGGTTGACGCAGTTGGGGGCCCGCTCGCCGCGCAGGTGGGCCAGGGCGTTGGTCGCCGCCATGGTGGCCATCTTTCCCCGGGTGTCCCGGGTGGCGCTTCCGATGTGGGGCACCAAAACGGCGTTCTCGCACTTCGCCAGGCCCGGCTTCATGGCCGGCTCGTCCTCGTAGACGTCCAGCCCGGCGCCGCCGATCCAGTTCTCCTTCAGGGCCTTGACCAGGGCCTCCTCGTCGATCACCGGGCCCCGGGAGGCGTTGACCAGCACCGCCGTGGGCTTCATCTTCCGGAGCTCCGCCTCGCCGATCAGGTGCCGGGTGTCCTCGGTCAGCGCCGGGTGCAGCGAGATGAAGTCGCTCCGTTCCAGCAGCTCGTCCAGCTCCGCCCAGGTGGCGATGTCGTCCGAGTCGACGCCGTCCCGGTTGAACGGGTCGTGGGCCAGGACCTCCATGTCGAAGCCCGTGGCGCGGCGGGCGACGGCCTGGCCGATCCGGCCGTAGCCCACGATTCCCAGGACCTTGCGCCGGCCGCTGCCCCCCGGGCTGACGTCGTACCCCAGGAGGAGGTTGGGGCCCCAGATCTTGTACCGGCCCTCGACCATGTAGCGGTGGGACTCCGGGATGCGCCGTGCCGCCGCCAGCAGCAGGGCCCAGGTGGTGTCGGCGGTGGTGTCCGTGAGGACCCCGGGGGTATTGGTGACCGGAACCCCCAGCTCGGTGGCCACCGGCACGTCGACGTTGTCGTAGCCCACCGCCATCTGGGCCACGCCCAGCAGCCGCTCGTTGGCGGACAGGACCTCCCGGCCGATGGGCTCGGTGAGCTGGCACAGCAGGACGTCACAGCTCCGGACCCCCTCCAGGAGCTCGTCGCGGGTCAGGCCCTTCGTCTCGTCCTGCTGGAACACGGTGACCCGGACGCCGTCGGCGTCCGCCAGCAGGTCGAGGCCGTCCTGGGGGATCCTGCGGGTGACGAAGACGTGATCGCGGCTCATGGCGATTCCCTCCCTGGTGTGCCGGTCCCGCCGGTGCGCTCCCGCCGGGCCGCCGGGGCCGAGGGGGGCTGACGCCGGTCCGGTCGCCGGCGCGGTGTCGCTTCCGTGGTGCGTCAGCTCCCGTAGTGCTCCGGGACGAAGGACTCGAACCCGGTGCGGTCGGCGGCGGCCTCCTCCAGGCGCCGGATCCCCTCGCGCAGCTCGTCCATGCTGGTGGCGATGGACAGGCGCAGGTAGTGCTGGCCCTCCGCGCCGATCCGGCCGAAGGAGTTGCGGTCCATGGTGGCCACCCCGTGGCGGTAGAGCAAAAACATCTGGAGCATGGCGGACGGGCAGGTGCTCCGGCGGCGGGCCTCCGGCAGGGCCTCGTAGGCCTCCACCACGCCCAGGCGCTCGCAGACGCCGGCGACGTTGGGGAAGACGTAGAAGGCTCCCTTCGGGTTCTGGCAGGAGACGCCGTCGATGGCGTTGAGGGCCTCGACCACGTAGTCCCGGCGCTCTTCGAAGGCCCGCACCATCCGCTTCACGGTGGGCATCGTCTCCGGGCTCTCGTAGGCCACCCGGCCGGCCTCCTGGATGAAGGGCGGCACGCAGGAGACCACGTTGATGTTGATCTGCTTGAACAGGTTGGCTTCGTCCCGGGTGGGCAGGAGCGCCCAGCCCAGGCGCCAGCCGGTCATGGCGAAGCTCTTCGAGTGGCCGGAGACCAGGACCGTGCGCTCCGCCATGCCGTCCTGGCTGGCGATGGAGTGGTGCTCCTCGCCGTCGAAGAGGATGTGCTCGTAGACCTCGTCCGAGTACAGGCGCACGTCCGGGCGGCAGCGCTCCCGCACCACGGCGGCCATCTCCTCGAGGTGCCGGCGGGAGAGGACGCCGCCGGTGGGGTTCGACGGCGAGTTGAAGATGATCACCTTCGTCCGGTCGGTGATCAGCTCCGCCAGGTCCTCGGCGGTGAAGGCGAAGCCCCGCTCCTCCCGGAGGTGGAGAGGGACCGGCTTCGCCCCGACGAAGGTGGCCCAGGATTCGTAGATGGGGAAGCCCGGGCTGGGGTAGATGACCTCGTCCCCCGGCTCCACGTAGGTCAGCATGGTGTAGCCGATGGGGGGCTTGGCGCCGGGGGTGACCACGACGCGCTCCGGTTCGGCGTCGATGCCCCGCGTCTCGCGGATGTGGCGGGCGATCGCCTTGCGGAACGGCGGGATCCCCTGGGCGTCGGTGTAGTGGGAGTTGCCGGCCTCGATCTGGGCGATCGCCTCCCGGTTGATGTGGGGGGCGCTGTCGAAGTCCGGTTCGCCGAGGTTGAACTTGACCACCCGCATGCCTTTCGCCTGGCAACGGGCGATGTCCTCGCCCAGCTTGAAGGCGTTCTCGGTGCCCAGGCTCGCCATCCGGCCGGCGATCAGGCCCGGGGTCCGGACGTCCTCCGTTCGTTCCGCGTGGATCGTCGGTGCGTCGCGCATGATGCTCGCCTCCCTGGAGGCGGCGCCTCCCGGCGCGGGGTGCGATGTGTGGTGTGGCCTGTGGTGCCCGGGTCTACGCCCCGTGGGGGCTCCCGGGAGAGGTCGCCTCCGACCGAAATGCCGGACGATTGTAGGCCGCCCGTGGCCGGAGGGTCAATTCGGAGAAGCCGTACCGGATACCGGGCGCGGTGGCGGGGCGCTACAGCCCGGCCCGGACGCCCCCAGAGCCGCCGGCCGCGGCTTCCACCGCGTCGAGCACCTGCTCCTTGGTGAGGAGCTCGCTGAACAGGTGGGGGTCGGCCCCGGGGCGGTAGAGCAGGTAGAAGGGGATGCCGTAGCGCCCGTGCTCTTCCAGGAAGGCGGCGATCCGGTCGTTCCGGTTGGTCCAGTCCGCCTTCATGGGGATCACGCCGTGGCGCTGGAATGCCTCGGCGACGGGCCGGGTCTCGAGGACCATGCGCTCGTTGACCTTGCAGGTGAAGCACCAGTCGGCGGTCACGTCCACGAAGACCAGCTCGCCCTGGGCCGCCAGGGTTTCGGCCCGCTGGCGGTCGAAGTCCACCCACTCGATCAGCCCGCCGCTCCCCTCGGCCGCCAGAGCTCCGCCGGCGCCCCCGGCGCGCCAGCCCACGCCCATGGCGAAGACCGCCAGGATCACCACGCCGACTCCCGCGGCCTTGCGCAGGGCCGGCCCGGTGGCCCCCCGGTGGCGCAGCCAGACCATCAGGGCGAGCCCCACCATGGCGAGCTCGATCCACGCCCGCCGCACCGGGCTGACCTGGTTGCCGAGGACGTAGAGGAGCCAGACGGCGGCGCCGGCCAGGAGGAACCCCATGACCTTCCGGACGGCGTCCATCCAGGGCCCCGGCTTCGGCAGCAGGGAGGCCGTGCCGGGGGCCACCGCCAGCAGGAGGTAGGGCAGGGCCATGCCCAGGCCCACGGCCGTGAAGATGGCGAAGATCGTCCCCCCGGACTGGGCCAGGGCGAAGGCCACCGCCGTACCCAGGAACGGGGCGGAGCACGGGGTCGCCATCAGCGTGGCGAAGAGGCCAGAGGCCAGGTGTCCGGCCACGCCCTCCCGCGGACCGGAGCCGGCGGCCCGGGCCACCGCCTGGGGCAGGGGGATCTCGAACAGCCCCCAGAGGTTGAGGCAGAAGAGCACCACGACCACCAGGAGGAACGTGACGAACACCGGGTTCTGGAACTGGACGCCCCAGCCCACGGCCGCGCCCGCCGCCTTGGCCGCCACCGCCGCCGCCGCAAGGCCCCAGAACGACAGGAGGATGCCGGCGGCGGTGGCGAAGGAGCCGCCGGTGACCGCCGCCCTGCCCTCCCCGGCGCTCTTGACCAGGCCGAAGACCTTGAGGGAGAGGACCGGCAGCACGCACGGCATGGCATTCAGGATCAGGCCACCGAGCACGCCCAGGAGGAGCATGGCGGCGAGCCCGGGAGCGGCCGGTCCGCCGGCACCGGATCCGGTTTCCCCTCCGGAGCCCCTTTCTGAGCCCCCTTGGGGGCCAGGCCCCGCGCCGGAGCCCGTCGCGGTCCCCCCTCCGGTCGTGGGCTCCTCGAACAGCTCGGGGTCCACCGGCTCGCCGGGAGCGCCGATGGCCACGTCCAGGGTGTCGCGGACCTCCGTGGGCGGCAGGCACTGCCGGTCGTCGCAGGCCTGGAAGGAGAGGACGCCCTCGAGCCGGACCTGGTCCTGGGCCACCGTCTCGGGGATGAACAGGTCGGCCAGGATCACGACCTCGCCGTCGTAGACCGCCAGCGGCTCGTCCTCGAAGGCGAAGGTCTTGAGCTCGTGATCCGGGTAGCGGACCGTCGCCTCGGGCCACCCGTCCGGCAGGTCGAGCTCCAGCTCCGTGGGGATCAGCCACTCGAAGCTCGGCGTGTTGCTGTTGAGGTGCCAGCCGGGCTCCACGCTCACCCGCGCGGCGAGGCGGGCCGGCGAGCCCGGGGAGTAGGAGGTGTGGTCCGGAACGAGCTCGAGGCGCGCCTTGGGCTCGCCTCCGAATCCCTGGGCGGTGGCGGGTCCCGCCAGGGCCCCGAGGCTCGCTGCCAGGAGGAGTGCTGCAGTCAAGCGGGCTGGTCGTCGCATGGCTCTCCGTCTCGCTTTCGGGTCTTCGGCGTACTCTCTATATGCGGAGGGCGCGGGGAGCCGGGAACACACGGACTCGACGGTCCAAACCGCGGGGGCGACGCAAGAGATTCCCGGCGCAGGCCCCGGCGACCACCATGCCGAGGTGCCGAGTCGAGCGCCGAGTTGACACCCCCCCGCCCGCTGCATATGGTACGGGGGACGTCAGTCGCCAGACTGGTTGGCATCGTTCTTCTCTCCGGTCGCCCCCGAGAAAGGAGCCAGAACCATGCACAGGGGACGTGTCCTCCGTTCCTTCTGGACCACCCTCGCCTTCGTCGTCGCGCTGTCGGTGGGGCCCGTCGCACAGGGCGACGGGGGGGTGTCGATCCTGTCGACCGGCAACGACGGGCTGCGGGCGCAGGGTATGGACTACCTCGTCCAGCAGATCGACTTCTTCCAGCGCGACGGCGTGCGCTCGTCCGATCGATTCTTCCAGCAGGAGTTCCGCTGGGTGCCCGACGACCCTCGCAGGGACGCAGACGGCGCCGGCCTGACCTACCTCTTCGACACAAGCTGGGGCGAGGAGACCGCGGACGGGATCGACCGGCCGGCGGTGGAGGCCAGCTTCGGCCGGGCCGTGGACACCTGGGCTGCGGCCCAATGCCTCGACGGCGTGGCCTTGACCGCCATACCCCACGACGGGTCGGACGTGACGATCTTCGACTGGGTCGTGGACGCCGGTGGCCTGGGTGACCCGTTCGCGGCGGACGTGATCGTGGCCGGTTTCCCGGAGGGGATGAGGGACTTCTTCGGCCCCGACACCCTGGCCTTCTCGGTCACCTTCGTGTTCGTCGACGGCGACGGCCGGCCCACGGACCTGGACGGTGACGGCCACCTGGATACCGCCCGGAACGAGATCTACCTCAACCCGGACGCGGACTGGAGCCTGAGCGGGGCCGAGGGGTTCGACCTGGAGACCACCGGCCTCCACGAGCTCGGCCACGCCCTGGGGCTCGGACACTTCGGCGCGCCGCCGGAGAGCGTGATGTCGCCCGTGTTCACCGGCGTCAAGCGCGACCTCTTCCCGATCGACCAGGCAGCCCTCTGCGTGGTCCACGGGAACGAGTAGGCGAGTCGAAAACCCCGGCACCCCGGCCGCGAGAGCGCTCTCGCACTCCCGACCGGGGTGTTACGATTCGCGCGCCATGAGACTCTCTGCGCGCGTCGGCCGAATCGGTGAGTCCGCGACTCTGAAGGTCAGCCGCCGGGCGGCGGAGCTCCGTGCCCAGGGTGTCGAGGTGGTGAACTTCGGGGCCGGTGAGCCGGACTTCGACTCCCCGGCGGTGGCCGTCGAGGGGGCGCGGCGGGCGCTGGCGGAGGGCCTGACCCGCTACACTCCTGCCAGCGGCCTGCCGGAGCTCCGGGCGGCCCTGGCGGATCGTTACGCCCGGTCGTACAACGCCCCCTGGAGCGCCGACGAGGCCATCGTCACCGTCGGCGCCAAGGCCGCCCTCTTCGAGCTCTCCCTGGCGCTCTTCGAGGCCGGGGACCAGGTGGTCCTCCCGGCCCCCTGCTGGGTCAGCTTCCCGGAGCAGATCCGTTTCACCGGGGCCGAGCCCGTGATGGTCCCCACCGCGCCGGAGGACGGGTTCCAGGTTCGGGCCGAGCCGCTGCTCGAAGCCCTGACGGAGCGCACCCGGGCGGTCCTGGTGAACTCCCCGGCCAATCCCAGCGGCGGCGTCATCGGGGCGGCGGACCTGGAGCGCGTGGTGGCCGAGTGCGCGGCGCGCGACATCCTTGTGGTCTCGGACGAGACGTACGAGCGCTTCGCCTACGAGGGCAGCCACGTGAGCGCCGCCCCCCTGGCGGCACGCCACCCCGAGACGGTGGTCCTGGTGGGATCGTTCTCCAAGACCTACGCCATGACCGGCTGGCGCGTGGGCTACGCCCTGGGCCCGCCGGAGGTCATCGGCGCCGTGGGCCGGATCCAGAGCCACGCCACCTCCAACCCGACGTCCTTCGCCATGGCCGGGGCGCTGACGGCCCTGCGGGAGGCGGAGGACGACGTCCAGCGGATGATCGCCACCTACAGGGAGCGTCGCGACTTCCTGGTCCCCCGGCTGAACGACCTGCCCGGCGTTTTCTGCCGTCCTCCGGCGGGGGCCTTCTACGCCTTCCCCCGGGTTGCGGACGCGTTCCGGGAGGGCCGGCAGGGCTCGGTGGCCTTCGCCGAGGCCCTCCTGGAGGAGGCGGCGGTGGCCGTCGTGCCGGGAGCGGCCTTCGGTGCCGACGAGCACGTGCGGATCTCCTTCGCCTGCTCCAGGGAGACGCTCGAGGAGGGGCTCGAGCGGATGGCGGACTTCCTCGGGGGGTAGGGAGAGCCGACCCCGCCAGGCGCCTGCAACACGTATCCACGGGTTCCTGCGTGCGTAGGGGCGGAGCTCGCCTCCGCCCGCGGTGGCGAACCCCCGAAGCCCGGGCGGAGACGAGCTCCGCCCCTACACGCTCGA
>JBKHJP010000146.1:0-9447 GCA_046538065.1 Thermoanaerobaculia bacterium | reverse complement strand
GTGACCCACCTCTGCCCACCAGACCGCCCTTTTGGTTGCGGCTACGCCGCGTTAGATCCAGGCTCGCCGCGGGCCGGTCCGCGGTGGCGGACCGGGGCCGGTCAGTGGGGAGCTCGACGGCCGGCGGCGCACCGGCGAGCTCGTCGCGCCAGAAGGCGACCAGGCGCTCGAGGACTTCGCCCCGGACGGTCCGGCGCTGCCAGGCGGCGAAGTCGCCGTACTGGACCGGGAGGGCCGGAAGCCGGGGCTCCTCCCCCGCTGCCCGGGCGCGGTAGAGCTCCCCGAGGTCCCGGGCGAGCACGCTCATCGACCAGCCGTCCGAGATGATGTGGTGCATGGACAGCAGCAACCGGTCGTCCCGGGCTCCGAGTCGGATGAGGGCCACCCGGAAAAGGGGTGCCTGGTCCAGCCGGAACGGGAGCGCTGCGTGGAGCGTCTCGAGGTGCCGGGCGGCGCGGAGACCGGAAGATCGGGGGACCCCGGTCAGGTCTACCACCGGAAGGGGCGGGCGCAGTCGGGGCCAGACCACCTGCACCGGCTCGTTCGCCTCGACGGGGCCCTCCCCGGCCGTCGGCATGCGGATCCCGGTGCGTAGCGTCTCGTGCCGCGCCACGAGCTCGGCCACCGCCCCCGCCAGCACCGGTAGATCGATGCGCTCGTTCAGTTCCAGCGCCAGGGGGATGTTGTACGCCGCGCTCCCGGGGTCCAGGCGATCGAGGATCCACTCCCGGAGCTGTGAGAACGAGACCGGAAACTGGAGCCCGCCCGGCCCGCTCGGTCGCGGCTGCACCGGGATGGCGTCCTCCCCGCCGCCGGGCTGCGCTCGGCGCTCCTTCAAGCGGGCCAGGAGGAGGGCCCGCTTCTTGGGCGAGAGTCCCGCGATCCGCGCCGTAGGGTCGGTCACGATCTCATTCCCCTCCGAGGGCCGTCCGGGGTTCGACGTGCGCCGCCCGCAACGCCGGCACGTAGCTGGAGCCGGCCGCCACGGCCAGCAGAACCACGGCCGCCCCGCCGAAGGTGATCGGACTCAGGAGATCCACTTCGTAGAAGCGACTCTCCAGCCAGCGCGTCAGGAGAACCGCCGCGACCAGGCCCGCCATGACTCCAGTGCCGGCGAGGATCAGGGCACGCCGGACGACCCTCCCCATGACCGCGCCCCGTCGCGCCCCCAGGGCGAGGTGGAGGCCGATCTCCCGCCGGCGCTCCCGACGGTGAAGCTCTGCATTCCGTACCCTCCGACCGCGGCCAGGACGAGGGCGAGGCCCGCGAAGAGGCTCAACAGCACCGAGAGGAAGCGGTCGGTCGCCGACTGCCGGTCGAGGCGCTCCTCGAGGGACCGGACGTCGTACAGCGCGAGCTCCGGAGCCGCGCCACCGACGATGCGCCGCAGAGCCGGGGCGAGCTCCTCCGGCGGCAGGTCCGTGCGGAGCAGGAGGTTGGTGACGGCCGGTGAGCGGGGGACGTCCTGGTAGTAGGCGAGGTAGACGTCCGGTCCGGGGCCCGGCTCCCCCCGGAGCCCCCGGTGGTCGGCATCGGCCACGACGCCGACGACCCGGTGCCACGGCACGTCCATGTCGGGCGACCCGAACTTGATCCGCCGGCCGAGGGCCTGCTGTTCGCCGCCCAGGTGGCGGCGCGCCATGGATCGGCTCACCACCACGGCCAGCTCCGCCTCGGTGTCGTCGTCGACCGAGAAGGCCCGGCCCGCCAGGAGGGGGATGCCCAGGGTCTCGAAGTACCCGGGCGTCACGTGGTGGCGCAGAACGTAGTGCCCGTCCGTGCCCTCCGGCGGCGGTGCGCCCTCGACGGTCAGGCCCATCCCGTGCCAGTCGTCGGTAGGCATCCCGGGCCCGACCAGAGCCACCCGGCGCACGCCGGGCACGGCGCCCAGTTCCTCCAGCAGCCCCCGGGCGAGCTGGATCGCCGGGGGGTCCTCAGAGTACCGTTCGCCCTTGAGGTCGATCCGGCCCGTGAGCATGCCTTCGGTGCGGTAGCCCAGGTCACGGCTGCGTAGGTTCCGAAAGCTCTCTACCGTGAGCGCGGCACCGACGAACAGGGCGAACGCGAGCGCGATCTGGAGGACCACGAGGGAGCTTCGGAGACGCCGCCCGCTTGCCACGCCGGACCTCTCGCCGCCTTCCTTCAGCAGGCCGGCGAAGTCGGCACGGGCCGAGAAAACCGCCGGAGCGACCCCCGCCGCGAGCCCGGAGCCGACCGCGGCCGCCAGCGTGACGCCGATCACCGCCGCGCCCACTCGCAGCTCCATGTAGTCCCGGAGCTCGTAGGCCGAGAGGGCCAGCAGGGCGGGCGTGGCCCAGGCCACGGCGACCAGGGCCACGAGGCCGCCCGCTCCGGAGCGGAGCGTGCTCTCGGCGAGGACCTGGCGCACGAGCTGCCGGGGCACCGCCCCGACCGCCGCCCGTACGGCCATCTCCCGCCGGCGGGTCACCCCCCAGGCCAGCTCGAGGTTGGCCACGTTCACGCAGGCGATCCCCAGGACGAACAGGGCTCCCATCAGGAGGGTCCACAGCACGGGCCGGACATCGCCGAACCAGGCGTCGGCCAGCGGGACGAGCCGCGCGCCGACGCCGTAGTTCGTCTCGGCGTACGTCTCCTCGAGCCGGGCCGCCGCCGCGTCGAGGGCCGCCTGGGCGCGGTCGATCCCCACGCCCGGAGCCAGCCGGATCACCCCGGACAGCCAGCGGAAGGAACGCTCCTCGAGGTACGGGGGGGACTCGATGGTGCCGGCCGTCGCCAGGGGCAGCCAGACCTCGGCCTGATCGGTCAGGCCCCGAAAGCCCCGGGGCGCCACGCCGACGACCGTGAACGGCAGGCCGTTGAGCGTGGCCGTCCTGCCTACGACCCGGGGCTCGCCGTCGAACCGTTGACGCCAGAGCTCGTGCCCGATCACCGCCACGCGGTCACCGGGCGGCCGATCCTCGGCCTCCGTGAACCAGCGGCCTCGCGCAGGCTCGAGACCGAGCACCTGGAGGTACTCCGCCGTCACCATCTCCCCGGGGATCCGCACCACCTCGTCCCCGGCGTCCAGGTTGAACGAGCGAACCCCGGTGCGGGCGACCAGCGTCCCGACCGAAGAGCCGACCTGCTCCCGCCAGTCCCGGAAGTCGGGGTAGGAGATCGGCCAGCGTTCCACCGTGTCGGTGCGCCGGACGCCCTCGACGAGCGCGAGCCGCTCCGGCTCGGGGTAGGGCAGCTCGCTCAGCAGCACAGCGTGGATCACGAGGAAGACGGCACCGGCGGCGCCGATGCCCAGGGCAAAGGTCAGGACCACGGCGACGGAGGCCCCGGGCCGCCGGCGCACCGAACGGAGGGCCGTACGCAGATCGTGCAGGGCGCCGGTCATCCCGCCCTCATCGTGAGCCATCACCCTCCCCCTTTCGGAGCATCGCGTCCACCTCGTCCTCTTCCAGCCCATCGATCTCCGCCAGGAGCTCGTCGAGGTCCTGGTCGGCGAAACCTTCGGCCTCCCGGGCCACCAGTCGATCGGCCAGCTCGGCCACCGTGGGCGAGGAGAACAGGTCCTCGAGGGCGAGCTCCTGCCCGAGCCGCTCGCGCACCTGGGCCAGCATCTGCGTCGCGAGGAGCGAGTGCCCTCCCAGCTCGAAGAAGTTCTCGCGCACGCCGACGCGGTCGAGGCCCAACACCTCGGCCCAGATCTCGGCCACCGCCTGCTCCAGCGGGCTCCGCGCCTCGTCCTCCGCGCTCAGGGCCGGGCGGCCGTGTGCTGGAACCGAGATCCGGGGCGCTTCGCCCTCGCCAGCGGTAGCCTCCGTGCCTCCCACCCCCTCGGGCCAGTACCGCTCCCGCTCGAACGGATAGGTCGGGAGGCCCAGCCGGCGCCGGGCCCGCGAGCCGTGGAGGCCCTGCCAGTGCAGGGACACTCCCGCCAGCCACAACCTGCCCGCGGCGGTCACCAGATGGTCGGCGGCGCCGGTCCGCTCGTGGCGTCCCGGCAGGCTCGGGACGGCCGGACGCGCCCCGGTTCCCCCCGTGCCATCCGCGGCCTGGATCGCCAGGCTCGCCAGGGAGCTCCCCGGGCCGACCTCCAGGAGCACCCGGTCCGGCCCCGCCTCGAGGGCGGCGAGGCACGACGAGAAGCGGACCGGACGCTCGAGCTGCTGCACCCAGTAGGCGGGGTCCGTGGCCTCCGCGGCCTGGATCCAGGTACCCGTGAGGTTCGACAGGAAGGGCACGCGCGGGGGCGCCAGGTCCACCTGCTCGAACAGCCGGCCGACCGCCTCTCCGGCGGACGCCATGGCCGCCGTGTGATAGGCCCGGTCGGTGGCCAGCCGACGGCAAGCCACGCCGTCCCGTTGGAGCTCCTCGGCCGCAGTCGCCACCGCCTCCGGCGGACCGGCCAATACCGTGAGCTCCGGGCCGTTGACCGCCGCCACGGTGAGATGCGGGGCGAACCGGCGCGCGGCCGCCGCCTCGGGCAGGGCGACGGCGACCATGGCCCCCGGGGGCAGCTCCCCGATCCGCTCCGCCCGGCGCGCCACCAGCCACAGGGCCTGCTCGAGGGGCAGGACTCCGGCCAGGCACGCGGCCACGTACTCCCCGAGGCTGTATCCCAGGAGGGCCTCCGGCTCGACCCCCCACCGGCGCCACAGAGCGGCCAGGGCGTACTCGAGGGCGAAGAGGGCCGGCTGGCTGACGCTCGCGGGCAGTACCTCCAACGCCTCCCGGGAGCGCCCCACGAAGGCGCGCAGGTCGAGGGACGCCGAGGACCCTGACGGCGCATCCCCGCCGGCGACGGCGAGGAGCGCCGGCTTCACGTCGGTCCCGGTTTCGCGCCGGACCACGTCGGCGCAGCGGTCGATGGTCTCGCGGAAGGTCTCGTCCGCCTCGTACAGCTCCCCGCCCATGCCGGGGAAGTCCTCGCCCAGCCCCGGCAGCAGAAAGGCCACCGGCCGGTGGAGCCGGTCCTCGAACGCCCCGAACCGGCCACCGTCCCTCTCGGGATCGAGCCTGGCGATCGCCTCCTCCCGCTCTCGGCACACGGCCGTCCACCGGTAGGGGAGCACGGCCCGGGCCACCTGCAGGGTATAGGCGACGTCGGCCACGTTCGCCTCCGGGTGATCCTCCAGCCAGGTCCGGAGGCGCTCGCTGGACCGCTCCAAGGCGGCCGGGGTCGCCGCCGAGAGGACCAGGAGCTGCGGGCCGTCGGAGTCGTCGCCCCCGGAGGGGACGGCCCGTGACGGCGGCTCCTCGATCACCACGTGGGCGTTCGTGCCCCCCAGGCCGAACGAGCTCACGCCGGCACGGCGCGGGCGGCCCTCCGGACCGGGCCACGGCGTCGTTCGGGCGGGAACGTAGAACGGGCCACCGTCGAAGTCGATCTGCGGGTTGGGAGTCTCGAAGTGCAGGCTCGCCGGGACCTTCCCGCGCTCCACGGCGAGCACCGCCTTGACCAGCCCCGCGGCGCCGGCGGCGGCGTCCAGGTGCCCCAGGTTCGTCTTGATCGAGCCCAGGGCACAGCTCTTCGGGGGTAGCTCGGAGCTCGGGAACGCCTCGTTCAGGGCGGCGACCTCGATCGGGTCGCCGACGGCGGTGCCGGAACCGTGGCCCTCCACGAAACCTATGGTCGACGGATCGACGCCGGCCATGGCCAGAGCGTCGCCGATCACGGCGGCCTGGCCCTCGACCCCCGGCGCGGTGAACCCCACGCGGGCGCGCCCGTCGTTGTTCACCGCCGAGCCCAGCAGCACGGCCCGGATCGGGTCGCCGTCGGCGAGGGCGTCCTCGTAGCGCTTGAGGACCAGGGTGGCCAGGCCGCTCCCCATGACCGCGCCCCGGGCTTCGGCGTCGTAGGCCCGGCAGCGTCCCTCGGGCGAGAGGATCCCCTCCGTCTGGTGGAAATAGCCGATGGTCTGGGGAACCCGGACGGACACGCCGCCGGCGATCGCCATGTCGCATTCGCCGCCGAGGAGGCTCTGGCAGGCCAGGTGCACGGCCACCAGGGAGCTCGAGCACGCCGTCTGGACGGTGATCCCCGGCCCCCGGAGGCCGAGCTCGTAGGACACGCGGAGCGCCAGGAAGTCCTTGTCGCCGCCGATCAGGGCGCCGGCGGCACCCGGAGTGTTGAGGAGCTCCCGCCGGGAGAAGAAGTAGTAGAAGAAGTAACTGTTGGCGCTCGTCGCGGCGAACACGCCCACCGGCACGTCCAGGCGGCGCACGTCGTACCCCGCTTCCTCGAACGCCTCCCAGGAGCACTCGAGGAAGAGGCGTTGTTGGGGGTCGAGGCGCGTCGCCTCCGCCGGGCTGTACCCGAAGAAGGTCGCATCGAACCGGTCGATTCCCTCCAGGATGCCCGCCCTGCGGACGTACCGCGGGTTCCGGAGAGTCGCTTCCTCCACCCCGGCGGCCCGGAGCTCCTCGTCGGAGAACGAAGCGATCGCCTCCTCGCCCCGCTCGAGGACGCTCCACAGCTCCTCGACGCTCGACGCGCCCGGGAAGCGACCGCTCATGGCCAGGATGGCCACCTGGTTGCTCGGGTCACGGGGCTCCGGCGCGAAGTCCTCCCCGAAGCTGTGTGGGCTCGATGGCGAGCTCATCGGTCCTCCCCTCCTCCCGCCGGGCGGCTGCGTCCCGGGCCGCGCCGCGCCGCGCGCAGGCGTTCCAGCCGGTCGTGGCGTCTCGCCGCCCGCCGGGTCCGAACCGCGCCCTGGACCCGGGCGCCGGAATGGGCGTCGTCTGCGGGGTCCGCGCCCAGGGACGCGGCCAAGCCCGCGATGCTCGGGTGCCGGAAGAGCTGAACCAGAGGGATCTCCCGGTCGAGGACCCGGCAGAGCTCCCGGTGGGCCCGGGCGAGAAGGAGCGAGTGGCCACCCAGGTCGAAGAAGTTGTCGTGAACGCCCACGCGGTCCACCCCCAGGACGCTCCGCCAGATCTCGGCGATGCGCTCTTCGAGATCGCTCCGGGGCTCCACGAGCCGACCCTCGGCCCCACGCCGCAGGGGTGGAGGATCCGGGAGGGCGCGACGGTCGAGCTTGCCGGAAGGGGTCAGGGGGAGGCGTTCGAGGACGACCCAGCGCTCCGGGACCATGTACCCGGGCAACCGCTCCGCCAGGAGGTCACGAAGGGCCGGTACACTGACGCCGTCCACGGTGTCCTCGATGCCGACGACGTAGGCCACCAGCTGCAGAGCCCCGTCGACTCCCCCGGGCCGGGCGACGACCGCCGCCTGCTCCGCCCCCGGGAGCTCGAGCACGGCCGCCTCGACCTCGGCCGGCTCGATCCGGTGACCGCGGATCTTCACCTGGTCGTCGACGCGGCCCAGGAACTGGAGCTCGCCGGAGTGGTCACGGCGGGCGAGGTCGCCGGTCCGGTACACCCGGGCACCCGGCCGCTCACCCCACGGATCGGGGATGAACCGCTCGGCGGTCAGATCCGGACGGCCGAGGTACCCGCGGGCGACCGCGGCGCCGCCGACCCAGATCTCTCCGGCGGCCCCCAGGGGCACCACCGAGCCGGCACGGTTCACCAGGCGGAGGGTGGCATCGGCGATCTGGTGGCCCAGCACCGAGGCCCCGGGCACGCCCACGTCCCGAACGGAGATCTCCCGGCAGGTCGCGAGCACCACGACCTCGGTGGGTCCGTAGACGTTGACCATGCGCGGCCTCCGGCCGGGGCGGCGCGCGAACCAGGGCGCGAGGACCGGAGGCGAAAGGGCCTCACCCCCAAGGTCGAGGAGGCGAAGATCCGGCGCCAACGGCCGGTCCCGCAGCGTCTCCACCTCCAACAGCCGGGAGAAGGCCGACGGCGTCTGGCCCAGCACCGTCACCCGTTGGCGTTCGAGGAACCGGGCCAGCTCGTCGGCCGCGTACCTCGCTTCCCGCGGAACAACGGCCAGCCGGGCCCCGTGGCTGAGGGCGCTCCACATCTCCCAGAGGGAGAAATCGAAGGCCGGCGAGTTGAACTGGGCGACCGTGTCCTCCGGGAAGAAGGACAGCCCCTCCCGGGAAGCATCGAAGAGGCGGGCGAGCCCAGCCTGGCTGACCACCACCCCCTTGGGGGACCCGGTGGAGCCCGAGGTGTAGATCACGTACGCGGCGTGCAGCCCCGGAAGCGGCCGGTCGATGCCTCCGGAGCCGGCCACCGCGTCGGCGAGCGACAGCACCGACGGTGCGCTCGCAGGCGACATCTGGACCCCCGGACCGTGAGCGAGCACGGCGCGGGCCCGGGCGTCCGCCAGGACCGTTCGCAGACGCTCCGACGGGTGTTCCGGGTCCAGGGGAAGGTAGGCCGCCCCGGCCGCGTGGACGCCGAGGGCTCCGGCCACGAACAGGTCGACCCGCTCGCTCAGGACTCCGACCACGTCCTCCGGGCCGATCCCGGAGGCCCGGAGGCGGGCGGCGCACCGCTCCGCCCAACGCCGCAGCTCGCCGTAGCTCAGGCTCATCCCGTCCGCCACCAGGGCGACGATGTCGGGACTGCGTTCCGCGTGCCGGCGGAAGCGTGCGTAGAGCGGCTCGGCGCCGCGGAGGTCCGCCTTCGCCCCGCCGAGCTCCAGGAGGACCTGGTGCCGCTGCGCCCGGCTCTGGAGCGGCAGATCCACCAGGGGCCGGGCCGGCGACTCGGCGGCCGCGGCGAGGAGGATCTCGAGCTGCCGTGCAAGACGACGCACCGAGACCTCGTCGAACAGGTCGCGGCGGTACTCGACGGACCCCACCACGGCCTCCGCTTCCGGGCGCGCGGAGAGCGTCAGGTCGAACTGGGTCGTCCCGGTACCCACGGCCTCCAGGGCGAGGCTCGCCTCCCCCAGGCGGCGACCGGGCTCGGGAAGATCCTGGAACGCGAACAGCACCTCGAACAAGGGAGTGCGGCCCAGGTCGCGCTCGGGACGCACGGCCTCCACTACCCGCTCGAATGGCACGTCGTGGTCGCGGAAGGCGTCGAGGACCGATCCGCGGAGGCGTGTCAGCGCTTGGGCGAATGAAGGCTCTCCCCCCAGGTCGGCCCGCAGCACGACGGTGTCGACCAGAAAGGCGACGGTGTCCGCGAGCCCGGGGGCGTCGCGGTTCGCCACCGGCGTCCCCACCGCCACGTCGTCGGTCCCGGCGAGCCGACCGAGGAGGGCCTGGAATCCGGCGAGGAGCGTCGTGAACAGGGTGGCCCCGTACGTCCGGCCGACGCCCCGCAAGCGCCCCACCAGGTCCGGCGCCAGGACCCACGGAACGCTCCCTCCCCGGTTCGAGGGCACCGCCGAGCGGGGCCGATCGATGGGGAGGCGAAGAGGTTCCAGGCCCGCGAGACGCCGGCGCCATCGTTCCAGGGGAGCCTCCAGCTCTCCGGCAGCGAGCCGGGCACGCTGCCACGCCGCCACGTCACCGGGCTGAAGGACCGGATCCGGCAGGCCGGCGTCCCCGCCGCCGAGCCGCTCCTCGTAGAGGAGAGTCAGATCGCGCACCACCACGGTCTGGGACC
>JBKHJP010000003.1:0-33642 GCA_046538065.1 Thermoanaerobaculia bacterium | reverse complement strand
ACGGAAACCAGCGGAAAAACACAATCACACCTCCACGGCCCATCGTGTCAAACAACGCCGTGGCGATGCACCGCCCGGCGGGGTGGCGGGATGCTCCGCCCTCGTGAGGCCCGGGAGGCCCTCGGAGTTCGGGGGAGGAGGAACCGGCAGAAAAAACCCCCGCCCGGCCCGCAGGCCGGACGGGGGCGTGGTGCTGCCGGTGCGACGACGCTCCAGCCTACTCGGGCCCCTCGGAGGCGATCTGGAAGAGCGCCCCGAGGTTGATGCTGCCGTGGTTGGCCGGATCCTGCGGGTCCGCGGCGTCGGGATCGCCTGGGTTCAGGTTCGACGCCGTGTCGTCCGGCGGGAAGAGGACGAGCGTGTTGAGGAACGCTCGGATCGCCATCCGGTCCTCTTCCTTGAGCTTGTTGACGTAGGCGTCCCTCGAGGCCTGCGCCTCACCGCCGTGACGGCGGATCACCGCATCCAGGGTCATGGACCGGCCGTCGTGGCCGTACGGCGCCGTCGAGGCCACGCCCCACAGCGGCTCCGTCACGAACTCCGTCACCCGGTTGCCGTCGAAGTCCCGCTCGTGGAACTTCGGCCCCAGGTCGTGACGCTTGAGGTCGGAGAAGAAGTTGTGGACCGTGAACTTCTCACCCTCCGGCAGGAGCTTCGGGAACTCCTCCCCGTCGTCCACCACCGTGAAGCGCGTCTCCGCCGTGGCGAAGAGCTCGTTGAAGATGCCGTTGACCGGGTCGTGCACCGTCTTCACGTCCGCCACGCGACGGTCGGACTCGATCTTCAACGTCGGGCGGTGGCATTCCGTGCACCCGATCTTGTCCATGAGCTTCCGGCCGGAATCGGTGAACTTGTTCGTCGGGCCCTGGCCCGGCTTGAAGTAGTTGAGGAGGTAGAACTCCAGGTGGTCCAGCAGGGCGGGATCGAGCTCGTTGCTCACCCCGTCGCCGTCGCCGTCCGCGAGCTCGTCGCAGACCGGCGGCCGCTCGAAGCTGTCCTTCGACGGATCGAAGACGAAGCCCGCCGGGCTGGTCACCTTCTGGGGGTTCACCGGGTCGGTGGCGGCGCACAGGACCGGATCCGGCGTCTCCACGCCCATCTCGGCCTTCATGGCCCCGACGATGAACTCCCGCATCGAGATCGTCCCGCCCTGGTGGAAGAAGGGCTTGATCCGCAGGTCCTCGTCGACCCCCTCGACGTTCGAGGTGTCGACGGTGCCGTTCGGGAACGCCTCGATGTAGCCGAAGTACACGCTCTTCGACACGAGGTCGGCCGTCGTCACGTCGCCGGTCTCCTGTGCCTCCTCGATCGCCTTTTGGCGGATCGCCCGCAGGTCGGCGGTCATCTCGTCACCGAGCTGCTCGACGATGCCCAGCCCGAAGAGGTGCGGTGCGTCCCGGCTGTCCGGCCGGGTGTTGACGACGCCGCCGTGGCCGGCGGAGCCCCGGGGACGCCCGTGGCAGCCGGCGCAGCTGTCGGACAGGCCCGCGCCCAGGGCGCGGTTGGCCACCTGGTCGCCGGTGGAGTCCGCGTTGACCCGCGGACCCTGGCCCTCGTTCCTCGTGAACTTGCGCTGGAAGAGCTGGCGGCCCCGGCGCACCGAGCGCGCGGGGTCGCGCTTGATGAGGTAGATGGACGAGCTCTCGGTGAACTCGTCACCCCGCCCGGTGCCGATCTGGTCGTCGAGCGTCCGGGCGATGCACCCGCCCGGGACGTCGGCCGGGTCGATGTTGATCTGGTCACACTCGGCCAGCTGGGCCGAGCTCGGTGCTGCGAGAACCAGCAAGCCTGCTGCAATCAAAAGAATCGGAACCTTCGCGTTCATGCATCCTCCTTGCGTGCAGTTTCTGCTCAGTCGCGTGGGGAGCGACACGCTCCCCGGGTGGGCGCCACTGCACCCGCCTTCGACGCCGGGTTGCGAGGGGGTGTGCTCCCCCTCTGGAGGAATCCATGAAGAATGTCTGCAACTCAGCTCAGGAGATCGGCCGTGCCAGGATTGAGGGGCGCCCAGGTCTACGGAACGCGGCGTCACCGGCCCGGGGGCCGGGCGCCGGGGAGGTCGGTCGACGGGATCCTGGACACGCTTCGTGGCGGACCCCGGGGCCACCGGCCGGCGCGCTCGGGCTTGTGGCGGGCAAGAACCATCCTTGGGGCCGTCGTCACCGGCTCTCCCGTGGTCGCCGAACGGCGAGGCCGCCCGCTGCGCCGGGCAAACCAACGTTCGTCGAACCCGGGTCGGAGGGCGCCGGCAGTGTTCTTTTTGTGGTGCTTCTCTAGATGCAAGGTGCACTCTGCAGCGCGAGGCGGGACAGGCGCGACGAACACCGTCCAAATCAGGCCCGTGGGGCGGAGCTCGGCCCGGCCACGCCGTCCGGCCGAGGTTGTACACTCATGGAATCGTGCTCAGACCGAAGACGGGCTCGGATGAAGATCGGTCGGTCCGCGGACCGCTCGGGCGATGGCGCCCAGGGGTCCGGACCGGCTTGCTGCTGCTGGCCCTCGCCTGCTGCCAACCATCGCCGGCGGCGGCCGGGGCGTTGACCGACTTTCAGCTCTCTGTCCTCGAACGCAAGCTGGCGACGCTGAGGGCCCCCCACCGGGCGCCCCTGGACCTCGAGCCGCCCGAGGCCGCCGACGGGGCCGCCCGGGAACCGGCGACCATCGTCTTCGGCGACCCGATCGCCGAGGGCGCCTGGGCCGCGGTCGGCACCCGCCTGACCCGAGCCGTCACGGAAGCGGTGGCGGAGCACCGGGACGCCCTCTTCCCCGCCCCGCCGGAGACCGAGGGCTCGGCCGCTGCGGCGGAGGCGCGGATCGGCCCGTACCGCGAGAGGAGCCGCTTCTTCCTGCTGGAGCGGGTCCTGCCGCCGGTGACCGTCTCGGAGACGGAGCGTTTCGGCCCCCTGGCCGTCCGGGTCTGGGTCACGCCGGAGCGGCGGGACGCCCTCGAGCTCTTCCACCTGCGCAGCGGCGGCGCTGTGCCGCCGCCCCGCGAGCGGCCGACGCCGCCGCCGGACCCGCGGTTCGAGCGCCAGGCCGGCGGCCCGGGGAAAGCCGAGCAGCACTACCGGCTGCGAGTGCAGCCGGAGGACGAGCCACCGCGCTCCCAGGACGAGCCCGGCGCCGGAGGCGACCGCCTGGGGATCCAGCGCGGCAACGTGGTGATCGAGGCCGGCCGCGACGCCTACACCCGGAGCGGCGACGAGCCCGAGTGGCGGACCTCGGGTATGGACGAGGACGACGAGCAGACCCTGAGGGCGCTGATCGAGGCCATCGCGGAGCGGCTCTGGAAAGGCAACGGTGAACCATGAGACCTTCGAACTGCGCGCTGGCCCTCCTCCCGCTCCTCCTCGGCTCCGTCCTCGCGTCCTGCGCGGCGCCGCCGGAGCCGGCGGAGGGCGACCCCGGTGAGGCCGGCGCGGCCGCCGGGCTGGACGCCCTCTACGAGCGCTTCAGCGCCGCCTACGCGAACCTCGACCTGGACGAGCTGGCGGGCCTCTACGCCGAGGAGGCCCTGTACCTGCCGCCCTCCGGCGGGATCCTGGAGGGTCGCGGCGCGGTGCGCGAGAGCTTCTCCGGCTTCTTTGGGTGGGCGGCGGAGAACGACGTGGTGGTGAAGCTCGCCTTCGACGTCGTCGACCGCACGGTTCGCGAGGACATGGCGGTGGACGTGGGGTACTACTCGCTGACCACGACTCCGCCGGCCGAGAGCGGCGAATCCGCCGGGCACAGCGTGGGGAAGTTCATCACCGTGGCCGAGCGGGACGACGCCGGGGCGTGGCACTTCCGGATCGATGGGTACAGCCCCGCCCCGCCCGAGGCCCTCGACACCGGGCCGAGTCCCGTCGCCGCCCAGGCCCGCGGAGAATCCGCCGCACCGTAGCCACCGGGCTCCGGCGGGAAGCCCGGTGCCGGTGCCCCCCGACCACAGCCCCCCCCCCCCCGGAGCTGCGACGAAGAACGCCGCGGGAGCAGGGGTGGTCGGCAGCTCTCTGCCGAAACGAAAAACCCCGTCCGGCCCCCCTCGGAGTCGAGGGGCCGGACGGGGTCGTCGTCACGCAAAGGACGACGCTCCGGAGTGCCTACTCAGGCCCTTCGGAGTCGATCTGGAACAGCGCCCCCAGGTTGATGCTCCCGTGGTTGGCCGGATCCTGGGGGTTCGTGGAGTCCGGGTCCCCCGGGTTGAGGTTCGACGCCGTGTCGTCCGGCGGGAACAGGATCAGCGTGTTCAGGAACGCCTGGACCGCCAGCCGATCGGTCTCGCCGAGGCTGACGTAGGCGTCCCGCGCCTCCTGGGCCTCGCCGCCGTGGCGACGGATCACCGCGTCGAGGTTCATCGACCGGCCGTCGTGGCCGTACGGCGCCGTCGATCCGACGCCCCAGAGCGGCTCGGTGACGAAGTGGGTCACCGTGTTGCCGTCGAAGTCCCGCTCGTGGAACTTCGGACCGAGGTCGTGCCGCTTGAGGTCGGAGAAGAAGTTCTCCACCACGAACGGGTCGCCCTTCGGCAGCAGCTTCGGGAACTCCTCCCCGTCGTCGACGGTCTCGAAGAGGGTCGACGCCGTGGCGAAGAGCTCGTTGAAGATGCCGTCGACCGGGTCGTGCACCGTCTCCACGTCCGCCACGCGGCGGTCGGAGTCGATCGTCAGGTCCTGGACGTGGCACTCGGTGCAGCCGATCTGCTCCATCACCTCCAGCCCCGAGTCGGTGAAGCCCGTCGTCCGGCCCTGGCCCGGCTTGAAGTAGTTCAGGAGGTAGAACTCCAGGTGGTCGAGCAGGGCGGCGTCGATCTCGTTCGTCACGCCGTCCCCGTCGCCGTCCTCGAGCTCGTCGCACACCGGCGGCCGCTCGAAGGAGTCCTCCGCGGGGTCGAACACGAAGCCGGCGGGGCTCGTGACCTTCTGCGGATCCACCGGGTCCGTGGCGGCGCACAGCACCGGATCCGGCACCTCCAGGCCCATCTCGGCCTTGAGGGCCCCGACGATGAACTCGCGCATCGAGATGGTGCCGCCCTGGTGGAAGAACGGCTTGACCCGCAGATCTTCGTCGACGCCCTCGACCTCCGAGGTGTCCACGGTGCCGTCGGAGAACGCGGTGATGGAGCCGAAGTTCACGCCCTTGGTGTCCAGCGGACGGACCACCGGCTGCCCGGCGCTGCCCTCGACCACGATGTCGTTGTAGAAGATGCTGGTCAGCTCGTTGCTCAGCGTCTTCTGGTTGTTGAAGCCGCCGACCGTGAGGGTGTGCGTCCCGGCGTCGAGGCTGACGTCGAACGAGATGGCGGTGATCCCGGTGCTCCGGATGCTCCCGCCGTTGCCGTTGCCGAAGATCCGCGCCAGCAGGAACTCCTCCCCGCCGATCCGCACGATCGCCTCGGAGTACTCGTCCGACTCGTAGTCCGGCGACTGCCGGAGCTCGAAGAGGAGGCTCACGGTCAGGGTGTCCGCGGTCTCCAGCGTGAAGCTCTGGGAGAACCCGCCCGACATGCCGAAGATGTCGGCGTCGTCGATGTTGCCGAGGTCGACCCGGATCACGGTGTCGTCCTGGTTCGAGGAGAAGTAGAGGTCTCCGTCGGCGTACTCCGGGTTGTTGGTGCCGAAGACGTCGTCCTCGTAGACGAACCCGCCGAGGCCGTCCTCGAAGTCCTCCTCGAGGATCACGCCGGACCCGCTCTCGGCATCCTCGATGGCGTCGTCGCGGATCGCCCGCAGATCCGCCGTCATCTCGTCGCCGAGCTGCTCGACGATTCCCAACGCGAAGAGGTGCGGGGCGTCCCGGCTGTCCGGCCGGGTGTTGACCACGCCGCCGTGGCCGGCCGAACCGCGGGGCCGGCCGTGGCACCCGGCGCAGCTGTCCGACAGGCCGGCGCCCAGGGCGCGGTTGGTCACCTGGTCGCCGGTCGAGCTCGAGTTGACCCGCGGACCCTGGCCCTCGTCCCGGGTGAACTTGCGCTGGAAGAGCTGCCGGCCGCGGCGCACCGAGCGCGCGGGGTCGCGCTTGATCAGGTAGATGGACGAGCTCTCGGTGAACTCGTCACCCCGCCCGGTGCCGATCTGGTCCTCGAGCGTCCGGGCGATGCACCCACCCGGGACGTCGGCCGGGTCGATGTTGATCTGGTCGCATTCCGCGAGCTGCGCTGCGCTCGGTGCGGCGAACGCGAGCAGCCCCGCGAAGACGAAGAGAGACAGGCCTCTCGATCTCATGGTTCCTCCTTGCCGAATTCCTAAACTCCGTCGAGTGGGAAGCAACACGCCCCCCGTCCGGGTCGGGACGCCTTCCCGCCCGTCTCGACATCGGAATGCGGAGGTATCGGTCCCTCCAGAGGAGCTCAGGCGAAGGCCTGGGATCGACCCATCAGATCTGCCGCGCTGGGTGGATGACGCCCTTTCCTAGTCTTCGTAGTGCTGTCTTGTCTTCAAGTCGGGACAGTCACGCTCACCGGCTGCCTCCCCGGCGCCCCGGGCGGCGGGCTGGCCTTGGCCGGTCGTCGCTTGGAAGGCCGAGCAGGCGGGGAACCCCGAACCTCTTCGCCCTGAAAAAGGGCCCGGGGAAGGCGAGGACCCACACCTCCCCCGGGGCTCATCCTGCATGGGCGAATCCCCCGCAATGCGGATGCCAGGGCGGGACCGGGCCGGCGGGCTCCGTCCCGAATCCCGGAAACACCCGCCGAGGCGGCCTCTGCCGGGCGCGACACCGCCCGGGCCGTCCCCGATCCGCCGGAAGCGTCCTCATAGAGACTACGTCCCAAGGCCCCGCCGAACCCGGGGATCAGCCTTGACCACAGGCCGATATCATCCATAAAGTTGGGGTTTTCCGGCTCTCATACGTCTTATGAGCACGCATCGTCCCACGCTCCCGCACCTGGTTCCCGGTGGACGGCGGGGCCTCTCACCGGGCGTCGGTGCCGGCGCCCTCCTGCTGGGGGTGGTGCTCACGGTCAACGGCGTCGCGGTCTGGGGCATCCTCACCGCTCGTGAGGAGGCCCGGGAGATGGCCCTCCAGGAGCTCGCGCTCCAGACGGACGCCCACGCCCGGGCCCTGGAAGCGGGCCTGGCCACCCTCCGGGGGGACTTCATCTTCCTCTCGTACTCGCCCCCGCTGTCCCGGGCCCCGGCGGCCCTCTCCGGCTCGGACCCCGTGACCCGCCGGTGGAGCCGTCTGGCCATCGAGAGCGCCCTGATCCTCTTCATGGAGGCGCATCCGGCGGTGGAGCGGATCCAGGTCCGGACCGCGCCGGAGGAGACCCTGGTCTCCGCCGGTCGCCGCCAGGGGATGCCGGTCCTGCTGGCGCCCCGGGGCGAGCTGACGGCCTCCGGAGAGGGAGCCGGGCGGCTCGTTCGGGTTTCGTGGCCCCTGGGCTCGAACCGGCGCGACGCCGCTGCGGGCGCCGGCGACGGGGGATCCATCGAGGCCCTGATCGACCCCGTGCGGCTGCTGGCCGCCACGGCGCCCGGCCTGGGAGGGCGCCTTTCGCTGGAGCTCGACGGCACCGGCGGACCCCGGGCCACCCGGAACGAGGGCACCCTGGAGGTCCGCTCCCCGGTGGTCGACGAGCGCTGGACGCCCGAGATCCGCTGGACCCTGGTGCGCCGCGAGGACGGCGGCCGTCTGGTGCGCTCGGTGGAGCGCCTGGCGGGGCGGTATCGCACCACCGTCCTGGTCAACGTGGCGGTGATGAGCCTGACCCTGGTCCTGGGGCTGATGGGCTTCCGCCACGTGCGCCGGGCGGCCCGGGCGGAGGCCGAGAGCCGCCAGCAGGCGAAGGTGCGGGAGCTGGAACGGCAGGTGCGCCACAGCGAGCGCCTGGCGAGCCTCGGGCGCCTCTCCGCCGGCATCGCCCACGAGATCAACAACCCGCTGGAGGGGATGCGCAACTACCTCGCGCTGCTGGAAGAGGACCTGGACCGGGGCGAGGCCGGGAGCGCGACGGCGCTGGTGCCCCGCCTGCGGGAGGGGCTGGACCGGATCGCCGCCATCGTCCGCCAGGTCCTGCGGTTCGGCGACCCGGGCCGAGCGGCGCTGCGGCCGGTGGACCTGGACGCCGTGGTCCGGGACGCCCTGGACCTGGTGCGGGCCGACCGGCGCTTCGAGGGTGTGGAGCTCGAGCCGCACCTGGACCTGGGGGCGGACCGTCCGGTGGCGGGCAACCCCACCACCCTGGCCCAGCTCGTCCTCAACCTGGTGCTCAACGCCTGCCAGGCCCAGGACGGCGGCGGCACGGTGCGGGTCGCCACCGAACGGCGCAACGGGGCCGCGCGCCTGACCGTCGCCGACCAGGGCCCCGGGTTCTCCGACGAGGCCCTGGAGCACCTCTTCGAGCCCTTCTTCTCCACCCGGGACTCCACCGGCCTGGGCCTGGCCGTCTCCCACGGGATCGTCCTCGAGCACGGCGGCACGATCCGGGGCGAGAACCGTCCGGGCGGTGGCGCCCGGGTGGTGGTGGAGCTGCCCCTTGCGTAGCTCGATGGGCGCAGCACGGGCACCGCTCCGGCCCGGAGGAGCCCGCCGGGGAACCGGCTCGCGCTCAGGGGTGGCCCGGGCGGACGGCGCTCGCCTCGGCTCGGCCGGTGCGTGTAGCGTACGCGGCCTCAGCTACCAGTGGGCGGAGCACCGGCCTCGACGTTCCCCTGCGGGCCCATCCGGGCCGGAGCTCGGTGGTTGCCGAACCGTCCGCCCTGGCCTCCGGGTCCGGCTGCCCGGCAGGCCCGAACCCTGCGATCCGGTGCGCCAAGGCGCCCCCTACGACCATCCAGTGAGCCATGCCTTCGACTGACCGTCCCCTCGCCACGGTCCTCGTGGTGGACGACGAGACCTACGTCCGGGAGTCCCTGGCGACCCTGCTGGGGCGGCGCGGCTACGCGGTGCGCACCGCCGGCTCGTGCGACGAGGCCCTGGACACCGAGCGCCTGGACGGGGTCGACGCCGTGGTCACCGACCTCAAGATGCCCGGGCGCGACGGCGTCGAGCTCCTGCAGCACCTGGCGGAGGCGGAGCCGAAGCTGCCGGTGGTCGTCCTCACCGGCCACGGCACCGTGTCGTCCGCCGTGGAGTGCCTCAAGCTCGGGGCCGCCGACTACCTGCTCAAGCCCGTGGACCCGGACGAGCTGACAGTGGTTCTGGAGCGGACCCTGGGGCGCAGCGGCCTGGAGCTAGAGCTCGAGTTCCTGAGGAACGGCGGCGCCAGCGCGGCGCCGCCCCCGGGGGAGCGCACCCGGCGGCCCCTCGGCGAGACCGACGCCTGGCGGCGGGTCCTGGAGATGGCGGAGATGGTGGCCCCCACGGACACGGCGGTCCTCCTCCTGGGCGAGTCGGGGACGGGCAAGGAGGAGGTGGCCCGCTACATCCACCGCCTGAGCCGCCGGGCCTCCGGCCCCTTCGTACCGGTCAACTGCGCCGCCATCCCCACGGAGCTCTTCGAAAGCGAGTTCTTCGGCCACAAGCGGGGGGCCTTCACCGGCGCTCTGGACGACCGGGTCGGCCGGTTCAAGGTGGCCCACCGGGGAACGCTGCTGCTGGACGAGGTCAACTCCCTGCCCCAGGTGGCCCAGGCGAAGGTCCTCCGGGTGCTCCAGGACGGACGCTTCGAACGGGTGGGCGACAGCCGGCCCACCGCAGTGGACGTCCGGGTGATCTCGGCGAGCAACGCCGACCTGGCGGGACAGGTGGACTCGGGCCGCTTCCGGGCCGACCTGTTCTACCGGATCAACGTGATGACCATCCACCTCCCGCCGCTCCGGGAGCGCCGCGACGACGTCCCGATCCTGGCGGAGGCCTTCCTCCGGGAGATCACGGGCCAGCTCGGAAAGCCGCTCCGGGGGATCGCCCGGGACGCTTTGGAGGCCCTGAAAACCTACACCTGGCCCGGAAACGTCCGGGAGCTGAAGAACGTCCTGGAGCGCGGCGCCGTCCTGGAGACCGGAGACCGGCTCCGGGCCCGGAGCCTGCCCCAGGACGTGGCCCGTCCCCCGGCCGACGCTCCGGACCTCAACCTCCGGGCCTCGCTCCTGGCGGAGGAGCGCCGTCTCCTCGAGACGGCCCTCGACCGGGCGGGAGGCGTGCGCCGCCGCGCGGCCGAGATGCTGGGCATCGACGAGCGCAACATGTCCTACTTCCTCAAGAAGCACGGCCTCAACGAGCGCTGAGAGCCGGTTTGCTAACATCCTCCGCGAGTTCCCAGTCCATCCGGGCACCCGGCCGCCGGAATGCCGGCGCCCGGACTCAGGACCCGACCTGGAGCCGTACCTCAGTCCCGGACCGGGCCCTTCTGCCCAAGGATCGAGAGGAGATACCATGACCAGGTTTCTCGGGAAGTTCTCTGAGCCCATCTACGCCCTGCTGCGGATCGTGGCGGGGTACATGTTCACGCTCCACGGCGCCCAGAAGCTCTTCGGCGTCCTGGGCGGGCAGCAGCAGGAGATCGCCTCGCTCATGGGCCTTGCCGGCATCATCGAGTTCTTCGGCGGCCTGCTCATCCTCGTGGGACTGTTCGCGAGCTGGGCGGCGTTCCTCGCCTCCGGCCAGATGGCCGTGGCGTACTTCATGGCCCACGTCCCCCAGGGCTCCTTCCTGAATCCCCTGGGCAACGACGGGGAGAAGGCGGTCCTCTACTGCTTCCTCTTCCTGTTCATCGCGGCCAAGGGCGCCGGCAAGTGGAGCGTCGCCTCCGCCCTGAACAAGCCGTCCCTGCAATGAGGGCGGGGAGGGCGCGATCCGTCTCGACGAGCTGATCGAAGCCCTGTCCGACCCGGGCGCCTACCCTCACCCGGCCGGGGAGGTCACCGTCGTCCAGACCCACGCGTCGGTGGTCTTCCTGGCCGGTGAGTTCGCCTACAAGATCAAGAAGCCGGTGGACCTCGGCTTCCTGGACTTCACCACCCTGGAGGCCCGGCGGGCCGATTGCGAGTCGGAGGTGCTGCTCAACCGCCGCCTGGCGCCCTCGGTCTACCTGGGCGTCGTGCCGGTGGCCCGGTGGGATTCCGGGGTGAAGGTGGGCGGCGGCGGCGGGGCCGTGGAGTACGCCGTCCGCATGGAGCGCTTGCCGGAGGAGGCGACGCTGCGGGCCATGGTCGCCCGGGGCGCCCTGGACCGGGCCACCGTGGAGCTGGTGGCCCGGCGGATCGCCGCCTTCCACGACGCCGCGGACACCGGCCCGGAGATCGCCCGCTGGGGCCGCTTTCCGGTCGTTGCGGCCAACGCCCGGGAGAACTTCGAGCAGACGGAGCGCTTCCGGGGCACCACGGTGAGCCCGGCGGTCTGGGGGCGCCTGCGCAGCCTGACCGAGGAAGAGCTGGCCGCCCGGCGCTCGCGGATCGAGGCCCGCGCCGAGGGGGGCCGGGTGCGCGACGGCCACGGCGACCTCCACCTGGCCCACGTCTACAGCTTTCCGGACCGCGAGCCGCCGGACGACCTGGTGGTGGTGGACTGCCTGGAGTTCAGCGAGCGCTTCCGGTGCGCCGATACGGTGGCCGACGCCGCCTTCCTGGCCATGGACCTGGAGTTCTCCGGCCGCCGGGACCTGGCCGGGGCCTTCGCCGACGCCTACTTCGAGGCGGCGGCCGACCCCGACGGCCGGGAGTTCCTGGCCTTCTACGAGGCCTACCGCGCCGTCGTCCGGGGCAAGGTGGAAAGCCTGGAGACCGACGAGGAGGAAATCCCGGAGGCCCAGCGCCGAGACGCCCTGCGGCGGGCCCGGGCCCACTTCCTGCTGGCCCTGCGGCTGCTGGCGCCGCCGGCGGAGCGGCCCTGCCTGGTGCTCACCGCCGGCCTGCCGGGAACCGGCAAGAGCTGCCTGGCCCGGAACCTGGAGGAGCGGGCCGGCTTCGTGCGGATCGCCTCCGACGCCGTGCGCAAGGAGCTCGCCGGGCTGGACCCGGAGGCCCCGGCGCCCGCCGGCGTCGACCGGGGCATCTACACGCCGGAGTGGACCGAGCGCACCTACGCGGCCTGCCTGGAGCGGGCCGGTGCCCTGGTGTTCGAGGGGCGCCGGGTGGTGCTGGACGCCGGTTTTCGGGAGGAGACCCGGCGCCGCGAGGTGCTGGACGCCGCCCGGGCGTGGGGAGTCCAGGCGCTGATCCTGGCCTGCGAGGCGCCGCCGGAGGAGGTGCGCCGGCGGCTCGAGGCCCGGGCCACCGCCCCGGGGGCCGACCCGTCGGACGCCGACTGGGCGGTCTACCGGGCCCTCGCCGACCGCTGGGAGGCGCCCGCCGGCGAGACGGCGGAGGCCCTCCGGCGCATCGACACGTCGGGCCCGCCGAAGGCCTCCCTGCGGCAGGCCCTGGACGCCCTGCAGGCCGCCGATCTCCTGTAGCGCGCGACCCTGGGCTCCCCCGAGCGCAGCCGAGGGGTCGCACCGGTCACCTGACCAGCCGCCCACGGTGCGATGACGATCGCACCCTACGAGCGCCGGGGCCGCCCCTACCAGGCCTCGTCCAGGAGGTCGTCCGGTACGACCCCGGAGAACAACCGGATCTCTTCCAGGGCGTCCTCCGCCGCCTCGGCGATCTCCGGGTCCCGGTCCTCGGTCAGGTCCTCCAGGAGGTCCCGGGCGCCCCGGGGCTGCCCTTCCCCCAGGGCCCAGATCGCCGCCAGCCGGTCCTCCCGCTCAGCGCCCAGGTCCGCCGCCAGGGCCAGAATCGCCTTTCTGAGGGCGCCGGCGGCCTCGTCCGAAAGCCCCGTGGCCCGGATCGCCTGGCGCCGCACCAGCGGATCGTCGCTTCCGAAGGCCTCGACGATCTCGTCCCGGAACCCGCCCAGAAAGGCCATGGCGAAGACCGCGGTCAGGCGCCACTCCGGATCGCCGGAGCGCCAGGCTGCAGCCGTGGCCTCCCGCTGCCAATCCCGGGGCGCCCGCACGGCCGCTTCGAGGGCCCGCCTCCGGACCAGCTTCGGCAAGGCGGCGTCGTGGTAGATCTTCCGGAGCTCGTCGTGGACGTGCCGGTAGGCAGCGTCGGACAGGGACGCGGCCCACCAGTCCGGGACGTCCGAAGACAGGGAGCCGTCCGGTTCCTCCTCGAAGCTCGCCTCCTCCAGGGCAGGCCCCAGGGCGATGAGGGCCCGGCCCCGCTCCTCCGGATCCCGGCCGTCGTCCCGGGCGAAGCGCAGGAGCTCCCGGGCCAGGGCGTCGCCCACCACGGCGTGGACCTCCCCCAGGGCGTAGGAGCGCACGTCGGGCTCGTCGCTCCGGAGGGCGGCGACCAGCTCCCGGTCCGCCTCGTCGAAGCCGTTCAGGGGACGTGGCCTCTCAGACATCTTTCTCCTCCTCGTCGGCTCCGTGGCTCCGATGCCCCGACCGCCCCAGTCTACTCCCGGCCGGCGGGAGGCCCGCCCGTCCCGCTCATGGTATATTTGGAATTGTCTATACAAACCGAGCCACGCCCCGCCGTGGGAGGAGGAGCCATGCCGTTCCGAGCGAAGCGCCGCTACCCGAGAGCCCGTGTCACCCGCGCCGCCCTGGTCCGGCGCCTGACCACGGAACCCATGCAGGAGCCGTTCGAGGACTTCGCAAGGGCCCGCGTCCTGGGCGCAGGGGGGTGCATGCTCGAGAGCCGCAAGCCCCTGGGCTACGGTTCGCTGGCGCAGGTCCTGATCGCCCTGGGCGGCGACGTGGTCGAAGCCGACAGCCGCGTGGTCTGGGAGAAGAGCCGGGCCTCCGGGGGGCACGAGGTGGGAGTGGAGTTCGTCCGGATCAGCCGGGACGACCGGGAGCTGATCGAGTCCCTGGTGGCCGGCGAGCAGTCGTCGGCGGCACGCACCGGACAACGCGCTTGAGGACCGGCGAGGGCCGGGCCGCTCCGGCCGGCCGCTCCGGTCCGACACCCACGTCCTCGTGCGTCCGACAGCCCTTCCCGGCCTGTTGGGATAAGGTGTGTGGGAGTGCCACACAGCACCGAGCAGAAGCGCCGATCCCACCGGGAGGGACGCCCGGTCGTCCGCAGGTGGGTGGAGGTCTGCCTGCTCGCCGCGGCGGGGTTCGGCGTCGACCTGCTGCCGGTGGAGATCTTCCCCGGCATCCACTTCGTCTTCGGGAGCGTCTTCTCGCTCATCGCGGCCGTGCGTCACGGGCCGGTGGCCGGTGCCGTCGCGGGCTTCGCGGCGGCCCTGCCGACGTGGAGCCTGTGGAACCAGCCCGCCCCCCTGAGCGCCGCCCTCTACGCCCTCGAAGGCGCCTGGGTCGGTCTCGTCGTCCGGCGGAGCCGCTGGAGCCCGCTGACGGCGGTCCTGGCCTACTGGCTCCTCCTGGGCTCCTGGCTCAACCTCGCCATGCAGCTCGCGATCATCGGGCTTCCGCTCCAGATCGCCTTCATCATCCAGTGCCGCTCGATCCTCAACGGGCTGCTGGTGGTGATCGTCGTGGAGCTCGTGCTCCTCGTTCCCGGCCTGGCTCGCCGGAGCGCCCCGAGGGAGCCGGTGGTCGAGGGACCCTCCTTCCAGACGCTGGTCACGCTCGTGGTGACCACCCTCATCTCCGTGCCCATCCTGTGGATCACGGTCCGCAACGCCCGCAGCTACGTGGACCAGCGCGTCGCGGAGCTCGAGGCCGGCGTGGAGCGGGAGGTGGAAGCCCTCCAGGGCCAGGTGGGCGCCCTGGTGGAGACCTACTCCCGGGGGGTCGGCCTCGCCGCCGAGATGATCGAGCGCAACCACACCACCGAGCACTCCTTCCTCCAGGACCTGCTCGAGATCGTGCAGGAGGAGTACCCCGAGTTCGCGGGCCTTTACGTTGCCGACGAGGAAGCCCGGACCCTCGCCTTCGTCCCCCCCTACAACGACCGGGGCGAGTACCTGGTGGGCAAGCGCTACGACGACCGGCGCTACTACCGCGACCTGCTGGAGACCCGCTCGATGGTGATCTCCGACGTCTACCAGGCCCGCGACGGCATGACCGAGCCGGCGGTGGCGATCGGCGCGCCGGTCCTGGAAGAGGACGGGGAGCTCCTCTGCTTCGTCCTGGGCTGGTTCGACGTGGGAACGAGCTTCCAGCGGATCGTCCAGCGCTTCGAGCCGAACCGGGGCGAGACGCGCGTGGTCATCACCGACCGGAACGGGCGCCTGATCGCCGACTCCCGCCTGGAGCTGGGCGCCTACCGGACGGTGCGCGACCTCTCGAAAACGGAAGACTTCCAGATCCAGGAGGCTCGCGAGACCGGCACGCTGCTCGTGACTCACGAGGGTGGAAAGACCGAGTCTCCGGCCCTGGCCGTCGCCCAGGCCAGCTACCTGCTCGCCTTCACCACGGAGCCGGTGACGGGGTGGCGGATCTGGGTCCACCGGTCCCTGGAGCCGGTCCGCGCGGCCATGCTCCGCTCGACCACCCTCCACCTGCTCGTCCTCATGGGGACGCTCCTCCTGGCGCTGGCCCTGAGCGCGGGCCTGGCCCGAGTGGTGGCTTCGCCCCTGGAGCGCCTGCGCAGGAGCGCCGAGCACCTGGCCTCGGGCGACCTCACGGACCGGCCCGCCATCGGGAGCTTGCGGACCGTGGAGATCCACTCCCTGTTCGGGAGCTTCTCCCGCATGGCCGACGCCCTGGACGACGCCTGGAAGCGACAGCAACAGCTCCTGAACGAGGTCTCGCTGACCAAGCGGGAGCTGGAGGCCACCTTCGACGCCATGACCGATGGGGTGGTCATCATCGGCCCCGACGACCGGATCCTCCATGCGAACCCCGCGTTCTACGAGCTGGGCAGCCACCCGGCCGGGTCCGTGGAGGGGCGTGCCCTCACCGAGCTCGCCCACGGCGAGGAAGGATGGGAGAGCTGCCCGTCCTGTACGGCGCGCCGGGCGGGTGAGTCCACGATCGCCGTGCTCACGGCCGAGGAGAACCCCTCCGGGCGCCCCATCGAGGTCCGGGTCGACCCCATCAGGGACGCCCAGGGGAGGTTCGCCGGGGCCGTCCAGGTGATCCGGGACCTGACCGAGCTGCGCCGATGGGAGGCGGAGGCGGAACGCGCCGGAGCGCTCTTGCGGAACTTCGTGGAGGGCGCCCACGACGCCGTCTTCGCCCTGGAGCCGGACGGGCGGTTCGCGTGGGCGAACCACCGGACGGTAGAGAGCCTGGGGATGGCCGACGGTTCCGTCCGGCGCTACGCCCTCCTGGACCTGATCCATGCCGACGACCGGGACGCCGTCGGGCGGATGCTTCAGGAGGTCCTCCACGGCGAGGCTCGCCGCTCGGAGGCCCGGACGGTGGTCCACGGCGTTACCCGGTACCTCCTCTTGACCCTCTCGCCGGTCTTCGTCCACGGTTCGATCACCGCCGTGCTCGGGATCGGACGCGACGTCACCGACGAGCGCAACGCCGCCGAGCGGGCCCGGCGCGACGACAAGCTCCGGGCCCTCGGGCAGCTCGCCGCGGGAGTGGCGCACAATTTCAACAACGCCCTGACCTCGGTCCTGGGCCACCTGCAGCTCGCGCGGGCCTCGGCGGAAGACCCCCGCGTCGACCGGAACCTGGAGACGGCCGAGCTCGGGGCCCTGGACGCGGCGGCCATGGTCCGGCGCATCCAGCAGTTCGCCCGGTCGGACCGGGCCGAGGGCTTCCGGAAGACGGACCTGGACGGGATCGTCCGCGACGCCCTGGAGCTCACCCGTTCGCGCTGGGAGACCGACGCCCAGGCCGGGGGCATCCGCTACGAGGTGCGCTTCCCCGAGCCCACGGGCCGGCGCATCGACTGCGACCCCACCGCCCTGCGGGAGGTCTTCGTCAACCTGATCATCAACGCCCTGGACGCCATGCCCGGAGGCGGCGAGCTCACGGTCGCGGTGGAGGCCGGGGACGACGCGGTTTCGGTGTCGGTGAGCGACACCGGCTGCGGCATGGCTCCGGAGGTCCGCGAGCGGATCTTCGAGCCCTTCTTCACCACCAAGGGGCCGCGGGGCCAGGGCATGGGGCTGGCGGTGAGCTACGGCACGGTCCAGCGCCACGACGGGCAGATCCAGGTGGAGAGCGAGCCGGCCGGAGGAGCCCGGATGACGGTCACGCTTCCCGTCCGGCAGACCGGGCCGGGTGCCGATCGGGCACAGGCCGAAGAGAGCACCGCTGCGGAGCGAGACGAGTCCGCCCGCCGCTCGGTCCTGGTGGTCGAGGACGAGGAGCCGATCCGGCGGCTGCTGCGCTCGGTCCTCGCCGGGGCGAACCTTGACGTCGAGCTGGCGGCGGACGGCGGCGAGGCGCTGGAGCGGCTCGGCCGGAAACCGGGGTTCGACCTGGTCATCACCGATCTCGCCATGCCTGGCGCCGACGGCATGGCCGTCGCCCGGGAGGTCCAACGGAGGTGGCCCGACACCCGCCTGATGGTGATGACCGGCTACGGCGAGCGCCGCCGCGACGCCGACGCCGCCTGGGACCGCGAGGTCGCCGTGGACGCCTGGCTCGCCAAGCCGTTCGACTGCGACGAGCTCATGGACCGGATCGAAGGGCTGCTGGCGCGGGAGGACGACGGGCGCACCGAGGCGGCCGCCGGCTAGGGCCTCACCGGCGCGGGCCCAGGCGCCGTTCCGTCTCCGGGTCGAAGAGGTGGAGCTCCGCCGGATCGAAAGCCAGCTCCAGGCGGTCCCCCACGCCGGCGGGAGCGTCGGGGGGCAGCCGGGCCATGAGCTCCCCGTCACCCGCCTCGGCGTGGACGTAGAGCTCCGCCCCCAGCCACTCGACCAGGGCCACCCGGACCGGGAGGGCGACCCCGCCGGGGCCCTCCACCCCCGGCTCGGGTTCCCGGGCCGCGAGCCGGAGGGCCTCGGGCCGCAGCCCGGCGACGACCGGTCCGGACCGCCCTCCAGCGGCCCGCCGGAGACGCTCCGGCAGGGCGATCCCCTCGCCGGGCGCCCAGGGCAGGAGCAGGCGCCCCTGCCGCAGGCGCCCCTCCACCAGGTTGATGGGCGGCGAGCCCAGGAAGGAGGCGACGAACCGGGTCGCCGGCTCCCGGTAGAGCTCCCGGGGCGTTCCCACCTGCTCGACGGCGCCGTCGCGCAGCACGGCCAGGCGGTCGGCGAGGGTCATGGCCTCGGTCTGGTCGTGGGTCACGTAGACCATGGTGGTTCCCAGGCGCTCCTGGAGGCGGAGGATCTCGGCCCGGGTCTCCAGGCGCAGCCGCGCGTCCAGGTTCGACAGGGGCTCGTCCATCAGGAAGACCGCCGGCTCCCGGACGATGGCCCGCCCGGTGGCGACCCGCTGGCGCTGACCCCCGGACAGGGCCGCCGGCCGGCGGTCCAGGAGCTCCCCGATCCCCAGGGTGGCGGCGGTCCGCTCCACCCGGTGGGCGATCTCGCCGCGGGAGAGCCCGGCGAGCTCCAGGGGGAACGCCAGGTTCTCCCGCACCGTCATGTGGGGGTACAGGGCGTAGCTCTGGAAGACCATGGCGACGTCGCGGTCCTTCGGGTCCATCCCGTCCACCCGCCGACCCCCGATCCAGACCTCCCCCGCGGTGGGCGCCTCCAGCCCGGCGATCAGGTGGAGAAGCGTCGACTTGCCGCACCCGGAGGGACCCACCAGGACGAACAGCTCCCCCTCCTCCACCCGGAGGTCGACGCCGGAGACGGCGACGGTGCCGCCGGGGAAGCGCTTCGTCACGTTCCGGAGCTGGACGCCGGCCATCCTCTGGACCTCAGCCCTTGACGGCCCCGGCGGTGAGGCCGGCGACGATCCGGCGCTGGAAGAGGAGGACCACGCCCGTGACCGGCACCGTCACCACCACCGCCGCCGCGGCGATCGTCCCCGTGGGCTCCTGGAATCGGGACTCGCCGGCGAAGAACGCCAGGGCTGCCGGCACGGTCCGGGCCCGCTCGGTGGAGGTCAGGGAGAGGGCGAAGAGGAACTCGTTCCAGGCGAAGACGAAGACCAGGATGGCCGTGGTCACCAGCGCCGGCGCCGCCAGGGGCAGGACCACGCGGCGCAGCGCCTGGAGGCGGGTCGCCCCGTCCAGCCGGGCCGCCCCCTCGAGCTCCCAGGGGATCTCGCGGAAGAAGGAGGTGAGGATCCACAACGCCAGGGGCAGGGCGAAGGTCATGTACGGGATGACCAGCCCGGGCCAGGTGTCGTACAGGCCGATCAACCGCCACAGGTCGAACAGCGGGCCCACCACGGAGATGGGCGGAAACATGACCACCGCCAGCGCCCCGGCCAGGACCGCCCGCCCACCCGGCACCTCCAGCCGGACGATGGCGTAGGCGGCCGCCGCCGCCAGGGCGACGGCGAGCACCGTGGTCAGGGAGGCGACCCCCACGGAGTTGACCAGGGCGGAGAGGAAGCGGTCGTCGTCGAACAGGCGCCGGTAGCTCTCCAGGGTCACCGCCTGCGGGACGAACCGCCGGTCCGCCAGATCGCCGGGACGCTTGAGGGAGAGCGACAGGAGCCAGGCCAGCGGCGTGAGGGCGTAGAGGACCGCCAGGGCGGAGGCGACGCCCCAGAGGCCCCGCTCCCGCAGACCGCGGCCGCCGCCCCTCATCCCGCCTCCTCCGTTCCGTCCCCCCCGGGAGCCGCCCCGAGCCAGCGGATGAAGACCCAGGCGATCGCGACCGTGCACAAGAAGATGAGCACCGAGACCGCCGAGCCGATCCCCAGGTTGAGGCGCACCAGGAGCTGGCGGTACCCCAGGATGGAGACCGTCTCCGTGGCGGCGCTCCCCCGCGTCATCACGAACGCGGAGTCGAAGATCCGGAAGGCGTCCAGGGTCCGGAACAGGAGGGCCACCAGGATCGCCGGCCGGATCAGGGGAAGCGTCACCCGGACGAACCGCTGCCACGGCCCGGCCCCGTCGACCCGGGCCGCCCGGAGGAGCTCCTCCGGCACCTGGACCAGCCCCGCCAGGAGCAGCAGGGCCATGAACGGCGTCGTCTTCCAGACCTCCGCTACCACCACCGCCGCGAAGGACGGCACCGGCCGGCTGAGCCACGGGACTTCCCGTCCGAGGAGGGGGCTCAGGAGCGGATCGACGAAGCCGGTCACCGGGTCGAACGCGAACCTCCAGGCCAGGGCGGCGACCACCGTGATCACGGTGTAGGGCAGCAGCGTCGCCGTGCGCACCAGCCGGCGGGCGACCAGCGTGCGGTGCATGAGGAGGGCCAGGAGCATCCCGAGGACCAGCTCCAGGGCGACGGAGGCGACCGTGAGGAGGACCGTGTTGCCCAGGTCCCGCCACCAGAGGGGCGAGCTCAGCACGTCGGCGTAGTTGGCGAGTCCGGCGAAGCCCCCTTCGCCGGGAAAGCGCAGGTCGTAGCGCCGGAGGGACAACCAGGCCGCGTGGGCGACGGGATAGGCGGTGACGGCGAGCATCACACCGACCGCCGGGGCCGCGAGGACGATCCCCAGGCGCCGCCCCCCGTCCGTCACAGGAGCCCCCGGGAGCGCACCGCGCGGCGGAGCCGTTCGCGTAACGATGCGAGCACCGGGCCGGTGGCGTCCGGGTCGACCGCCCGGAGCGGGTGGAGAGTGCGCTGGATGGCCAGGCTCAGGTCCGCGTACGCCGGAGTCTCCGGCCGCTCGGTGGCGTGGCGCAGGGTCTCGAGAAAGGTCTCCAGGAACGGCAGCTCGGCCGAGAGCTCCGGCCCCTCGTACAGCGCCGCCGTGGTCGGGAAGAGGCCCCCCTCCAGGGCCGCCCGCAGCTGGTGGGCGTCGCTCCGCAAGCAGGCCGCCGCCTCCGCGGCCAGCTCCGGGTGCCGGGAGAACGCTCCGATCCCCAGGTTGAGACCGCCCACGGCGACCCGGGCGGGCCGCTCCGGGTCGACCCTGGGCCATGGAGCCCAGCCCATGACGCGGGAGATCTCCGGCGCGTTCTCCCGGGCGCTCGGCCAGACGAAGGGATAGTTGAGCATGAAGGCGGAGTCCCCGGCTTCGAAGGCCAGGCGCGCCTCGTCCTCCCGGGTGGTGGCGAGGTTCGGAGGCGCGGCGGCGGACCGGGCGAAGCGCCCCATGACCGCCAGGGCCTCCCGGGTGGGGCCGGGGGACAGGGCCACCCCACCCCCGGGCTCCAGGACCCGCCCTCCCGTTGACGCCAGGAGGCTCACGAACCAGACGGTCAGGCCCTCGTAGCGCCCACCCTGCACCTGGGCGCGGTGGGGCTCTCCCCCACGGGCCAGCGCCTCCGACGCGGCGATCAGCTCCGCCCAGGTGCGCGGCGGCTCCTCCACCAGGTCGGTGCGGTACCACAGGAGCTGGACGTTCGTGGTGAACGGCGCGGCGTAGAGGCGTCCGCGGTAGGTCGCGGTGGCCAGCGGCGCCGCCAGGGTGCTCCGGCGGATCGACTCCGCCGCCTCGGGAGCGACCTCGTCCCAGGGCAGGATCCAGCCGGCCCCGGCGAGCTCGGCGGTCCAGATCACGTCGAGGCCCAGGACGTCCAGGTCCGGGTCCCGGGCGGCGAGCCGGCGCGCGATCTGGATCCGCTGCTGGTCGGCGTCGGCCGGAAGCTCGGCGATCTCGATCCGGTAGCGCCCTCGAGCGGCACGGGTGCACTCCGCCGCCGCCCGGGCGAAGGCGCCGGAAGGCTCCCGGAAGACGTACCAGCGAAGCCTCGGAGTGCCTTCGGTCTCTCCGCCCCCGGCGCACGCGGAGGCGACGATCCCCACGGCGGCCCATGCCGCCCACCGGTGACGGCTGCAGAGGCTCACCACCGGACGATGCTACCCCGGGGAGGAGGCGAGCTCCTCCCTACAGGAACCGGACCAGCGAGACCCGGTCCCCGTCCAGCGGTGTGACCTCGACCTCCACCCGGTCGCCCCGGTCCAGCCGGCTGAACCGCTCGCGGACCCTCTCCCGGGCGTCGAAGGGGATCCGGACGGTCAGCACCTCCCCGCCCCCGGTCTCCAGGCCGAACTCTCCCAGGCGGCCGTCGATCCACTCCACGGTCCCCGTCACGCGATCCCTCTCGAAACCGGGCCCGGTGTCGGTGCGCACGTCCTCGCGCTCCTGCACCGCCCGCGTCACCTCGATCCGCTCGGCGTAGGGCTCGCGGGCGCCGGTGTCGGCCACCTCGATCTCCACCAGGTCGCCCCACTCCAGGTTCTCGGGGCGGTACTCCTCACCCTGGTAGAAGACGCGAGTCCGCCGGTCGAAGGCGAAGAAGCGCTCGCCCTCGTCGGTTTCGAGGCGGATCTCCCGGCGCTCGAGGTCCACCGCCTGGACCTCCCCGGCCAGGACGTCCGCGGCGAAGCTCTCCTCGCGGGGCTCCTCCGCCGGCCGGCGCTCGGCGACCGAGTCAGTGACCTCGATGCGCTCGGCGTAGAGGTTCCGGGCCCCGGCCCCGCTCACCTCCATGCGCACCCGGTCGCCGGGCTCCAGGTTCTCCGGGGAGTCCTCGCGGCCCTCGAAGAGCACGCGGGTTCCGGCGTCGTACCAGGCGACCACGTCGCCGGTGCGCGACCGGACCTCGATCTGGCGCTCCCCGGGATCCACCCAGGCGACCTCGCCGACGACGGTCCGCTCGGGGGTCGGCGGCGGCGGCTCCCCGCCACCGGGAGCTCCCATGCCCCGGCAGCCCGTGACGGCGAGCACCAGGACCAGAAGGGGTGTGGCGAGCTGTCTCGTTCGCGGGTGTGGCATCGACGTTCCTCCTTCCGTCCCCCTCCCACCGACGTGCAAGGACGGGACCAGGACGGAGGATCGCCGGGGCCGACGGGCCGGCTGGAGCGGCGCAGGCTCGGGGAACGCCGGGGCGATGCCTTCAGGAGCCCCAGGCCCGGATCAGGTGCGCCACCGCCAGGCCCAGGTAGTTGCCCGCGGCGTAACCCAGAAGGCCCACCATGACCCCGGGAAGGGCGAGGTCGGGCCGGCGCCGGGCGATGGCCAGGGCCATGGCCGTGGACGGGCCGCCCACCGACGCCTGGGAAGCGACCGCCGTGGTCTCGACGTCCAGCCGGGCGAACCGTGCCGCCACGAACACGACCACGCCGTGGACCAGGACGACGGTGGCCGTGAAGTAGAAGATCTCGACACCCACGGCGAGGATCTCGGCGACCCGGGAGCCGATGCCGATGACGACGAAGAAGAGGTTGAGGGCCAGCGTCCCCAGGTGGAACGACCCCTGGAGGCGCCGGACCGGCGGGAGCTGGCCCACGGCGAGGGCGAAGGTGGTGAGCCAGACGACGGAGGGGATCGGCAACGGCACCTCCCGGGCCACCGTCTCCGCCGCCACGTGGAGCATGAGCCCCACGGCCAGCAGCACCGCCACGTCCGGCACGTGGAACGGCACCCCGTCCAGGAGGCCCTGGCGACGTCGCCCCTCCTCGCCGGCGGCGCCGGTCCGGCCGTCCTCCTCCCCCGAGCCAGCCGCGGCGGGGTCGGCGGGGTCGGGGGCCGGCGGCGCCGCGGGATAGAAGCGGCCGAGCCACACCGGCAGGAGCAGCGTCGCCATCATCCAGACCGCCGTCATGACGTTGTCCGCGGCAGCCGCCGCCGTGAACAGGCTCTCCGGCAGCTCCACCGCCCGCCCCACGGCGGCGAAGTTGAGGCTGCCCCCCGAGTAGGTCCCCACCATGGTCCCGGCGAGGCGCCACGTCTCGTCGCCCACCGCCGCCCCGAACAGGGCGACGGCCGTCAGGGCGCCGGCCGTCGTGGCGGCGACCGCCAGGGCGAAGGCTCCCAGCATCCGCGGACCCGCGGCCCGGAGGTCCCTCAGGTCCACGGCCAGCAGCAGCCAGACGATCGCCAGGGAGGTCACCGGCCCGTAGACCGCGCCGTAGACGGGCGAGCTGGCCGGCACCAGCCCCAGGTTGGAGAGGAGCGCCCCGAGGGCGATCACCAGGAGCGAGGCGCCCAGCTTCTCCGCCCAGGGGAAGCGGCTCTCGAGCCAGAAACCCGCGGCGGCGACCGCCGCCACGGTGGCGGACAGGGCGAGGGGGCCATCGATCATCGTGCGAGGTCGCCAAGGCTACCAGCTCCCAGCTCGTAGCGCCGCAGCAGGCGCTCCGCTTCGCCGAAAGCGCCCCGGGCCTCCTCCAGGGCACGACGGGCCGCGTACCGACGCCGGGTGAGGCAGGTGACGGCGGTGCGGGCCAGCCGGCGCAGCCCCCGTTCCAGGTGGAAGGAGACGGCGGCGTCCGGAGCGGGCAGGACCGCCCGGCGGTCCAGCTCCAGTAACGCCGCCGCCAGGTCCATGCACGCGGCCTTCTCCAGGTGCGGGGCGCCCCGGCCGTCCGGACGGAGGTCGGCCACCGCGAGCTCGACCGGCCCGGCGCTGCGTCGCCAGTCCTCCAGCCAGCGCTGCACGAAGTGGAGCTCCAGCTTCGAGGGGCGGTCCGACAAACGGAGGGCCGGCGCCTCGTCCCGCGGACCTCCGGAGGACTCGGCCACGGCGTCCGGAGAGTGCCAGCCGAACAGCACGAGGGCGGCGATGACGACGAGTGGTGTGTGTCTCATGGAAAAAAAATCCTCCCGGGTGTGTTCACGGTTCGCGCGTTTCCCACACTAAGAAGGACGGAACACCACGTACGGATCGCTCCGGCCGGCGCCGGCCCGGGAGGCTCCGGGGACCCCGAAACGGGCTTCTTCTTTCCTCCAGGGGGTAGATCTGGCCATTGCGTCGCCGGATTCGGTACATTTGGTTGCGTTCGAAGATGTTTTGCCCTATACTCCGCGCAACAGGTCGGAGCCGGACCGGCGGGCGGGCCGCCCGTGCCCCGCGGGATACCGGTTCCGGGAACCTCGACCATGCAGAATCCGAGACGAGGGGGGAGCATGACGGACGATCGCGTGGACGACCATCTGGACGTCGAGACGCTCCGGTGTTTCGGCGACCACGAGCTGGAGCGCGAGGCGCTCTTCGAGGTGGCGTGGCACCTGTTCCTGTGCGGGCGCTGCCGCGCCCTGCTCCCGGAGGCCGGGCCGAGAGCCGAGGCCCTGTTCGGGAAGATGTTCGGCGAGAGCCGCTTCCAGCACGACGAGTCGAGCTACACCGGCGTGACCCGCCACGTGGCGGAGAAGTTCCGCCGGCTCGGGATCCAGATCGAGCGGGAGCGGACCTCCGCCGCCGACCTGTGGAGGGAGCTCGAGCCCCATCCGCCGTCCCGGCGGCGCCTGCTGGTGGAGAACGCCTCGCGCTTCGCCACCTACGGATTCGCCGAGTACCTGCTCGGGGAGTGCCGCCGGACCTGGTGCGAAGGGCCCGGCACGGCGGAGGAGCTCGCGGAGCTCGCCCTGGCGGTGGTCTACCGCCTGGACCGGCGGATCCACGGCACCGCGCTCCTCAACGACCTGAAGGCGGAAGCCTGGTCCTACATCGCCAACTGCCGCCGGATCCGCTCCGACCTCCGGAGCGTGACGGAGGCCTTCGACCTGGCGGAGGAGTTCCGCGTGCAAGGCAGCGGGGACCTGCTGGAAGAGGCGGAGCTGCTGTCGCTCAAGGCCTCCTACTACCGTGACCAGCGGCAGTTCGACGAAGCGCTCCAGGCGGTCGACCGCGCGATCGAGATTTTCCGGGAGGCGGGAGACCGGCAAGGGCAAGGGCGAGGCTTGGTGCAAAGGGCCACCACGCTTCGGCAAGCCGGAGACGTCGAGGTTGCGATCGACACTCTTGAGCACGCCGCCACACTGGTCGACGCCTCTCAGGAACCTCGGATGCAGCTTCTGCTTCATGGGAACCTCGTCCTCTACCTGAGCGAATCCGGGCGCGGCCCCGAAGCGAAAAAGCTGCTTCCCGAAGTTCGGCACCTCGCGACAGCTGTCGGCGGTGCCCTCGATCGAATCCGAGCGTCATGGCTGGAGGGGCTCGTAGCGATGTGCTGCGGCCACGACACGACCGCTGAAGCCGCCCTTCGAGACGCCATGGAAGGATTTGCCGACCAAGGAATAGGCTACGACGCAGCCTTGGTCGCTCTCGACCTAGCGGCCTTTTATCTCGAGACGAACCGAACCGGACAGGCACGAGAGCTCGCCCTCGAAATGATCCCGATTTTCACGACGCGAGATGTGCACCGAGAGGCGCTCGCTGCGCTTTCGATCGTTCAGCGAGCGATGGAGGAGGGCGCAGCCACGGTCGCGATGGTCCAAGAAGCCGCCCGGTACTTTCGCCGTGCTCGGCGCAACCCGGCCCTCCGATTCGAGTTCGTGCAGTAACCTGACGCCCGCCCTGTCTCCTCTCTTTCGGAAGCCAATGAAACGTGCGGGGAGCACAGCTCTCCGCTATCACGGTGGAGCGGCTTCTGTCCGTGTTGCCGGTCCGCCAACACCTCAACAGAGCGGGGTTCCTCTCTGGAATCCGCGCGCTTGAGCAAGGAGGCAGCACTATGCGAAAGAAATCTTGGATCGTCTTCGTCTGGCTGGGCGCACTCGTCTGCTCCGTGTCCGTACCGGCCCCCGCCCTTGCGGACGGGGACTCCGTCGGTGACGAACCGCAGATGCTACTTGGGCAGGTGATGGACGGATATCATGCATTCGTCGACTGGGTCGTAGCTCTGTCGTCACTGAATGGAAAGAATGAGCTTCCTGATTTCGGCATCTTCGTCTCCCATCTGGAAGGCGATTCTCCCGATGATGCTCTTGCCGGGCCGACGTCCACAAGCTGCGAACTCAGCAGCTGCGGTGAGTCGGGAGCTGATTTCGATCCCAACGGGTAGGTAGCTTCAGATCTGGTCTGGCCGGCTTGCGAAAGCCGGCCTCCTGTCGCAACATAATTCGGAACATGATTTTATTCGTAATATTCGCTTCACGGGTTTGGCGACTCCTCTGTTAACATCCCGCTTGCCTCAGCCGACGTGATGCCGACTATCGCCGTGCCCAAGGATCGAACCGAAACTCACCCGAACTGCTCAGAGCTCTGTCGCTACGCCGAGCGCAAGCTCGAAGGCGCGACTCTCTTCCGGGTAGCGTGGCACGTCTTCCAGTGCCAAGAGTGTCGTGCGCGACTCCGGGGCCTCGGCTCCTGGGCGGAGGAAAGGCACCAAGAGCTCTTCGGCCGGCTCGAGCCCACGGTTCCAGAAAGCGCCTACGGAGACGTAACGAAGAGGGTATTCGATCGGATCGCCGACCGCCCGAGGAAGCAGCCGTCAGGCTCGCGCGCCTCGGCCCCCGAGCTTCTCGCGGAGCTGATCGCGCAGCCGCCTGCCCATCGGAAAATGCTCATCGAGAATTCGCCTCGGTTCTGGACCTTGGGCTTGGTGGAGTCGCTACTGGCTGAAGCCCGAAGGCTGTGGTGCAATGATCCCGTCGTCGGCGAAGAAATTTCCACGCTCGCACTCGTACTGATCGAGAGGCTCGAAGTCCCAGGTCAGTCGGCTGCGCTGCTCAACGATCTCCGCTCCCAAGGCTGGCGATCGGTGGCCAACTGTCGTCGCATCTCCACGGATTTCGAGGGTACGGCACAAGCCTTACAGGTCGCAGAAGGGCATCGACTCGCGGGAAGTGGTGATCCCTTGGAAGAGGCTGAGCTGGCGTCGTTGACCGCATCTTTCCTTCGAGACCGGGGCCGCCTCTGGGAGGCGTTGCGCGCCTCAGACCGGGAGATTCAGCTCTCTCGTGAAGCCGGCGATGCTCATGGAGAGGGGCGGGCACTCCTCCGCAGATCAACAGTTCTCCGGGAGCTGAAGGCTGTCGCCGAAGCCCTTCAAGGCCTCCGGACGGCGGAAAAGCTCTTCAATATCGCACAGGAGCCACGACTTAAGTTTCTGGCGGTGAACAATCTGGCTGTATATCTAAGCGACCGCGGAAGATCAGAGGACGCTCTGAGATTCGCGTCTAAAGCACGACGCCTCGGCAAGGAAATCGCCGGGGCTATAGATTGCCTGCGCAGCCTTTGGAGTGAGGGAAGGATCTATCGATCGATCGGCCAGAGCCCTCCTGCCAGGTCCCGCTTCGAGGCCGCGCGAGACGAATTCACCCAGCTTGGCATCCCTGTCGAAGCCGCCCTGGTCTCGCTGGACCTCGCTCGCCTCCGCCTGGAGGAGGGCCGCCGGTCCGAGGCCGCGCGCCTGGCCCGGGAGGCCCTGCCGGTCTTCGCCACCCGGAACATCCCGCGCGAGACCCGGACCGCCCTGCAGCTCCTCCACCAGGCCACGGCCTGAGCCCCGGAGTCGGTGCTTCCCCGCCACGGGGCCACGGCCCGAGCCGGAGGCCCCGTCCCACGCCACCGGGCGAGGGCCTGGCCCCAGCTCGGGCCTCACACTCCCCGGAGCGCCCAGGCCGCCACCAGGTAGAGCGCCGCCGCCGTGGCCACGACGGCGGTGAAGCCGAAATGGATGGCCAGGAGCGTCGCGGCGACGGCGCTGACGACGGAGGCGCAGCCGTTGACCGCCCAGGCCCAGGGCACCCAGGCGGGCTCCCGGCGGCCGGTGCGGGCGAGGCCCAGGGGGAAGGGCATGCCCATGGCGAAGGCGAGGGGTGCCAGGAAGGCGAGCGCCAGCGCTACCTTCGCCGGCTGGGGCAGACCCGCGGTCCGGTCGAAGAGGGGCGGCAGGACCACCGTGTAGGCGACGGCCAGGAGCGCCACGCTCCCCGCGGCCAGCCCCACCGCGGAGGGGCGTCGACCGCCCGCCGGAAACCTCTCCCCCAGCCAGCCGGAGGCGGCGCTCCCGGCGCCGGCGAAGACCAGGAACCCGGCCAGGACCACCGCCACGGCGTAGAGCGGGTGGGCCAGGAACAGGGTGAAGCGCTGGATGAAGGCGATCTCCACGAAGAGGAACGCGAGCCCCAGGCAGCCGAAGTAGACCGCGACCCGCCCCAGGCCCCCCGCCGGCCGAGAGCTCGCTCCCGGCGGAACCCCGGCCTGCTTCGAAGCTTCGAGCTCCGGAGCGGTGCGCCTGCGCCCGCCACCGCCCTCGCCACCGCCTCTTCCCCCGGGCCGCCGCACCACCGCCAGCGGGGCGACGATCAGGAGCAGCCCGAAGCCCGCCGCCTGGACCAGGGTCGCCACCAGCACGGGATAGCCCCACTCCAGCAGGTGCGTCCCCCCCCGGCCCCTCAGGGCCAGGAGCTCCGGCAGGAGCCCCCACTCGAAGAAGCGGAAGAAGTAGGGCCGGTCGTCGGTGGCCGGCTCGACGTGGAACTTGTACCGCTCGAAGAAGCGCCGCCGGGCATCGCCCCCGGCCAGGATCGCCCGGGCCGCGTCGTGGAGGTACGGTTCCTCCTGGACGTTGAACCGGTTCGCCTCCTCCCGCTCCATCCCCGGCGCCCACGCCAGGTCGAACCAGCGCTCCCGGGCGAAGCGGCGCGCCGCGGCCAGCTCCTCCGCCGTGAACGGCCTCTCCTTGACCACCAGGGTCGCCGTCTTCCAGCTCCGGACGAGGAGCAGCCGTTCCTCCGGGGCCTCGACGCCGCGCTCCTCCAGGGCCCGCACAGCCGTGGCGAAGAGCTTGACCGCCCCCCGCGGCGGGACCTCCAGCCAGCGGGTGAAGGCGAGCATCCCTCCCGGGGCGAGCCGGTCCAGGAGCTCCCCCACCGCCTCCACGGTGTAGAGGTGGCTCTCCGCCAGGGCGTGGGTGCCGGCGGCGGAGGCGGTGAAGGAGTCGAGGAGCGCCACCTGGACCAGGTCCCAGCGGCGTTCGGAGGCGGCGGCGAAGCCCCGGGCCTCCGCCGTGTGGAGGCGGACCTCCGGGCGCCGGTAGAGGTGACCGGCGAAGTCGTCGAACCGCTCCCGGACGAGATCGGCCACGTTCGGGTCGAGCTCCACGGCGTCGACCCGGGAGGCGCAGTGGTAGAGGGCCGAGGCCACCTCCCCTCCCCCACCGGCGCCCAGGACCAGCACCTCCGGGCGCTCCAGGAGGTGGTACGGGAGAGCCGTGGACATCCAGTCCCGGTACGCCACCGGGGCCAAGGAGGAGCGTCGCTCTCCGTCCGGGCCCGGAGGGCACGGGGCGGACGAGCCCTCGCCCGGAGGCGGGCCTCCCTCCGCCTCCGGTTCCCCCAACCGGTCCACCGCCGTCAGGGCGTCGGCGTCGATGAAGATCCCGTGCTGCTCCGGCGGCGACTCCGAGCTCGCCAGGGAGAGGCCCGGAGCGTGGCGGAGGGGGACGTCCTCGCTCGCCACCACCGTCACGAGGCCCAGCGGGCTCGAGCGCTCCTCCACCACCCGCACGCCGGGGACCCGGAGGGCGCCGGCCAGGCCCTTGTACTGCGAGACCTCCGGCTCCACCCACGAGGCGAGGGGCGTCCGTGGGCCCACGACCACCAGGCCCACCGCCGCGACGCCCAGGAGGACCGCCGCGGCACCGTGGCGCCTCGCCACCGCCGGCGGCTCCAGCACCGCCAGGGCCGCCGCGCCGAGCCCGGCTGCTCCGAGCGCCAGGAGGGCCTCCTCCGGAGGGAGGACGAAGAGGAGGCCGATCACCGCCGCGGCCCCGGCCCCGGCCCCCACCAGGTCCGCCCCGTAGACGCGGCCGGCGGCGCCCCCGGGGGCGGCGGCGAAGCGCGTGAGGGCGAGGCCCACCGCCGTCCCGGCGCACAGGAACGGCACCGCCAGCACCAGGTAGACCGCAGCGAGCCCCAGGAGCTCCCCCGGGTTCCAGGCCACCTCCAACGGGCTGTAGGGCACCCGCTGGGCCAGGGCGAAGGAGGCGGGAGCCCCCAGGCCGAATCCGGTGGCGGCCACCGCGTACGACGCCCGGAACCGCGGAAGGAGACGCCGCCGGAGCAGTGTCAAGAGGGTGCCGCTCGCGCCGTAGCCCAGGAGCGCCAGGCTGATCACCATGTAGGCGAAGTGGTGCCACCAGGCGATCGACAGCAGCCGCATCCAGAGGATCTCGAGCCCCAGGGCGGCGCCGGAGAGGAGGGCCACGGAGGCCAGGAGGGGTAGGGAGGGGGACGCGGCGTCGGCCGGTGCCCGGGGAACACGCTGGAGGCCGCGGGCGCTCACCGGCCGGTTCGGGGACGCCGGCACCGGCTCGCTCCCGCTCCCGGCGAAACGTCAGCCCGCACCCTCACCGGGCGTCCCCCTCCTCCCGCGTCAGGGGGACGAAGGCCACCGGCAGGAGCTGGCGGGAGTGGATCTCGCCGTCCGCGGTCTTCTCCACGAGCATGAGCTGTTGCGTGGCGAAGGGGCTTCCCACGGGGATCACCATCCGCCCGCCGGGGGCGAGCTGCTCGATCAGGGGCGGCGGCACGTGGCTCGCCGCCGCGGTCACCACGATGGCGTCGAAGGGGGCGTGCTCCTCCCAGCCGAAATAGCCGTCGGCCTGCCGGGCGGTGACGTCGTCGTAGCCCAGGCGCTCCAGCCGGGCGTCTGCCTCCCGGGCGAGCTCCGGGACGATCTCCACCGTGTAGACGTGCTCCACCAGCTCCGCCAGGACCGCCGCCTGGTAGCCGGAGCCGGTGCCGAGCTCGAAGACCCGGTCGTCGCCGTCCACCTCCAGGAGGTCGGTCATGATGGCCACCATGTAGGGCTGGGAGATGGTCTGGCCGTGGCCGATGGGGAGGGGGCGGTTGCGGTACGCGGCGTCCCGGAGGCGCTCCGGCACGAACTCGTGGCGCGGCACCGCCCGGAGGGCGTCCAGCACCTCCGGGTCCAGGCGCTTCTTGCCCACCTCCCGGGCGGTCTCCGCGACGTCGCTCCGGATCGCCTCCACCATCCGGGCACGTTCCTCAGCGTAGGGGTCGTCGCCTCGGGGCCCGGCGGCGGCGTCGGCGCGGCAGCCGAGCAGGAGGAACGCAGCGGCGGCCAGACAGGGCAGCAAGGCCGCGCCAGCCGGAGGAACGAAGGGATCCCGGGATCTCCAGGTCATCGCAAACCACAACAAGGAGCGTCCGGGCCGGAATTGCGCGGGTGAGGTTCCTCGACTCCGCTTCGCTCCGCTCGGAACGACTAGGAAATCGAAGGGGTGCAGCACGCCTTCCAGGCGGCAGGCGACGCGCGCAGCGATCGCCGGACGGGAGGCCGAGAGCGTCCCGACGAGGGCGGGCCTCCCGCTCCGGCGGCCTCGATCGGACCGGGGGACGGGAGGGAGGCCCTTCGCTACGACCCCGCACCCCCACCCCGGCCGACGCAGAGGTCGGCCGCTTCATCCGGACGAGGCACGGACGCATGAAGCGGCCGAGCTCTGACTCGGCCGGGGTGGGGGCCTTCAGCCCCGGGTAAACTCCGCCCCGAGGAGGTCACACATGACCGAAACCGCCGCCACCACCTACGAAACCATCCGGGCCGGCCTGGCCGAGGAGGGCACGGTCCTGGAGCTGGTCCTGGACCGGCCCAAGGGCAACGTCCTCACCGGCCGGATGATGGACGAGCTCTCCCGTGCCCTGGCCGAACACCGCGACCGCCGTGACCTCCGGCTGGTGGTGCTCCGGGGCGCCGGGGAGCACTTCTCCTTCGGCGCTTCGGTCGAGGAGCACCGCAAGGACCAGGCGCCGGCCATGCTCGCCACCTTCCACCGGCTGATCCGCGAGCTCGCCGGCTATCCGGTGCCGGTGGCGGCCCTCGCGGAGGGCCAGTGCCTGGGCGGCGGCTTCGAGGTCGTCCTCGTCTGCCACTTCCTCTTCGCCACCCCGACCGCCCGGTTCGGCTGCCCGGAGATCAAGCTCGGCGTCTTCCCGCCGGTCCTCGCCGCCATCGGTGCACGGCGCTTCGGCGCCCCCACCGCCGAGCGCATGCTCCTGACCGGCGAATCCCTCGACGCCTCCCAGGCCTGGCGCTCCGGCTTCATCACCGGCGTCTTCGAGGACGGCGACCCCCGGGAGGCGCTCCTCGCCTGGTACCGGGAGACCCTCCGCCCCCTCTCCGCCTTCGCCCTCCGCCAGGGGACGAAGGCCCTGCGCCAGGCCACCGGTTTCCTCGACGAGCTCGACCGCACCCTCCAGGCCACCGAGGACCAGTACGTCCGCGAGGTCCTCGAAAGCCACGACGGCAACGAAGGCATCGAAGCCTTCCTGGAGCGCCGGAAGCCCGCCTGGCAAGACGCCTGACCAGCCCCGGCCGCCAGCACCACCCAGAGCAAGGCGTTCAGGAGCCGGAGAGTGCGTCTCCCGGATCCAGGTCGGCCACTCATCGCAGGCTCTTGGATGCCCCCGTATGGCTCCGTAAAGGTCCGGAATCTCGGCTGGTAGACTTTCTTCGGGAGGTGAACGAGATGGCCGAAGCGTTGCGATTCGGTGAAGTCCTCGAAGCCGCCGAGGGCCTGAGCGACGACGAACAGGAGACCCTCCTCGGCATCCTGGAGAAGCGCCTCTCCGAGCGGCGGCGGATCCAGATCGGCGACGAGCTGCGCGCAGCTCGCCTCGAGCACGATCGGGGCGACACTCGGCCGGCGACTCCGGGCGAACTGATGGACGAGATCCTCTCTTGACAAGATCCCCTCTTGAAGCTCCTACGTTCCTCGTCCTTCGTCCGATCCGCCCGGCGTCTCGTCAAGAAGAACCCACCCGCAGCCCCGGCACTGCGTACGACACTCGAGCTCCTCGAGCTGGACCCCTTTCATCCTCAGCTTAAAACCCACAAGCTCAAAGGGAAGCTCAAAGGCTCCTGGGCGGTGGACCTGACCCGGTTCGGAGGGTGCCCCTGCCCCGTTGGGTAGGTCCCGAAACTACCCCGCGGGGTGGTGCGAACGAACGATCGTTCATCTAGCGTCGTGGACAGCGATTCGATCCGTTCCACGATGCGGAGGCCCGCACGATGCTCGCCGAGGGCTACTTCCTGGAGACACCCTCCCGCCCCCTGGTCCGGGGGGACCTGACCGTTCCGGAGCCGGGACCGGGGGAGGCGGTGGTGGCCGTGGAGGCGTGCGGCCTGTGCCACACCGACC
>JBKHJP010000145.1:0-9519 GCA_046538065.1 Thermoanaerobaculia bacterium | reverse complement strand
GCCAGACGGGGGAGGCGACAGGGAGTGGGCTTCGATCGCTCATGGCGCGATCTTGTCGTTTTCGCCAAATGTCCGAATCACCCGGATGTGTGGTCCGTGGCACGCCGACGGGCGGCGGGCTCCCCGCCCCTCGGGGCGGCCACGGTGGCGAGGCCTACGGCTCTCCAGCGACCGGTGCGGCTCAAGCCACCGGTTCGAGGCGTACCCAGGTGTCGTAGAAGCTGACGCTGCCGCCCACCGGATCGAGCATGCAGGTGTTCTCGAGGGCGGGATCGATCCACATGGCGGCGTTGGCGTGGATGCCCTTCGCGCGGCGCGGCTCCCCCTGGAGGGTGTAGCCGTCGATCTGCATGTCCACCGCCCCGGTGGCCCAGTGGCCGTAGCCCAGGGAGAAGCTCATCACGCCGGGGCGGACCTGCTGGGTGATCTGCACCTTGCCGATCATGGGCTTGGTCCTGCCGTTGCCCACCGGGCCAGCCGGGCGAGGACCGGGTCGCTGGTCCCGGCCGCCGCCAGGCTGCGGTTGACCGCCCAGCCCCAGGGCTCGATGCCGGCGCGCCGCAGGTCCTCCTGCAAACGCTCCGCCTCGAGCACCGGCGTCGATTGCGCCAGGGCGACCACCAGGACGTGGGTCAGGGCCGGATCGCGCAGCATGTCGAAAGGCGTCCTCACCTTGCCGGGGATGCGGCTCGCCTTGCGCATGACGTCCCGCTGGTAATCGAAAACCTGGACGATGGTACTGGGCATGATGGGCTCCTCTTCACGGCGGGGTAGGGACGGATCTCGAAGCTGTGCTGCGCGGTCCTTCGTCGCCATTACTCAGCGGCTGGGCCGCTGGTCATGGGCGGGGCCACTTCCGCGGGCTCGGCCGGCGCCTTCGGCGTCCGCCCGTAGAAGCGCCGTGCGAAGTAGAGGGAGACGCTTACCAGGCCGATGAGGACGGGCACCTCCACCAAGGGTCCGATCACCGTGGCGAACGCCTCGGCGGAGTGGACGCCGAACACGGCTACCGCCACGGCGATGGCCAGCTCGAAATCGTTGCTCGCGGCGGTCAGCGAGACTGTGGTGTTCTGGGGGTAGTCGGCCCCGATCCACCGCCCCTTGGCGATGAAGAAGGTGACCAGGAACATGAGCACGAAGTAGAGCGCCAGCGGGATCGCCACCCGCACCACGTCGAGGGGGAGCTGGACGATCTGGCCGCCCTTGGAGGAGAACATCACCACCACCGTGAAGAGGAGCGCGACGAGGGTGATGGGGCTGATCTTCGGGATGAAGGTCTTCGCGTACCATTCCTCCCCCTTGCGCGGCACCAGCAGGGCGCGGCTGAGGTACCCCGCCACCATGGGGGTGCCGAGGAAGATCAGCACGATGCTGGCGATCTGCCAGACCCCGATGTCCACCGCGACGCTCTCCATGCCGAACAGAGGCGGCAGCACGGCGAGGAAGAACCACGCGTAGACGCCGTAGAAGAGGACCTGGAAGATGGCGTTGAAGGCCACCAATCCCGCCACCAGGTCGGAGTCGCCCCGGGCGAGGTCGTTCCACACCAGGACCATGGCGATGCACCGCGCCAGCCCCACCAGGATCAGCCCCACGGCGTACTCCGGCTTGTCGTAGAGGAGGAGGACGGCGAGGGCGAACATCAGCACCGGCCCGACCACCCAGTTCTGGAACAGGGACAGCCCGAGCACCCGCTTGTGCGAGAAGACGGTGTGGAGCTTGTGGTACTTCACCTTGGCCAGCGGCGGGTACATCATGAGGATGAGGCCGATGGCGATGGGCAACGGCGCGGGCCCTACCTTCACGCGGTCGATGGCCTCCGCCGCCCCGGGCCAGAGGTAGCCGAGGATCACGCCGCCGGCCATGGCCAGGAAGATCCACAGGGTCAGGTAGCGGTCCAGGATGTTGAGCTTGAGGTTGATACGTTCGGTCATGGTGTCCTCGCTGTGTGGGTCGGTGGGGCGGCCTGGTGGCGTTTCGTCGGGAGCTTCAGTCGTTTGCGGGCGGTGCCGGGATCCCCAGCGCCGAGAGGTCGAGGCCGGCGCGGCAGAGCTCGCCGGGGGCGTGACACCGAAGCGCGGCGGCCTTCGCCAGGTCGTCCCGCACCTGCGGATCCTCGGCGGTGAAGGCGAGGATCCGCCGCGCTAGCTCCGCGCGCTCACCGTCCCGCGTGAGGCGAGAGTAGACCCAGCGCCCCCGCTTCTCCTGCTCCACCAGCCCGGCCCGGCGGAGCTCGGCCACGTGCGCCGACACCGTGGAGGGCGCCAGGCCCACCAGCGCGGCGAGCTGGCACGCGCACAGCTCCTCGTCGCGCACCAGCGCGAGCAGGCGGATGCGGACCGGGTGCGCCAGCGCCTTGGCCAGCTCGGCCGCGCCCTGGAGCCTGGGGTCGTTTCGTGCGTCGGTTCGCCACATGACGAATCATCGGTCCGTTCCGAACCGTAGGGCCAACCGCTCCCCGGGTCGCCACCTTACGGGGTGAGCGGCCGCTTCCCGCGGGGCGGGCCTTCAAGTCGAGCTCCGGCGCCTTCGGCGTCCTGATCTTTACCGGTTCTTGATCGTACCTTTAGGCCGTCTTGACGACGGACTGTTAGGTTCCGTCTTCCCGGGCGGCAAGCAGCCATCCAGCCATCGTTCGCGGAGGAAACCAGCCATGTTCCACTTCAGCTCCCACGCAACGAAGCTCCTCCTCACCGCGCTCGCCGTCGCCCTCGCCGGCTGCGGTGACAGCCGGTCCGGCGGCGGCAATGCCGCCGGCGGCCGATCGGCCATCGTGCAGATGGACGGCTCGAGCACCGTCTTCCCGGTCTCCGAAGCGGTGGCGGAGGAGTTCCAGGCCGAGCATTCCGGGGTCCGCGTCACCGTCGGCATCTCCGGCACCGGCGGCGGGTTCAAGAGGTTCTGCCGCGGCGAGACGGACGTCACCGGCGCTTCGCGCCCCATCGACGGATCGGAGGTCGAGGCGTGCCGCACGCGGGGGATCGACTTCATCGAGCTCCCGGTCGCCTTCGACGGCATCGCGGTGGTGGTCAACCCGGACAACGGGTTCGTCGACCGCTTCACCGTCGAGGAGCTGCGCCGCATCTGGGAGCCCGAGAGCGTCGTCCGGACGTGGAGCGACGTGCGCCCCGGATGGCCAGATGAGGAGATCCGACTCTACGGCCCCGGGACCGACTCCGGCACCTTCGACTACTTCACCGAAGCGATCATGGGTGAGTCCGGGAGCACCCGCGCCGACTTCACGGCGAGCGAGGACGACAACGTCCTGGTCCAGGGCATCGCCGGCGACCGCAGCGCCCTCGGGTACTTCGGCTTCGCCTACTACGAGGAGAACGCGGACCGGCTGAAGCTGGTCCCGGTCGCTCCGGAGGACGGCGCCGAGGCGGTGGCCCCGAGCCCCACGACCATCAACGACGGCACCTACCAGCCCCTGTCCAGGCCGCTGTTCATCTACGTGAGCCGGGAGGCCCGGCAGAAGCCGCCGGTGGAGGCGTTCGTCCACTTCTACCTCGACCACGCGGGCGAGCTGGCCCGGGAGGTGGGCTACGTCGGCCTGCCGGAGCGCATCTACGAGCTGGCGGCCCGACGCTTCGAGGAGGGCGTCACCGGCTCCGTCTTCGCCGGCCGGTCCCAGGTCGGGGCAACGCTGGACGATCTGCTGGAGGCGCAGATCGGGGCCGGCGGCGCGCCGGCGGATGGCGGCCCCGACGGAACCGAGAGCCCGGAGCCGGACGGAGATCGATGAAGCCGGCCGGCAAGCGCAGGGGGACGCCCCCGCGGCTCGCCCGGGCCTCGCCCCGCTGGAGTGAAGAGGGCGTCAAGGTGGCCCTGTTCGGGTGCGCCCTGGTGTCGGTGGCGACGACGGCGGGCATCCTCTGGGTCCTGGTGAGCGAAAGCGTCGCCTTCTTCCAGCAGGTCTCGATCGTGGAGTTCTTGACCGGGACCCGCTGGACTCCCCTCTTCGTCCCGCGGCACCTGGGAGTCCTGCCGCTGGTGTGCGGAACCCTCCTGGTGACGGTGGGGGCGAGCCTGTTCGCCCTGCCGGTGGGGTTGGGCGCGGCGATCTATCTCGCCGAGTACGCCTCCGACGGCTTCCGCGGCTGGCTCAAGCCGTTCCTGGAGATCCTCGCCGGCATTCCCACGGTGGTGTACGGGTACTTCGCCCTCACCGTGGTGACCCCCGCGCTGCGGGCGGTCATCCCCGCCACCCAGGTCTTCAACGCCGCCAGCGCGGCGCTGGTGGTGGGCGTCATGATCCTGCCCACGGTGGCGTCGCTCTGCGACGACGCCCTGAAGGCCGTGCCGGGGAGCCTCCGGGAGGCCGGCTACGCCCTGGGGGCCACGAAGCTCGAAGTCTCCACGCAGGTGGTGGTTCCGGGGGCCCTGTCCGGCGTGCTGGCCGCCTTCATCCTGGCCATCTCCCGGGCCATCGGCGAGACGATGATCGTGGTGCTGGCCGCCGGCGCCACGCCGAAGCTGACCCTCAACCCCCTCGAGAGCATCCAGACGATGACCGCGTACATCGTGCAGGTGAGCCTCGGCGACACTCCGGCGGGGACCATCGAGTACCAGACGATCTTCGCCGTCGGGCTGCTGTTGTTCCTGATCACGCTGGTGATGAACCTCCTGGCCCACCAGGTCCTGCGCCGCTACCGCGAGGTGTATGAATGACCGGCGAGGAGCGCACGAGGTCCGGGATCGCCAGCCCGCCGGCCGAGGCGGCCCGCGTACGCAGGCGCCGCGCCCTCGGCCGTGCCTTCGAGCTCGCCTGCATGGCCATGGCCCTGCTCGGCGCCCTCGTGCTGGTGACCCTCCTGATCGCGGTGTTCCGTCAGGGAATCGGCTGGCTGGACTGGGAGTTCCTCACCAGCTTCCCCTCCCGCTTCCCCGAAAAGGCGGGAATCGAGTCCGCCCTGTGGGGCACGCTCTGGGTGATCGCCACCACGGCCCTGCTCTCGGTGCCGCTGGGCATCGGAGCGGCGGTCTACCTGGAGGAGCTCGCCCGTCCCACGCGGCTCAACGGGTTCATCCAGATCAACATCGCCAACCTGGCGGGCGTGCCGTCGATCGTCTACGGGATCCTCGGGCTGGCGATCTTCGTCCGGGCCGCCGGTCTCGGGCGGAGCGTCATCGCCGGCGCCCTGACGCTGAGTCTCCTGATCCTCCCGGTGATCATCATCGCCACCCGGGAAGCACTCCGGGCGGTGCCGAGCTCGGTGCGCCTGGCGGCCTTCGCCGTGGGCGCCACGCGCTGGCAGACCGTGCGGGACCACGTGCTGCCGGCCTCGCTCCCCGGCATCCTCACCGGCCTCATCCTGGCCCTGTCACGGGCCATCGGAGAGACGGCACCACTCATCATGATCGGTGCCCTGACCTACGTCGCCTTCGTCCCGGACGGGATGCTGTCGGGCTTCACGGCCCTGCCCATCCAGATCTTCAACTGGGCGTCGCGGCCCCAGGAGGACTTCCACGGCCTTGCGGCGGCCGGGATCATCGTGTTGCTCGTGGTCCTCCTGTCGATGAACTCCGTCGCGGCGTTCGTCCGCCACCGATTCGGGAGAAGACGATGGTAAAGGCACCGACGACCGTGGACCGGCGGGACTCCGCGGAGGGCGACGCCGGGCACCCGACGATCCTGGAGGCCCGCAACCTCACCTGCCGCTACGGTTACACCGTCGCCATCGACGACGTCAGCCTGGAGATCCCGGCCCGCCGGATCACCGCCATCATCGGCCCGTCGGGTTGCGGCAAGAGCACCCTGCTGCGGTCCTTCAACCGGATGAACGACTTCGTGCCGGAGGCCAGCTCCGAAGGCCAGGTCCTGTTCCACGGCGAAGACGTCCGCGCACGGGGCGTCGACCCCGTGGAGCTGCGCCGGCACATCGGCATGGTCTTCCAGAAGCCGAACCCGTTCCCGAAGTCGATCCGGGACAACGTCGCCTGGGGACCGAAGATCCACGCGTATCCCGGCGACCTCGACGAGCTCGTGGAGCAGTCCCTGCGCAAGGCGGCCCTGTGGGACGAGGTGAAGGACAAGCTGGACGAGAGCGGGCTCGCCCTGTCGGGCGGGCAGCAGCAGCGGCTGTGCATCGCCCGCGCCGTTGCCATGGAGCCGGAGGTGATCCTCATGGACGAGCCGGCCTCGGCCCTCGACCCGATCTCGACCTCGAAGATCGAGGACCTGCTCTTCGAGCTCAAGGACCGCTACACGATCGTCATCGTCACCCACAACATGCAGCAAGCCGCCCGGGTCTCGGAGCTCACCGCGTTCCTCTACCAGGGGCGCCTGATCGAATTCGGATCCACCGAGCGCCTGTTCACCAATCCGAAGGTGCAACAGACAGAGGAATACATCACCGGAAAGTTCGGATGAGGGCACCCCCACGATGATCCATCTGCATCGCGACATGGACGAGCTCAAGCGGGAGCTCCTCGCCACGGGAGGCAGGGTCGAGGAAGCGATCCAGCAGGCCACGGCGGCGCTGCACGACCGGCGCGGCGACCTCGCCCGGGAGGTCATGGCGGGAGACGCCGAGATCGACCGGCGGGAGGTCGAGCTGGAAGAAATGGCGTTGAAGATCCTCGCCCTGCATCAGCCGGTGGCGATCGACCTGCGCTTCATCGCGGTGGTCATGAAGGTCAACAACGACCTGGAGCGCATGGCGGACTACGCCGTCAACATCGCCGAGCGGGCGGCGTTCCTGGTCGAACGTCCGCCGCTCCAGGTGCCCGCCCGCCTCGAAGAGATGAGCGGGGCGGCCATGGCGATGGTCCGGGATTCCCTCGACGCGTTCGTCCACGGCGACGCGGAGGCGGCGTGGGAGGTGACCGCGCGGGACGACGTGGTCGACCGGTACAACGTGGAGATCATCCAGGAGCTACGCCGCAGGATGGAGGACGACCCCACGACGGTGGAGCGCGCGCTCCACCTGTTCTCGGCGTCGCGGTACCTGGAACGGATCGCGGACCTGGCCACCAACGTCGCCGAGGACGTGATCTACATGGTGGAGGGCGAGATCGTGCGCCACCAGACCGACGTCCACGCCAGAGGCGACACTTCGCCGCCCGGTGGGCGAAACGACGAAGGGGAGAGGTAAGCTGGAAGCGTGTTGCCTGAAGCGATGACCGAGCAGGCCGTCCAGAAGCCGGCGTCCGAGGCGATCTGGAGCCCGCACGGGGCCTCCTCGGCGTCGGTCCCGGCCCGGACGGCCGTCCGCCGGGTGCGCGGGAGGGGGGCGGCCCGGGGCCTCGCCGGGCTGGCGGTGGCGGCCCTGGTCTGGCTCTGGCACCCGCTCCTCGGGGCCCTGGCGGCCGGCCTCGCCGGCGCCACGCTGGTCCTGGCGCTGGTCGCGCCGGAGGCCCTCTACCAACGCCTCGAGGCGGCCCTCGCGGCGTTCGGCCGGGCGCTGGGCCTCGCCGTGAGCTGGGTCACCCTGACCGTGCTCCATCTCGCCGTCTTCGTGCCGCTGGGACTCGTCCTCCGGGCCACAGGACGGCTCCGGCTCGATCTCGCCCTCGCCCCGGATGAGCCCACCTACTGGCGCCCCGCCGACGCGGGGAGCCCCCAAGAACGGCGGCACGAGCGCCAGTTCTGAGCCGGCCCCGTCCGATGCGCATCCTCGGGATCAGCTGCTACTACCACGACTCCGCCGCCTGCCTGGTGGAAGACGGCGAGGTCGTGGCCGCCGGCCAGGAGGAGCGCTTCACGCGGGTCAAGCACGACGCCTCGTTCCCGGCCCACTCCATCCGCTACTGCCTGGCCGAGGCGCAGGAGCGCAGCGGAGGGTCCGGCCGGCTGGACCGGGTGGTCTTCTACGACAAGCCGCTCCTCAAGTTCCACCGCATCCTGGAGACCTACCTGGCGGTGGCGCCCCGGGGCCTCGGCTCCTACCTCCGGGCCCTCCCCCTGTGGCTGCGGGAGAAGCTTTGGATCCCGCCCCGGATCGCCGAGACCCTCCGGGAGCACGGCGTCGAGGCGCCGGAGCCGATCCTCTTCACCGCCCACCACGAGGCCCACGCGGCGAGCGCCTTCTACCCCTCGCCCTTCGAGGAGGCGGCGATCCTCACCCTGGACGGCGTGGGCGAGTGGGCCACCACCACCTTGGGCGTGGGCGAGGGCTCGGAGCTCACCCTCCTCCGGCAGATCGACTTTCCCCACTCCCTGGGACTCCTCTACTCCGCCTTCACCCACTTCTGCGGCTTCCGGGTGAACTCCGGCGAGTACAAGCTCATGGGCCTGGCCCCCTACGGCGAGCCCCGCTACGCCGGGCGCATCCGGGAGCACCTGCTCGACGTCAAGCCCGACGGCTCCTTCCGTTTGAACATGGATTTCTTCGGGTACCTGGACGGGCTGGTCATGACCAACGACCGGTTCGCCGAGCTCTTCGACGGCCCACCTCGGGCACCGGAAACCGAGATCGGGCGGCGGGAGGCGGACCTGGCCCGCTCGGTCCAGGAGGTCACGGAGAAGGTCGTCATGGCCCTGGCGGCCCACGCCCGGGAGCTCACCGGCAAGCGGCACCTCTGCCTGGCCGGAGGCGTCGCCCTCAACTGCGTGGCCAACGGCCGGTTGCTGCGCTCCGGCCTGTTCGACGACCTCTGGATCCAGCCGGCGGCGGGGGACGCCGGAGGCGCCCTGGGGGCGGCCCTGGCCGCGTACTTCCGGCACGCCCGGAAGGACGGGCGCCGGTCCCGGTGGATGGCCACCGTCGGTGGGTCCGGTGGAGCCGGCCCGGGAGGGTCCGCGGACCGCGCCGCGGACGGCATGGCGGGGGCCTTCCTGGGGCCCGAGTTCTCGACGGAGCAGATCCGGGAGTACCTGGAGGCGGAGGGGATCCCCTACCAGGAGCCGCCGGAGGCCGAGTGGGCCGGTGCCGTGGCGGAGCTGCTCGCCGCGGGCGCCGTGGTGGGGCTGTTCCAGGGCCGGATGGAGTTCGGGCCCCGGGCCCTCGGGTGCCGCTCCATCCTGGGGGACGCCCGCTCGCCGGACATGCAGTCCCGGATGAACCTGAAGATCAAGTTCCGGGAGAGCTTCCGGCCCTTCGCCCCGAGCGTGCTCGCCGAGCGGGCCGGGGACTACTTCGAGCTCGACCGCCCGTCGCCCTACATGCTCCTGGTGGCCCCGGTTCACCGGGACCGGAGGCAAAGCCCCGGCGCCGGGGACGGCGCCCGGGAAGCCCCGGAGGGCGCCGCGGGCCCGAGCCACGGTGAAGCGTTTCTCCGCGAGCGGCTCCGCCGGCCCCGCTCCGACGTGCCGGCGGTGACCCACGTGGACGGCTCCGCCCGCGTCCAGACCGTCCACCGGGAGACGAACCCGGCCTTCTGGCGGATCCTCCGGGCTTTCGAAGAGCGCACCGGCTGCCCCCTGGTGGTCAACACCAGCTTCAACGTCCGGGGCGAGCCCATCGTCTGCACCCCGGAGGACGCGTACCGGTGCTTCCTGCGCACGGGCATGGACCACCTCGTGCTGGGACCTTTTCTCCTGAACAAGAGCGACCAGCCCCCGGAGCGGATCGAGGA
>JBKHJP010000144.1:0-9581 GCA_046538065.1 Thermoanaerobaculia bacterium | reverse complement strand
CGACGCCCGGGCCTGGCGCGGGGAGTGGTGGCTCCGGGTCGGCCTGGTGGCGCTGTGCCTGGGGCTGCCGGTGGCGGCGGCGCTCCCCGCCCCCGCCGCGCCCGGGGCGGACGGCGGCCTCACCGTGGCGGGCCACCCGCTGCCGGAGGTTTGCGCCCTCAAGCGCACCACCGGCGTCCCCTGCCCGGGGTGCGGCCTCACCCGCGCCTGGGTCTCCGCGGTCCACGGCGATTTCGCCGGCAGCCTCGCCCACCATCCCCTGGGCTGGCTGATCCTGGCCTACGCCCTGGCCCAGGGGACCCGCCACGGCGCATGGCTCGCCCTGCCGGGCCGCCGGGCAGTGGTGGAGCGCCTGGGCGCCCCCCTGGACCGCGGCGTCATCGCCCTCGCCGCCCTCCTTTTCGTCGCCTGGATCCCCCGGCTGATCGGCGTTCTCTCCACCACGTAGTCGGCAGGGGAGGTCCCCCCCATCCACCACCGGGCGGTGAAGGGCGGGAGGAGGGGTTCCCGGCGGGGGGTGTCTGAGGCGAGCCCGCTCTCCAGCGCTTCAACACCCGGCGAGCTCCACGCGGCGAGCCGAAGCCGAGGCGCGGCCGGAGGGTGACCCGTCCGAGGACGCCGCGCCGTCCCCCCGCCGGGAACCCCTCCTCCCGCCGCCCCCCCGGTGGTAGCCTTCCCGCGATGACCAGCTTCGAGGACACCCGCCGCTTCTTCGACGAAGCTGCGCGGCGCATGGACCTCTCGCCGGCGATCGAGAAGCTCCTGGTCACCTCCCGGCGCGAGCTCCAGGTCCAGGTGGCCTTCGAGCGCGACGACGGCTCCATCGCCACCTACATCGGCTACCGCGTCCAGCACGACAGGGCCCGGGGCCCCATGAAGGGCGGCCTGCGCTACCACCCGGCCGTGGACCTGGACGACGTCAGGTCCCTGGCGTCCCTGATGACCTGGAAGACCGCCGTCGTGGGCGTGCCGTACGGCGGCGCCAAGGGTGGCATCGCCTGTGATCCGAAGAAGCTCTCCCAGGGCGAGCTCCAGCGGCTGACCCGCACCTTCGTGGACCAGATCCACGAGGTCATCGGCCCGGACCGGGACATCCCCGCCCCGGACGTCAACACCGACGCCCAGGTGATGGCCTGGATCATGGACCAGTTCTCGAAGTACTACGGGCATTCACCGGCGGTGGTGACCGGCAAGCCCGTGGACCTCTACGGCTCCGAGGGTCGCGAGGCGGCCACCGGCCGGGGCGTCGCGGTCGCCTGCCGGGAGGCCCTGGCCGAGAGCGGCGCCACCCTCGAAGGGAGCCGCTTCGTCGTCCAGGGCTTCGGCAACGTGGGCTCCTGGGCGGCCCGGCTGATCCACGAGCAGGGGGGCCGGGTGATCGCCGTTTCGGACGTCCAGGGGGGGATCCTGAACCCCGAGGGCCTGGACGTCCCCGCCGTCGTGGAGCACCTGCGGGCCACGGGCAGCGTGGTGGGCACCCCCGGAACCGATCGCATCACCAACGAAGAGCTCCTGACCCTGGAGTGCGAGGTCCTGATCCCCGCCGCCCTCGGCAACGTATTCACTCCCGAGCTCGCCCGGGAAGTCCGGGCCGGGATGATCGCGGAGGGCGCCAACGGCCCCACATCGCCGGAGGCGGACCGGATCTTCCGGGAGCGCGGGGTCCAGGTCCTCCCGGACATCTACGCCAACGCCGGCGGGGTGACCGTCTCGTATTTCGAATGGGTGCAGAACGTCCAGCAGTTCCGCTGGGCGGAGGAGCGGGTCAACCAGGAGCTGGAGCGGACCATGGTCCGGGCCTACCAGACCCTGAGCCGGCTCTCCTCGGAGAAGAAGGTTTCCCTGCGGACCGCCGCCTTCATGGTGGCCATCGGCCGCGTGGGGAAGGCGACGGCGCTGCGCGGGATCTAGTCGGAGGGGGAGGAGCACCGTGGAGACGATGCACGTGGCCGAGAAACTGGCCCGGTCCCACCTCGGGATCGGGCTGGGGGACGAGGAGCTTCGCCGCTTGGCGGAGGCCGGGGAGGCGCGTCGGGCGGGCCGCGGCGAGATCCTGATGGAGGAGGGAGTGCCGGGCCGCATGCTGGTGGTCGTCCTGGACGGCGAGGTGGAGATCCTCAAGCGCGACGACGGGGGCGAGCCCCACCGCCTGGCCCGGATGGGTGCGGACACCGTCCTGGGGGAGGTGGGCTTGCTCCTGGAGGAGCCCTCGAGCGCCACGGTCCGGGTCACCCGCCCGTCCTCCCTGTTCCTCCTGGACCGCGACCGGTTCCGGGGGCTCCTGGAGGGAGACCAGGCCTCCGCCACGCCCCTGCTCCTGGCGCTGGCCCGGATCGTCGCCCGGCGCCTGCGCCGGATGAACGAGCGGGCCGTGGAGCTGTGCGACGAGTACGAGGAGGCCCTGAGCGACGCCGGCACGGCCCGGGGCGGGGCCCGGCTCGCCGAGCTCGCCCGGTTCAAGGAGCAGCTCCAGAGCGAGTGGAACTTCTGAGGGCTCGCGGCCCCAGGGCCCGCCGGGGCTTCGGAGGCGGCGAGACGGTGCCCGGAGGAGGAAGCGATGGGAGAAAGGCGAAGCGTACGTGCGCTCCTGGTGGGGCTGGCAGTCCTGGGCCTGCCTGCGTGCGGCCCGGGCCCCGGCCGCGCCCAGGGGGGTGGGGCGGAGGAGCTGGCCCCGGAGTTCGGCGACGGCTTCTGGGAGCACTGGGGCGACGGCCGGGCGGAGCTCGCCGGCTACGACCTGGTGCGCCCGCGCGAGCCGCGGATGCCGTGACCGGCGGGCCTTCGGAAAGCTGAGGGGAGGGCCCATGGGGACGGCTGCAGGGCGGGATCGGGAATCCAGGGACGAAGCACCGCGGGGGTTCCGGTACGGCGCCGGGGCGAGCGGCATGCGCTTCACCGGGCGCGACGACCTGGCCCTGATCGCCTGCGACGGTCCGGCGGCCTGGAGCGGGGTCTTCACCACCAGCTCCGCCGCCGGGGCGCCGGTGGTCCTCGCCCGGCGCCTGCTCTCCGCCGGCGGTCCGCTACGGGCGGTCCTGGTCAACGCCGGGGTCGCCAACGCGGGCACCGGCCGCGCGGGCCTGGCGGACGCCCGGCGGGCGGCGCGCCTGGCGGCACAGGCCCTGGACGTCCGGCCGGAGGAGGTCCTGTGCGCCTCCACCGGGTGGGTCGGCGAACGGGTGGACGTGGGCTGCCTGGCCGCCGCGCTCCCGGCGGTCCTCGCCGATCTCGCGCCCGGCGGCTCCGAACGGGTCGCCCGGGCGATCCTGACCTCGGACTCGGTCCCCAAGCGGGTGAGCGCCCGCTGCCGGGTCGACGGCCGACAGGTCCGCCTGCTGGGCGTTGCCAAGGGCTCGGGCATGGTGGCGCCATCCATGGCCACCCTCCTGGCCTTCGTCACCACCGACGCCGCGTGCCGTCCGGGTTTCCTCCGGTCGCTCTGGCGCGACGTGGTGGGGGAGAGCTTCAACGCCCTGTCCATCGACGGCGAGACCTCCCCCTCCGACATGGCGGTCGTCCTCGCCTCCGGCGCCGCGGGCAACCGGCCCCTGTCCCGGCGCCACCCGGACGCCCCGGCCTTCGGCGCCGCCCTCCGGGAGGTCGCCGTGGAGCTGGTGCGCCGCCTCGCCCGGGACGGCGAGGGGGCGAAGAAGCTCGTGGTCCTCACCGTCACCGGCGCCCGGAGCCGCGGCGACGCCCGCCGGGCGGCGGCGGCCCTGGCCCGCTCCCCCATGGTGCGGACGGCGGTGGCCGGAGCCTCGCCGGCCTGGGGGCGGTTCGTTGCCGCCCTGGGAGCCTCCGGGGTCCCCTTCGCCGTGGAGCGGTTCGGGCTGGCCGCCGGGGACGCCTGGCTGGTCCAGGGCGGCCGGCACCAGGGCGCCGCCGCCGAGGCCGAGGTCCGGCGCCGGCTGGCGGCGGAGGAGGTCCACCTGACGGTGGCGCTGGGCCGTGGCCCGGGGCGCTTCACCGCATACACCTGCGACCTCACGCCGGACTACTGCGCCGAAAACCTGGATCCACCCCTCCCCGCGCCCCGGGACTGAACGCCTCACGAGCCGGCGATAGGGCGCAGCCGCGGGGTGCAGTATTCTCGTCTGGACGGGGGACGCGGAAGACCGTGTGAGCTGGTGGAGAAGCCCGACATGCGAAGCGCCGAGACGCGATGCAGAGCGACAGGAGGGCCGACGTGACCCTCCGGGCCGCCGTCGTGGGAGACGGGGCCATGGGCGCCACGGTCGCCGACGCCTGGCGCGCGGCCGGCCACGAGGTGGCGGCGGTCCTGGGCCGGAGCGATCCCCTGGAGCGGGCCCGGGGATGTGACGTCGCCTTCGAGCTCACCCGCCCGGAGGCCGCCGCCGGCAACGTGGAAGGGCTCCTCCGCCTGGAGGTGCCCACGGTCTGCGGCACCACCGGCTGGGACCCGGAGCCCGCGGCGCGGCTGGCCGGAGAGCTCCGGGTGCCGCTCCTGGTCGCCCCGAACTTCTCCCTGGGGGTGGCGGTCCTCCGGGCCCTGGGGGCGGAGGCCGCACGCCGCCTGGCGCCGTTCCCGGCCTTCGAGCCCGGGCTGGTGGAGCGCCACCACAGCCGCAAGCGCGACAGCCCCTCCGGGACCGCCCGGATGCTGGCCGCCGAGGTGTCGCGCCACCGGGGCGGGGAGGCGCCTCCGGTGGTGGCTCTCCGCCAGGGGGGCCAGCCCGGCGAGCACCGCCTGGTCTTCGAAGGTCCGGACGAGACCGTGGAGCTGGTGCACCGGGCCCGCTCGCGCCGGGTGTTCGCCGAGGGAGCGGTGCGGGCGGCCGAGTGGCTGGCCGCCGAGCGGCCTCCGGGCTTCGTGACTTTCGAACGGTTCCTGGAGGCCTCGGCGGCCGGCGGTCCAGGACCCCCGTCGGGCGGCGCCCCGCCACCCCCGTCTCCGGGCCGATCATGAAGCTGAGCGACGAGGAGGATCCCATGGACCGAGTGCCCCTGCGCGGAGTCTTCCCAGCCCTGGTCACGCCGTTCACGGAGGCGGGCCGCGTGGACGAGGCGGGCCTGCGCCGGCTGGTCCGCCGCCAGATCGAGGAAGGGGTGGCCGGCCTGGTGCCCGCGGGCACCACCGGCGAGGGAGCCACCCTGGAGCCGGACGAGCACCGCCGGGTGGTGGAGGTGGTCGTGGAGGAGGCCCGGGGCGCGCCCCGGCCGGTGCCGGTGATCGCCGGCGCCGGCACCGCCTCCACGCGAAAGAGCGCGGATCTCGCCCGGGCCTGCCGCCAGGCCGGGGCCGACGCCCTGCTGGTGGTGACGCCGTACTACAACAAGCCCACCCCGGCCGGGCTCGTCGCCCACTTCCGCACCGTCGCCGAGGCCGGTGCCCTCCCCGTGGTGCTCTACGACGTTCCCGGCCGCACCGGCCTCCACATGAGCGCCGAGACGGTCCTCCAGCTCGCCGCCGAGGAGCCCTTCATCGGCGTCAAGGAGGCCTCCGGACGCCTGGACGAGGTGACCGAGATCCTCCGCCACCGGCCGGAGGGCTTCGCCGTCCTCTCCGGCGACGACGTCCTGACGCTGCCCATCGTCGCCCTGGGCGGGGAGGGGGTGATCTCGGTGGTCTCCAACGAGGCCCCGCGCCTCATGGCGGAGCTGGTGGCCGCCGCCCTGGCCGGGGAGCGGGACCGGGCGGCGGCCCTCCACGCCCGCCTCTTCCCCCTGATGCGGGCGAACTTCGTCGAGACGAACCCCATCCCGGTCAAGTGGGCCCTCCACCGCCTGGACCTGATCGAGCCCCACGTGCGGCTGCCCCTGGTGCCCCTGTCGGAGGGGGCCCGGAAGCCCGTGGAGCGGGCCCTGCAGGAGGTGGGCCTGCTCGAGGGGGTGGCCACGGGGGCCGGGCGATGACGGCGGCCCTGCGAGGCGCCGTGGACGGCCTGCGCGCCGGCTCCCGGGAGGAGGCCCTGCCGGCGATCGGGGAGCTCCTGGACGCCCTGGAGTCCGGGGAGGTCCGGGCGGCTCGCCCGGACCCGGAGGCGCCCACCGGCTGGCGGGTGGAGGGGTGGGTCAAGGAGGGGATCCTCGCCGCCTTCGCCTTCGGCGTCGAGACCGGCTTCGACGCCCCGCCCTTCGCCTTCCGGGACCGTGACACCGTGCCCCCGGTGGCGCGACTGCCCCCGGAGGTCCGGGTGGTGCCGGGGGGCACGGCGATCCGGCGCGGCGCCCACCTGGGGCGGAAGGTCGTGGTCATGCCCCCGGCCTACGTCAACGTGGGGGCCCACGTGGGCGAGGGCTCCATGGTGGACAGCCACGCCCTGGTGGGCTCGTGCGCCCAGATCGGCCGGCGGGTCCACCTCTCGGCGGCGGCCCAGGTGGGGGGCGTGCTGGAGCCGGTGGGGGCCCTGCCGGTGATCGTGGAGGACGACGTCTTCGTGGGGGCCGGCGCCGGGCTCTTCGAAGGGGTGCTGGTCCGCCGGGGGGCGGTCCTCGCCGCCGGAGTCGTCCTCACGGCATCCAGCAGGATCTACGACCTGGCCCGGGAGCGGGTCCTGGAGGCCCGCGACGGCGAGCCCCTGATCGTCCCGGAGGGTGCGGTGGCCGTCATGGGCGCCCGGCCCGCGCGGGGCGACTTCGCCCGGGAGCACGGGCTGACCCTGACGACGCCGCTGATCGTCAAGTACCGCGACGCCGGGACCGACGCCAAGACGGCCCTGGAAGGGGTCCTGCGCTGATGGTCCTGGAGGCGCCGTCCGGGGCGGGGGGGCCGGCGCTCGGGGATGCCGTGGACGGGGGTGGGCCGGAGCCCCGGGTCTCCCTGATCCGGCGGGTGGTGGACGCCGCCGCTCCGGGCGCCGTGGACCTGGCCCTGGGCCTGCCGCGCCACCCGGTCCCGCGGCCGGTGGGCCGCGCCCTGGCCCGGGAGGCCCGGGAGGGGCATCTGGGCTACACCACCAACGCCGGTCGCCGGGACCTGCGCCGCGCCGTCGCCGCCCGCCGGCCCCACCACGGCACCTCCGGCGACTCGGTGATCGTCACCGTGGGCTCGCAGCAGGCCCTGGGCCTGGCGCTCCTCGGCCGGGTCCGGCCCGGCGACGAGGTGGTCGTTCCGGAGCTCGCCTACCCGTCGTACGGGTTCCTGGCGGAGCGGGCCGGGGCCACGGTGGTCCGGGCCTCTGCCTCCGACCTGCCGGAGGCGGTCACGGACCGGACCCGCCTCGTCCTGGTGGCCTCGCCGGCGAATCCCACCGGCGAGGTGCTGCCCCGGGACCTCCTGGAGGCGCTGGCGGGACTCGCCGCCGAGCGGGGCTTCGACCTCCTCTCGGACGAGGTCTACGAGGAGATCTGGCTCGGCGAGGAGCCCCCGGCCGTCCCGGCGGGGGAGCGCGTCCTCCACGTGGGCGGGATCTCCAAGACCCTGGCGGCTCCGGGGCTGCGGCTCGGCTGGCTGGTGGCGGCGCCGGACGTGGTGGCACGGCTCCTGCCACTCCACCAGCACCTGGTGACCTGCGCCCCGGCGCTCTCCCAGGCCGTCGCCCTGGCGGGCCTGGCGCTGCCCGCGGCGGAGCTCGAGGCGGTCCGTGACCACTACCGGCGGCGCTGGCGCCGGCTCCGGGCCCTGCTGGCGGAGCTGCCGGACGGCGTCCGGTGGCGGGCGCCGGAGGGGGCCTTCTACGCCTGGCTCGACGTCCGGGAGCGGGTCCCGGGCACTACCGCCGAGCTGGCCCTGGAGCTCGCCCGCCGGGGCGAGGTCCAGGTCGTGCCGGGAGAGGCGTTCGGCCCCGCCGGCCGCGGCCACCTGCGCCTGACCTTCTCCGGCCCGGAGGCGGACCTGGAGGAGGGGGTCCGGCGGCTGGGGAGCGCCCTGGGTGGGGGGTAGCTCGGCCTCGCCGGGGGGTAGCCCGACGCGACGGGTCTCGCCTCGCAACCGTGCGGCCGAGTCAGAGCTCGGCCGCTTCACGCGGTGGTGCCCTCCGCACCCGCGTGGTTGGGGGTCGGCCGAATCGGAGCTCGGCCGCTTCACGCGTAGGTGGGTCTCCAATCCCGCGTGAAGCGGCCGACCTCTGCGTCGGCCGGGGTGGGTGGGGGAGAGAGCCGGCCAGGGCGAAGCCTCGAGCACCGGACGTTACGTCTCCGCCGGCCCCCTCTGGTACAGTACCGGCCGCCGAGGCTCCCCACTCCTTGCGGCGGAGCCGCTTCCCGGCAACTCACCCGAGCCACCACGTTCTCGAAGGAGTCAGTTCCATGGCGGTCTCACGCAACGACGCCTGCCCGTGCGGCAGTGGCAAGAAGTACAAGAAGTGCTGTCTCGGAGCCCCCGACCCGTTGGAGGACCGGCGGAGGAAGATCCTGGTCTACGGCTCCGTCGCCCTCGCGGTCGTCACCCTGCTCGTCTTCGCCGTCGCCGGGCGCGCCGTCGCCTCCGCCGTGGGCCTGGGCAGCTTCTTCCTGGTGATCGGCTACGTCCTGGCCGGCGGACCTGGGGCCGGCGGCGGGGGCGGCCCGAAGAGCGCCGGCAAGGGCGGCCTCGGCCTGGGCTGATCGACTCGATCGAAGACTCGTCGACCACCGGCGTGAAGGGAGCCCCATCGCCATGAGGACCCCCACCTTCCTCCTCGGCCTCGCCATCCTCTTCGCCCTGACGGTCCCGGCTCCCGGGAGCGCCGGGCCGTCGCAGGCCGGCGATCGGACAACCCTCGACGACCTCGCCTGGCTCGCCGGCACCTGGGCCGGGACCGTCGGTGACGACCCGGTGGAGGAGGCCTGGCTGGAGCCCGCCTCGGTCCGCCGTTGCAAGTGCCTTCCGTGCTGACGGTTCGATCCGCAAGCGAGTGCATACAGCGGATCACCAGAATGGAGGAGGAGATCATGCTCCGCAGCAACATCGCCTCGAGCGTTGTCACCATCGCCATCGTCGCCGCCACGGGGGCTCTGCCGGGAAGCCCGAGCGCCCACGCAGCTGCCTCGGATGGCGCCGGCACTGCGGCCTTCTTCTTTTCCTATTCCCCGAAGCCGGGCGAGGTCGAGCTGTTCGAAGAGGGCTACCGCCGACATCTCTCCTGGCACGAAGAGCAGGACGATCCTTTGCCCTGGTACGGCTGGACCGTCACGAGCGGGGAGCGCGTCGGCCTGTTCATCGACGCGAGCGTAGGGGTGCCGTTCGAAGCCTTCGACCAGCGCGTGGAGCTCCAGGCCGACATCGCGGACTTCGCGCAGACGACGGCCCCGTTCGCCGAACCCGAGTCCCGCAACCTCTACCGGCTGCGGCGCGACCTCAGCACCGGTGAGCCTCTCGAGGAGCGCCGGCCGTCACCGATCGTGGAGGTGCCCCACTACGTCCTGCGGCCGGGGACCGAGCTCCGTTTCGCAGAGGTGCTGGCGGCGCTCGCCGAGGCCCTGAAGACCCTGGACGACGCCCCCGTCCACACCTGGTACGAGCTCGAGGTCGGCGGGGAGCAGCCCGCGTTCATGCTCATGGTTCCCAGGAGCGGCTGGGCGGACTTCGCTCCCGGAGGGGGCTCGATGGCCGAGATCCTCACCCGCGTGCACGGTCCCGAGGAGGCCTAGCGGAAGTTTACGGCGGTTGACTGAGTAGGGTCTTGGGCTCGTCTCGATAA
>JBKHJP010000143.1:0-9663 GCA_046538065.1 Thermoanaerobaculia bacterium | reverse complement strand
GACGCGAAATCCTCGCCAGATACCCTGTCAATTGAGGGTTGACGGACCACTAGGGGTCCCCCCCGGCGTCCTCTTCGCCCCCGCCCACCCGCCCCAGGGCGAGATCCAGCGTCGCCCCGCCCCGGCCCTCCAGGGGGAGGCGGAGGACCACGCCGGGGCAGGTCACGACGGCGCTCCGGAGGCTATGCCCCCGGGTGACCCGGCGGGGCGACCCCGGCGCCGGGGAGCCCCCTCCGGCGTCCGCCCCGGGGCATGCTTCTCCGCCGCCGGCGGCCTCGGCGTGAGCCACGAGGGACCGGGACCCCTGCCGGGGAGAGCCGCACGCACCGGCGAGGACGACCACGAGCCCGGCCGCGACGAGCACCCGGAGGGACCCGGTGCGGGAAGCGGGTGGGGGATCGCCGGGAAGAGGCACGGCGTGGCATCGTAGCAGCGGCCCGACGCCGTCGGGCCGGATCGGCGGTGACGCGCCCTCGCCATCGGCTGCTAAGGTGAGGGTCCGCCGCCCTTGCCACCGCCCCTCTCCGAGAGTGGACGACCCCCCGGCGCGTGAACGATCTCGAACCCGTCTTCCGCCGCGTCAACGAGGCCCACCTGGGGGCGACGCTCGCCCCCGGGACCACCGGCTACGAGGGGCGGCTCGCCTTCGCCCTGGAGCGCCTGCGGGAAGGGCGGAAGGCCCACTCCTACCTGGCGGGGCGCTACCCGGACGTGGTGGCGCCCGGCGCCCGGGTGCTGGACGTGGGGTGCGGCAACGGCGGGCTGCTGCTGCCCTTCGCGGAGGCGGGGCTTTCCTGCTGGGGGCTGGACGTCACCCTCCACCCGGAGCTCGCCGAGACCGCCGGCGCCGCCGGCGTTCCCCTGCGCCAGGTCCAGGGCCGGGGCGAGGCCCTGCCCTTCCCGGATGGAGTCTTCGACCTGGTGCTCCTGGCCGAGACCCTGGAGCACGTGGCGGCGCCCCGGGCCGTGGGCCGGGAGGTGGCCCGGGTGCTCCGCCCCGGGGGGCTCTGCTACCTGACGACTCCCCCGCGGCTCCGCTACCTCCTGGGGCGCGACCCCCACTACGACGTCCCGGGGCTCCTCCTCCTGCCGGACGGGCTCCAGCGGCTGCTGTTCGAGCGCGTCCTCGCCCCGGGGGAGCCGTACGCCGTCGTCCACACCTTCTGGACCGCGGCGGGCGTCCTGCGCTGCCTGCCCGGGCTGCGCACGGCGGAGATCACGTCGCGCAACTGGGCCGGTCCCCTGAGACGCCTGGACTGGGACTGGATCGTGGGGCGCAGGGAGCACGACGGAAACGAAGTGGCGACTTGAACACGCGTGCCGGAGTCTGTAGAGTTCCCGGGCATGCTTTTATCCCATATCATTGCGGTGGCCTCCCACCGGCAAACCGACCGCTCCCCCTCACCTCCTCCGCAGCCGCCGGAGGGCCGCCCCCGGCGCGGCCGTCTCGCTCTCCGGAACCGCGTCGATCCGCGGCAGCTCCTCGTCCCCGGCGTCTTGGGCCTCCTGGCGCTCGTCTGCGGCGCCGTCGCGTCGGAGCGCCTGCCCGACGACATGTTCATCAGCTTCCGCTACGCCTGGAACCTGGTCCACGGCGAGGGGTTCGTGTTCAACCCCGGCGAGCGCGTCTTCGGCCTGACCAACCCGGGCCACGCCCTGGGCCTGGCACTGCTCCACGGGATCACCCGGGTTCCCGTCCACGCCCTGGCCACGGTGGTCTTCGGCGGGGCGCTGTGGGCCCTGGCGGTGGTCCTGTACCGCGAGGGCCGCGGCCGACGCGCCGCAGCCGAGGCGATCGTCGGCGGGACCCTGGTCCTCACCAGCTCCTACGTCTGGATCGCCAACGGCTCCGCCTCCACCTCGGTCCTGACGCTCCTGGCCGGGAGCGCCGTGCTGGTCCACCGCCGGCCGGCGACCTCGGGGGGGCTCGCGGCCCTGGCGGTCTGGTACCGGCCCGACGCCATCGCGGGCGCGGCGGCGCTCGGAGCCCTGGCGTGGATGGAGCGCCGGCGGCCGCCGTGGCGCTGGGCGGTGGCGGCCGGGGTCGTCCTCGCGGTCGGGCTCGTGGCCGCCTGGCTCTGGTTCGGCAGCGTCCTGCCGAACACGCTGGAGGCGAAGCGGGCGATGGCCGAGGCGCTTGCCGCCGGCCTGGGCACCGGCGACTTCTGGCTCCAGGGCGCCCCGGTCCTCCGCCGTCACCTCGGGCCCGGCTGGCTGGCCTGGATCGCCCTGGGGCTCGCCGGGCAGTGGCCGCTGTTCCGTCGCGGCGGGCGCGCCATCCGGACCCTGATCCTCTACGGCGCCGGGGTCGCCGTGGCCTACCCCCTCCTGGGGGTTCCGTTCTTCCAGTGGTACACGGTGCCGCCGGCGGTCTGCCTGCTCTACGGCGTGGCCGCGTTCGGGGTCGGCGTGGGGCGGGCCGTCGCCCGGTCGGCCCGGGACGCCGGCGACCGGCCGGGGCTCTCACCCCGGCAAGCCCGCTGGGCCGGGGCGGCCCTCGCGTCGCTCGTCCTGGCAGGGCCGGCTTTGGGGCTCACCCGGGCCAGCCGCGACCGCTTCCAGCACTTCGGCGACCCCAGCCGCTTCGCCCAGTTCCGGGAAGCCGCCCTCTGGATCCGCGAGCACTCGCTCCCGGAGCACCGCATCGCCTACGGCGAGATCGGCAACCTGGCCTACTGGAGCCGGCGCCCGGTGGACGACCTGATGGGCCTGGTGACGCCGGAGGTGCTGCCCTACGTGGCGGCCCGCGACCGGATCGGTGGCTTCCTCCTGCGGCCGCCGGACTTCTTCCTGGACCATCCGGCCAGCCCCCACCCGGGGATCGCGAGCCGGCCCTGGTTCCGGCAAGGCTATTATCCCGTGGCCGGGTTCGAGGACGCGGCGGGCCGGGACCGCCCGGCGGTCGTCTACCGCAAGCGCCCGGACGCGGCCCTTCCGCCGCCCCGTCCTCCCGCCGGGCGGGGCCGGCGCCCCGCCGCCAGCGCGCCGCCACGCTGAAGCTCCCCCGCGACACCCCCACGACGCCACCAGGAGACGACGATGCGCGACTCGATCTACAAGGTTCGGAACGGCCTCGCCCGGCTGGTCCACGGACTGCCCGTCACCGGCGGTCCGGTGTCCCCCGAAGCTCCCGGAGACGTCTACCAGACCGTGCGCTCGATCTATCGCTTCGCGGGCACGGTCTGCTCGGGTCGGGCGACGCTCGATCTGCTCTGTGGCACCGGGTTCGGGACCGCCGAGCTGCTGGCGGCCGGGTGCAGCCCGGTGGTGGGGGTCGATCCGGACGGCCGGGCGATTCGCTACGCCCGCCGGCGGTTCGCACGGGACGGCCTGGTCTTCCGGCGCGACGCCGTGAACCCCCTCCCGGAGGCGCTGCCGTCCTTCACGGCGACCGTGGCGGTGGGTGCCCTGCCCCACCTGCCGGATCCGGAGGCCACCCTGGCGGCCCTCGCCCACCGGATGGGCTCCGAAGGCCTCCTGGTCTGCGCCCTCCCGCCGATCCTGGACGGCCCGACCCTGGAGGTCCACCGCGGGCGCGAGCCCGGCGCCGACCACCGCTACCTTTGGGACTGGCTCGGCGCCCTGGAGGCCCGGTTCCGTCGACTCGACCTCTACCGCCACCTGCCGCCGGCGGACACGGAGCTCGACCTGGCGAGCCCGCGACCGTCCCGCGCCCGCCCCGAGGACTTCCGGTTCGAGGCGATCCCCACCGCCGAGCTGGACGACGTGGGGCACCTCGGCGCCGTCTTCGTGGCCACCGGAGCGGCGGGCTGACGGGGAGGGCTCGGCGCGGCGCCCAGGCAGCCGACGACCCGGCTAGGCCACTAGGCCCACCGGAATCTGGTCAGATGAGTCAAGCTTGTCAGTACGCGGGTCGGGTGGGGACCCATCCTCATGATCTGAGGCGGAGCCTCGCTAGCCGGCGGCCCGGAGCGGGTTGTCGAACCCGCGGCAGCCGCCGGCTTCCACGAGGCGATCGGTGCCGACGACGCGGCTCCGCGGCGGGTCCTCCGGGCCGGCTCCCGGCTCGACCACCGTCTGGCGCAGGCGCCGGTAGTTCGCCAGGGTCGAGAAGTGGACCACCAGGCTCTTGCGGGTCAGCGACGGGTCCTGCAGGGGGGCCCCGCCGTGGAGGAGGGAGGCGTGCCAGAGGAGCACGTCCCCCCGGCGGCAGGTGAAGAGCTCCTCGTCCAGGCCCCGCCGGCGACACTGCTCGCGATCGAAGGCCTCCGCCCGGCGGACGTCCTCCTCCGTGTGGGTGCCGTGCTGGAGGCGGTATTCCCCGGGGGAGAACTGGTAGTACGGGAGGAGGTGGGAGCCGGGCACGTAGCTCAGGGGACCGCAGTCGGGACCGACGTCCTCCAGGGCGATCCACGCGCCGATCAGGTGGGACGGCGGCGCCGTGTAGACGTGCATGGGGTCCCGGTGGAGCGGCTGGCCGCTGCCCCACTCGAAGTAGATCGACTGGATCGCCACCGGCTCCTGGCCGAAGATCTTTCCCGCCAGGGCATGGACCGCCGGGTGGAGGTAGAGCTCCAGGGCCCCGTCCGAGGCGGAGTGGAGGTTCGAGATCCGGTAGCCGGGGCGCCGGTCCGCCTCCGGCCGGGCGTCGCGGAAGCGCTTGAGCGGACCGTTGTAGGCCACGGCCACGGTGGCGGGCCGCTCCCGCCAGAGCCCCTCCACCGTCCGGTCGATCTCCCGAAAGAGGTCGTCCCCCCCGTCCAGGGACAGGCGGGCGTAGCCCCGTTCCGCCCAGCGGGTGAGCTCGCGAGCGTCCGCCTCGGAGAGCTCGCCGGCGTTCCGGCGCTCGGCCACCCGGTCGGCGGCGTCCGGCTGGTCCAGCCACAGGTCGCTCCGGAGCCGGCCTCCCGGGGTGAGCGGTCCGCCGGAGGCCGCCGGAGCGCCCTTCCGGAACAGGGACGAGAGCCCTTTCAGCATGGCGCGGATCGTAACGGTTCCGGCCCCGGCAGCAAAGCGCAGGCAGCCCGGGCTTGATCACGGAAACCGCGGTCTGTAGAGTTCCCGTCCATGCTGTTGTCCCATGCACGCGGGCGGTGGCCGCGCCGGACCCGGGCCGCCCTCCTGGTCCTGGCCTCGGCCTGGTCGGTCCTGGCGGGCTGGGCGGCTCTCCAGGCCGCCGGGCGCGTGCCCGACGACATGTTCATCACGTTCCGCTACGCGTGGAACCTGGCCCACGGGGAGGGCTTCGTCTTCAACCCCGGCGAGCACGTCTTCGGCCTCACGAACCCCGGGCTCGGGCTGCTCCTGGGGCTGCTCCACGGGCTCACGCACATTCCCGTCCACCACCTGGGAGTGGCCGTGTTCGCCGCTGCCCTCTGCGCCCTCGCCCTCGCTCTCTTCCGCGAAGGCGCTCGTGCCGGCAGACCGGCTCAAGGCGTCCTCGCCGGCACGCTGGTGGTGACCAGCTCGGCGGTCTGGAAGAGCGCCGGAGCGGCGGCGCCCTCGGTGCTGGCCCTGCTCTCGGTTTCGGCCCTCGTGGTCACCCGGCGGCCGGTCCTGGCCGGGGTCCTGGCGGGGCTGGCCCCCTGGTTCCGGCCGGACGCCGTCCTCGGCGTCGGCGCGCTGGGCGCGCTGCTCTGGGCCGGGGACCGGCGGTTCCCGCTGCGCTGGGCCGCCGCAGCGGGTGGCGTGCTCTTCGCGGGAGCCGGTGCCGCCTGGCTCTGGTTCGGCTCGCCGCTGCCGCAGACGCTCCTCGCGAAGCGCGCCTTCGTGGACGCGCTGGAGCTGTTCCGGGGCCCCCGGATGGGGTTCTGGGAAGGGACCAAGGCCCTGCCCCGCGTCCACCTCGGCCGGCTGTGGCTGCCCGTCATGGCGGTGGGGCTCATGGGCCAGTGGCCCCTCTTCGCCCGGGGCGGTCCCGGGATGCGGACGGTCGTCCTGTACGCGGCAGGGGTCGCAGTGGCCTATCCGTTCCTCGGCGTACCCTTCCACACGTGGTATGCGGTTCCGGTGGTCGTGGTCCTGCTCTACGGCATGGTGGCATTCGCCGGGGAGACCGGCCGGGCCGCGGCACGGCTCGCCCTGGGGCCGCGGACGAGCCGCCGCCGGCTGCGACTCGCGGCGGGGGCGTGCGCCGTGGTGCTCCTGGCGCCGGTGGCCGTCTCGGTCACGCGGGCCTCCGCCGCCTGGCTCGCCCGCAACGGGGCCGTGCCCCGGCTCGACACCTACAGGGAAGCGGGCCTCTGGATCCGGGACCACTCCCTGCCGGAGCACCGGATCGCCTACTTCGAGATCGGCAACCTCGCCTACTGGAGCCGCCGGCCGGTGGACGACCTCCTGGGCCTGGTGACGCCGCGGGCCGTCCCGTACTCCCGGGTCGCGGACCGGGAAGGCGCCCTCCTCCTCCTGCAGCCCGACTTCTACCTCGCCCGGTCCCGCAACGGCCTCCGCGGCACGGTCGCGAAGCCGTGGTTCCGGCGGAGCTACTATCCGGTGGCCCGGTTCGAGCAGATTCCCGGCGACCACACCCTGCTCGTCTACAGGAAGCGGCCGGACGCCGAGCTGTCGCCGCGTCCGCCGCGGCGCCTCGACTGGCTGGCCGGCGGCCCGTAGCGGACCCCGGCCGGACCGTCCGGTAGCATCCCTGCCCTCCGTTTCGAGGGCTCCACGTCCCCTGGTGAGCCATGAAGCCTTCCGAGTTCTGGAATCACGAGGCCCACCACCCCCGGGCGAGCTGGATGGAGTCGCCGGCCGTCCGCCGCTCCATCAACCGGCAGGTCACCGGGGACCCGGACGAGTGGCCCCTGGACTGGTTCCAGCGCCACCTGGGAGGCCGGGTGTTCCGCCGGGCCCTGAGCGTGGGCTGCGGCGCCGGACACTTCGAGCGCCACCTGGTGCGCATGGGCGTGTGCGAGCGCATCGACGCCTTCGACGCCTCCGTCTCGTCCCTGGCCCTGGCGCAGCGGGCCGCCCGGGAGGAGGGCCTCCGGGGGATCCGCTGGTTCGCCGCGGACTTCAACCGTCCGGCCCTTCCCCGGCGCCGCTACGACGCCGTCTTCTTCCACCAGTCCCTCCACCACGTGGCGAAGCTGGAGAAGCTCCTGAGGCAGGTGCTGAGATGCCTGACGGCGGACGGCCTGGTCTTTCTGGACGAGTACGTGGGCCCGTCGCGCCACGAGTGGACCGAGGAGCGGGTGGGCCGCTACCAGCCCCTCTACGAGCGGGTCCCGGAGGAGGCCCGGTGGTTCGACCTCATGCCGTTCCCGGTGGAGTGGGACGATCTCTCGGAGGCGGTGCGCTCCGGCGACATCGTCGCCCGGCTGCGGGTGGGCTTTCGCATCGAGGAGCTCCGGGGCTACGGCGGCAACGTCCTGGCGGTCCTCTACCCGGCCCTGGTCCACCGCCGGATCACCGGTGAGATGATCGACTGGATGCTCGCCGAGGACCGGGCCGCCGTGGCCGCCGGCGAGGCGCCGTTCCACGCCGTGATCCTCGCCCGCCCGAAGACGGGTTGGACCGCCCGGCTCGCCGGGTGGCGGTACTGGCTGGAGCCCAAGGTGCAGCACACCCTCCGGCTCCTGGCCCGCGGGCTCCGCCCGCCCGGCCCCCAGGTCCGGCGCCCCCGGCGGCTCCTTCACCCGCCGGAGTACGACCGGGATCCCGGTGATTCCCGGAACCCGGAGCGCACCTGAGATCCACAGGACCCGGCCGAGGCCGAACGGTCGGTTTCGGACGGTGGTGCCCGGCGCCACCCGGCGAGTACGTTCGTGTCGATGACCATGACCATGCCGTCACGACCAGTCCTCCACCAGGAGCCCCGGGACGCGCCCGAGCTCCCGCAGGTTCGCCGTGACCAGGGTGAGGCCCCGGCTCAGGGCGACGGCGGCGAGCCAGAGGTCGTGGGGGCCGATCAGGCGCCCCTCCGCCGCCAGGTGGGCCCACAGCCGGGCGTGGGCGCGGCCAGCGGCCAGGTCCAGCGCGAGAACGGGAAAGCGGGCGATCACCGCCTCGGCCCAGGCGGCGCGGCGGCCGCGGCTGGCGGCGTCCCGGGCCCGGTGGACGCCGTGGAGGATCTCGCTGGCCGTCACCACGGAGAGGAAGACCCCCTCGTGGCCGCTGCCCGCCTTCCGGTCCCGAACCCGCCCGTCCAGGTCCAGCCGGCCGCGCTCGTGCTCGATCAGGATGCTGGCGTCCAGGAGGAATCCCACGTCAGGTCCCCCCGGATCGCGGAGACTCCTCGCCGCCCGTCTCCGGCTCCTGCTCCGCCCAGGGGTCGGGCGGAGCGTCCAGCGCCTCGATCTCGTCGCGGGCCCGGCCCAGGTCGCCGGCCAGCTCCCGGGCCTCCGTTTCGGAGAGCCGTGGGAGTCCCGAGAGGAGGTCCGGGAGGTCCACCAGCCGAGGCGCCGGGGCTCCCCACGACTCCGGCCCGGCGCTCCTTCCGGTCGCGGGCCCCGTGCCGTACGACGGCGCCCTCTCCGCCACCTCGGAAGACGGCACGGGGCCGGCGAAGCCGCCGTGGCGCTCAGGGCGGGACCGGCGCTCGGACAGAAAGCTCCCGAGCGCGGCCTGGACCAGCGAGGTCAGGCTCGGCGGCACTTCCTGGGCCGCCAGGTACTCCTCGAGCTCCGCCTCGAGCTCGTCGGACAGGGTGATCGTCGCCCGCCGCATGGGGGAAGGGTATCACCAGATGGTGCAGGCGGTGCAGGTGGTTCCGGCGAGGCGCCGGGCCATGCCGGCCAGGCCCCGGGTGACCTCGGCCAGGGACGGCAGGTCGATGCGGTCGGGGGTGTCCGTCGCCAGGTGGTAGTGGGGGTAGCGGTAAAGGGCGGTGTCGGTGACCATCAGCGCGTTTCCGTACCCCTCGGCCCAGAACGAGCGGTGGTCGCTCCAGGAGACTCCGGGGACCAGGGCGGGCAGGACGACGCGCTCGGCCGGGAAGTCACTGGCGCTCTCGAAGGCGCCGGCGGCCTTGCGGACCGCCCGGCGGGCGCCGAGCCGGCCCACGAACGCGAGGAAGTTCCCCACGCTCGGGTAGAACCGGCCGATGAGCGGCGGCGCCTCCTGGCTGCCCGCCTCCCCGGTGTAGTACCCGATGGTCTCCAGGGCCACCATGGACCGGACGTCGTCCCCCCGCCGGCGGGCCCGCGCGGCGTAGAGCCGGCTGCCCATCGTCCCCAGGAGGAAGAAGGGCGCCTCCTCGTTGGCGAAGGCGACGAACCTGAGCGTCCGGGCGGGCCGGGCGCCCCGGAGGCGGCGGGAGATCTCCAGCAGGGCGGCGACGCCCGTGCCGTTGTCGTTCGCTCCGGGGCAGCCCGGGACGGTGTCGTAGTGGGCCCCCAGGAGGACGATCTCGTCCGGGCGCTCCGTGCCCCGGACGGTGACCTCCAGGTTGGAGCACGCCACCCCGCGGGCCTCGAAGCTCTGGCGGTCCACCGCGAAGCCCTGGTGTTGCCAGACCCCCTCGATCCAGTCCGCGGCCCGGGCGAGGCTGTCCCCGCGCCAGACGTTGCGCTCGCCGATGTCGGCGGCGAGGACCTGGAGGTGGCTGCGGAGCTCGTCTGCCAGCTCGTCGGTCATCGGCCCGGGCGCGATGCAGGATCCCCGCCGCGGCGACCGCGGGCACGGCTCCTCCGGCTCCGGGCCGTGCCGGAGCGTCGGGGACTCGGCTCGCGGCTCACGCCCGCCTGCCACCCCTGCGGGAGC
>JBKHJP010000142.1:0-9684 GCA_046538065.1 Thermoanaerobaculia bacterium | reverse complement strand
GACCGCCGCCTCCGGCATCGCCGGCGCCGCCTCCCCGCCGTCCGCCTTCTTCGTCGCCGACGACGGCGTCCACGGCCCGGAGCTCTGGTGGAGCGACGGCACGGAGGACGGAACCCGCTTCCTGGGGGACCTCCGCCCCGGCCCCCTGGGCTCCGAGCCCCGCTACCTCACCGTGATCGGCTCCACGGCCTACTTCGTGGCGGACGACGGCGTCCACGGGGCGGAGCTCTGGCGGAGCGATGGGACGGAGGCGGGGACGTTCCTCCTCGCCGACCTGGAGCCGGGCCCGGGCGCCTCCCTGCCGGACTCCCTCACCGCCGTCTACGGCGAGCTCTTCTTCTCGGCTTGGCGTGCCGGGGACGGCCGGGAGCTCTGGCGGAGCGACGGTACGGCGGAAGGGACCGTCCGCCTCCAGGACCTCCACCCGGGGGAGGGCTCCTCCAGCCCGGCCTACTTCACCCTCTCCGGGGACCGCCTGTTCTTCACCGCCAGCGACGGCGAGCGGGGCTTCGAGCTCTGGGCCCTGGACGCCGCCGCCCCGCACCTGGTGGGGGTGAAGGAGATCGTGGGCGGCGACCTCCGGGCCGGAGGGAGCGTCACCTACCGCATCACCTTGGAGAACCCCGGCGACTTCGACCAGCGGGACAACCCCGGGGACGAGCTGGTGGACGAGCTGCCGGAGGGGCTCTCCGTGACCTCCGCCACCGCCGACGCCGGAACGCCGACGGTGGACCCCGACGGCCGGACCGTGCGCTGGAACGGCGCCGTCCCCGCCGGGACCACGGTCACGATCACCCTCGATGCCGCCATCGCCCTGGAGGCCGCCGGCACCGCCCTCGCCAACCAGGCCCAGCTCGCCTACGACAGCGACGGCTCCGGCGACAACGACACCCTGGCCCTCACCGACGCCCCGGCGGTCGATGGCCCCGCCGATCCCACGGAGCTCGTGGTCCGCCAGGCCCGGGTGCTGGAGATTCCCACCCTCGGCCCCGCGGGGCTCGCGCTCCTGGCCTTCCTCCTGGCGGGGGTCGGGTGGGTCCTGGCGAGGGCCGGTTAGGGTTCGTCGGACCCCGACACCCGAAGCGTCCGATCCCCCCGTGGAAGGCCCACACTTCCGCGAGCGGTCTCTCCGTCACTCCGTCCGGAGCACCTCCGCCGGGTCCAGGCGGGCGGCGCGGCGGGCGGGGAGCAGGGTGGCGAGGGCGGTGGTGAGGGCGAGGAGCACCACGGCGGCGCCCAGGACCGCAGGGTCCCGCACCGGCACTCCGTGGAGGTGGCTTTCGACCACGCGGCCCAGGGCGAGCGAGGCCGCCAAGCCCAGGGCCAGCCCCAGGCCCACGAGGAGCGCCCCCTGCCGGGCCACCAGGGCGAGGACCCGGTCCGGCGTCGCCCCCAGGGCCGAGCGCACGCCGATCTCGAACGTCCGCAGGCGCACCGCGTACGCCAGGACCGCGTAGACCCCGAGGACCGTCAGCACCAGGGCGATCGCCGCGAAGACCAGCATCAGCGCCATCTCGAAGCGCTCCTCCGCCACGGAGGAGCCCAGCAGGTCCGCCACCGCCACCGCTTGCGCCACCGGCAGCCACGGGTCGACGGTGCGGACCAGCCCGGCCACCCGCTCGCCCACCAGGGCGGGCTCGACCCCCGGCGCGCGGACGAGGACGCTCACCCGGGCGGCCCGGCGGAGCGGGAAGTACATCTGAAAGGTGTCCTGGGTGGAGGCCAGGCCGAGCTGCGCCGTATCCTCGATCACCCCCACCACCCGGGACCACGGCTCGTCCGGCGCCGTGCCCAGCTTCAGGCGGCCGCCCAGGGCGGGACCCTCCGGCCAGAGGGCCCGGGCGAGGGACCGGTTGATCACGATCGGCCGTTCCTCGCCCTCGCCGGCCTCGAGCGCCCGGTCCGAAAACGGCCCGCCGGCGGCGAAGCGCATCACCATCGTCCGGAAGTACCCGGGGTCCGCCGACACCATGCTGACCATCTCCACCAGGCCTTCCGGCAGGCCTCCCCGGCCCTCGACGGCGAGGTTCCGGGCGAAGTAGATCGAGGCCATGGTCGGCGGGGTCGAGGCCAGGGACGCCTCCTCCAGCCCGCTCGCCTCCAGGGCGGCCCGGAGCTCCCGGAGGAAGGTGCGCTGGCGTTCCTCCTCGCCGTAGCGCTCCTGGGGCAGGTTCATGGAGACGGCTACCATGCCCTCCGGCTCGAACCCCGGGTCCGTGGCCGCCAGGCCGAGGAAGCTCTTCGTCAGGAGCCCCGCCCCCACCAGGAGGACCAGGGCCAGGGAGACCTCCGCCACCACCAGCGCCGCCCGGAGCCTGCCTCCTCCGCTGCCGCCTGCGCCGGTCGCGCCCCGCCCGCCGGCCTGGAGGACATCCCGCAGGTCGGTCCGGGACGCCGTCAGGGCGGGCAGAAGGCCGAAGGCCAGGGCGGCGAGCAGCCCGGCCCCCGCCGTGAAGGCGAAGAGGCCTGCGTCGAGGCGAAGGGCCTCGAGCTCGGCGGCGCGCCCGCCGGGCAGGGTCACCAGCAGCCCGCCGCCCCACCGGGCGACGAGGATACCCAGGAGCGAGCCCCCCGCCGCCAGCAGGACGCTCTCCAGCAACAGGCTTCGGACCACGCGTCCCCGCCCGGCCCCCAGGGCGGTGCGGAGCGCGATTTCGCGACCGCGGCCCTCGGCCCGGATCAGGAACAGGTTTCCGATGTTGGCGCAGGCGATCAGCAGCATCAGGAGCACGGCGACCTGGAGGAGGACCACCGCCCGGCCCAGGTCCTCGCCGAAGAGGAAGCCCAGCGGCTGGATCCGGGGTGTCCAGCCCGGCCCCGCCCCTTCGCCTGCCCTCTCCGCCGCCGCGTGTCGCTCCAGGGCGGTCAGCTCCTCGACCGCCGCCTCGGGGCTCACCCCCGGGGCCAGGCGCGCCAGGGTGATCGGTGCGACCTCCCTGCCCGGATCCTCCGGCAGGGGGAACCAGAGCTCCGCCCGGACCGGCGGGATGAAGCGGAACCCCCGGGGCATCACGCCCACCACGGTATAGACCTCTTCGCCCAGGCGGAGGCTCTCCCCGAGGGCCGCCGGGTCCGCCCCGAAGAGCTCGCGCCAGAGGGCGTGGCTCAGGATCGCCACCCTCTCCGAGCCGTCCTGGAGGTCCCGGCCCAGGGCGGGGGCCACCCCCAGAAAGTCGAAGAGCCCCGGGGTCACCTGGGCCGCCCGCAAGCGGCGGGGCTCCCCCCGTCCCAGGAGGGTGACCCGCGTGGTATCGAAGCCCTCGATCCGCTCGATGGAGTCCGCCCGCTCCCGCCAGCGCCGGACCTGCTCCAGCATCGGGGCCGTCTGGAAATCCCCCTGGGGGCTCTTCCGGAAGACGTAGACCGCCCCGTCGGCTCCGGGGTAGGGCAGGGGCCGGAGCACCGTCTGCTGGAGCACGCTGAAGACGGCGGTGTTGGCCCCCAGGGCGACGGCGAGGGTGAGGACCACGACGGCGGCGAAACCGGGCCGCCGGGCCAGGGAGCGCAAGGCGGTGCGGAGGTCGTCGCGGACGCTCATGGTCGGTCGGGAGGCTGGTCTGATCTTCGGGCGGAAGAGTGCTGGACGAAGCCGCATTTTACGCGACGGTCCTCGCCGGCCGCGCCGAGCCCGGTCTCTCGACGGACTCGCGCCGTCACGCGTTCAGCCGCCAGAGGGCCGCGTTCAGGGCCACGGCGAAGCTCACCCAGGCGAGGTAGGGGAGAAGGAGCACCCCCGCCAGGGGCCGCACCCGCCAGAAGAAGAGCGTGGTGGCGACGATGGCGAGCCAGAGGACCACGATCTCCGCCAGGGCCAGGCCGGGGCGGTGAAGGCCGAAGAAGAGCCACGACCAGGCACCGTTCAGGGCGAGCTGGACGGCAAAGACCCCCAGGGCCAGGCGGCGGAGCGTGAGGAGGCCCGGCGACCGCCACACCAGCCACCCCGCCACCGCCATCATCGCGTAGAGCACCGTCCAGACCGGCGCGAACACCCAACCCGGTGGGTTCCACGGCGGCTTCTCCAGGCCCGCGTACCACGCCCCCGGAGTGAACTGCCCCGCCCACGCCGCCACCCCGAAGCAGACCACCAGGAACAGCATCAGCACCAGCACGGAACGCATCAGGCCTCCCTTCACGTCAAGCGGACTGCGCTCCCTCCTTGGCGCCACCGTACCCCATACCCCACCTGGCCCTCGGCCTCCTCACCGTGCTTCGGCCCCTCCCGTTCACCGAGGACGGCGCCGTGACCTACACTCTCCTGAGGGTACTTTCCTTCAGATAACGGCCAACGAGGCACTGCCCCGGCCCGGAAACCTTCGGCCGGAACCTCTCAAGGGCCTGATGGCCCTGGCGAGGCAGGTAGCGGACAGGAGGAGCCCAGCCATGATGCCCCGATTTCACATCTCCATGAGTCTCGCAGCCGTGGCTCTCACCGGCGGCTTGGTTCTCTTCAGCGGGCACGGCGTGGAGGCGACACAAGCCGGGGAGGAGGCCGGGTCCGAGGAGCTGAATCCCCCGGAGGAGGAGCCGACCTTCACCGACCCGGAGCTCCGCTCCGAGCTCCTGGAGCTCCGAGAGCGCGACCAGGAGCTTCGCCGGGCCCGGATCGAGAACCCCGAGGACGACGAGATCCTGGAGGAGCTCCGGGCCTTCGACCAGCGGGCGACCGCCCGCGCCAAGGAGATCCTCGCCGAGCGGGGATGGCCCACGGTGGAGGAGGTGGGGGTTGAGGCCAGCGGAGGCCTCTGGTTGCTCGTGCAGCACAGCCCGGACCAGGAGTTCCTGGCAGCAAGCATCCCCTTGATGGAAGCCGCTGCCGAGCGAGGCGACCTCAGCCCCGGCCTGGTCGCCACCGCCATCGACCGCGTCCGCACCGACCGGGGCGAGCCCCAGCTCTACGGCACCCAGTTCCACGAGGTCGACGGAGAGCTCGTGCCTCGGCCGATCGAGGACGAAGAGCGCCTGGACGAACGCCGGGAGGAGATGGGCCTGGGTCCCTTCGAGGAGTACCGCCGGCTCCTCCTGGAAACCTACGGGCGCGCACCCGAGCCCGGGGGAGGAGACGGAACCGCCGGGCTGAGGGTCTCCGGCTCGACGACGACACAACCCTGGCACGGGAGACGCGTCCTATCGATTCTGGATCTCCTCCGGATACCACACGGACCGGAAGGCCTCGTAGCCCAGCTCCGGACGGGTGCCTCGGTAATCGTCCACGCAGTCGATGATGGTGCAGGTCTTCGTGCCGCCGAAGGCCTCGCCCCGGAGGCCGCGGCCCACCATCTGCTCGTAGAGGACCTGGCTCACCGTCGGGCGCCCCATGACCACGTGGGTCACCCGGGGCGCGTCGAAGCCCGTGGTCAGGATTTCGCAGTTGCATAGCACCCGGATCGTTCCGTCCTTAAACTGGTCGATCGCCTGGCGCCGAGCGCTCCTCCGGGAGGTTCCGCTCACCACCGCCGCCGGGACCGAATGCCGCTGGAGGAGAAAGGCCATGCACTCGGCGTCCTGGACGCTGGGCCCGAAGTAGAGGATCTGGCGGCCCGGCTCCCGGGCCAGGGGGAGGATCTCCTTCAGAATCTCGAGCCTCCTGGGCGTGCGATCCGTGCGGATCGCCAGGAGCTGATCGATCCGCTCGATATCGTCCTGGAACAGTGGGGTGTCCGCGTTCTCGTCCAGGCGGATAGCGGTCGTGGTGTGGAGGGTCTCCACAGTGGGCGTTGCGAGAATCCCCCTCTCCTGGAGGCGCTTCCGGGCGTAGGGGCCGAGGGACTGCCGGGGCTCCAGGAGCTGCCCGAAGATCTCGCGCAGCTCCTCGGTCCCCGCCGTGGGGTTCTCCTCGTCGTACTCCATGCGGAACGGCGTCGCCGTGAGGCCGACGACGCTCACCGGCTGGTCGCCGTCCCGGAAGAACTCCAGGAGCTTCCGGTAGGTCGGCGCCGCCGCCCGGTGGGCCTCATCGATCGCCACTAGGCCGGCGTTGCTACGGATGCGCTCGGCGAGCTCCGCGCCGCCGTCGATGAGGGTCGCCAGGCGATTCGGCGTAGACACCAGGACGGCGGAACCCAGGAGGGCGTTCTGTAGCTCCTCGGCCTCCTTGTCCTTCTTCGTGTAGCCGCCCCAGAGGCGCGCCAGCGTGGTGGGGGGCACCTGCTTCGAGCTGCGCCAGACGTCCTGGAAGCAGGCGATGGCCTGCTCGCAGAGCTCCTCGGTGTGGGCGAGCCAGACGGCCACGCCGCGCTTCGAGCGCTCCAGCTCGTGGTCCCAGCGGTCGAGCAGCCAGGTCGCCAGGGTCTCCACGGCGACCCGGGTCTTGCCTGCGCCCGTAGGGAGGCTCACCATGGCCCGGCCGTCGGGGACGTAGAGCGCCATCAGGAGCTTGCGCTGGATCTCCTGCTGGAAGTCCTGGAGGGGCTTGAGCTCCGGGTGGGACTCCAAGAACTCCAGGCTCGGGGGCGAGGCCGGCAGGAGCCGGCCCGCGAGCTCCGACGGGAAGCCGGTGCTCTGCACGAACTCGATGGCCGTCGCCTTGCCCGGGTGCCAGCGTTTGGGCGATGGGACCCCGGTGACCCTGCCCACGGCCCGCCGGACCTCCGGCGACGCCAGCAGGTCCACCCCGTGGCGGAGCACCAGGGCCGTCGCCAGCTCGCGCTTGGTCCCCCGGCGGTCCTTTCCCGTCTCGGCCCGCCGGGCGCTGCGGAGCGTGAAGAGCAGCCCGGAAAGGAGCTCCTCCAGCTCACGATATTTCAAGAGCTCCATCAGCCGGTCCACCGAGCGCTGCTGCCACTCGCTCGGCAGCTCGATCGCCAGGCCCTCGGCCTCTTCGCCCTCCGGCTCCTCTCGATCCGGCCAGCCGCGCCGGCGGAAAAGTTCGATCCGCTGCCGCCCGCGCCCCTTGGGGCGCCGGACGTCTCGCCGACGGCTGAGGACCTGGAGGACCCGCTCCGCCTGCCCGGCATCGAGACCCCAGCCGAGCCTCAGCTCCTCCAGGCTCAGGGTGCCCAGATCCTCCAAGCGCCCCTCGGCGGCGCGCAGGATCTCCGGTTCGACGTCCGTGCGGTGGCCCATCTGAGTCGGTGACCTCTGGAGCCTATTGTGGCAGAGCGGTCCGCCAGCGCGGGTTGGAGGCAGGGCGCACCGGCGGGGGCCGGACCGCGGCGACGGGACCCGCTCCCGGGTAAGCTACGCGGGATGAGCCTCGCGGGCCCCCTAGCGGAAGGGTACGTCTTCGCCGTCCTCTGTGGGTCCCTCCTGCTCTTCCTCTGGGGCAAGTGGCGCTACGACGTGGTGGCGCTCCTGGCCCTCCTCGCCGTGGGCCTGGCGGACGTCCTCCCCCGGGACCAGCTCTTCGCCGGCTTCGGCCACCCGGCGGTCATCACCGTGGCCGCGGTCCTGGTGGTGGGCCGCGGCCTGGCGGAGGCGGGGGTCGTGGACCTGCTGGCCTCCTGGCTCGCCCGGGCCGGGGAGGCTCCCCTCGTCCGCCTGGTGCTCCTGACCCTCCTGGTCACCGTCGCCTCGGCCTTCATGAACAACGTCGGGGCCCTGGCGCTGCTGATGCCGGTGGCGGTGCGCATGGCCCGCGGCAGCGGCCAGTCGCCATCGCTCTTCCTCATGCCCATGGCCTTCGGGTCGCTCCTGGGCGGGCTCATGACCCTCATCGGCACGCCGCCGAACATCATCCTGGCGACCCTGCGCGGCGACGTCACCGGGGAGCCGTTCCGGATGTTCGACTTCGCACCGGTGGGCGCCGTGGTCGCAGGGGCCGGCGCCGTCCTGGTCGTCGCCGCCGCCCGGTGGCTCGTCCCCCGGCGCGAGGGCGCGGTGCCGGGGGAGCTCTTCCGGATCGAGGACTACCTCACCGAGCTCCAGGCGCCCGAGGGAAGCGGCGCGGTGGGACGCACCGTGCGGGAGCTGGTGGAGGGGTCGAAGGGCGAGGTCCTCGTCGTCGCCGTGGTGCGAAGGGGTCGGTGGCAGGCCGTGGTCAGCGCCGCGGAGAAGGTTGCGGAGGGGGACCTGCTGGTCGTGGAGGCCGACCGGGACGCCCTGGAGACCCTGGTGGAGCGCTTCGGCCTGGAGCCGGCGGCGAGCCGGGGCATCGAGGAGGAGATCCGCGGGGCCGGGGGCGTGGACCTCCAGGAGGCCGTGGTGCTCCCGGGCTCGGTTCTGGTCGGGCGCTCCTCGAAGTCCATCCGCATGCGGCAACGCTTCGGCGTGAACCTGCTGGCCGTCTCGCGGCAGGGTTCGTCGCTGCGCGAACGGCTCGCCGACGTGGAGGTCCATGCCGGCGACGTGCTGCTCCTGGAGGGGCCGGAGGGCACGGTGCGCGAGGCGATGGCCGCCATGGGGTGCGTGCCCCTGGCGGCCCCCCAGCTCCGGGTGCGCCCGGCCCGCCGCGTCCTCCTGGGGACCGGGCTGTTCGCCGGCGCCGTGGTCGCCACCGCCACCGGGGTGGTGAGGGTGGAGGTGGCCTTCGTCGGCGTGGCCGTCCTGATGGTCCTGGCCGGCGTCGTCCGCCTGCGGCACGCCTACGAGAGCATCGACTGGCCGGTGATCCTGCTCCTCGGGGCGATGATCCCGGTGGGCCAGGCGCTGGAGGTCACAGGGGGCGCGGACCGGCTGGCCGGGTGGCTCCTCACCGCCGGGCGGGAGCTTCCGGAGACGGGCGCCGTGGCCCTGGTCCTGGTCGTCTCCATGCTGCTGTCCAACGTCATCAACAACGCGGCGGCGGCGGTGCTGCTGGCGCCGGTGGCCGTGGGGCTGGCCCAGGGGCTGGGCGCCTCGGCGGACCCGTTCCTCATGGCCGTGGCGGTGGGCGCCTCGTGCGCCTTCCTCACCCCCATCGGCCACCAGTCGAACACCCTGGTGATGGGCCCCGGAGGCTACGGCTTCGGCGACTACTGGCGCCTGGGCCTCCCCCTCTCCCTCCTGGTCGCGGCCCTGGGAGCGCCGCTCATCGTCTGGATCTGGCCTCTCGGGGTGTAAGGGCTGGGGTGAAGACCTGGTCCAGGTAAGGGCGCTCCTAAACCCGGAGGACGCGCCGGCGGGCAGCTCGGGTGAGCCATCGGCATCTCGGGCGCGCGCCGATCGGGTATCATCGCCTCCGGGAGAAGGCTTCCTCATGAGCGTCTACAAGCTGCCACTCGTCCTCGAACCCCAGCCCGAGGGTGGCTATGTCGCCACGTGTCCGCTCGTGCCGGAGCTGGTCACCGAGGGCGATACGGTGGACGAGGTGGTTCGAAACGTGAAGGACGCCCTCGAGGCGCTGATCGAAGGCTTCGAGTCCCTCGGCCGCCCGCTCCCCGCTGCGCTCCGCCCCTTCACGGAGCAGGATCCGATCTGGCTCGAAACCGCCGTGGCCGTGCCGTGACCTACCGGCAGGTCGCGAAGAAGCTCAAGAAGCTTGGGTGCGTCGAGGTCCGGCGACGAGGCGGAGGCTCCCATCGCCTCTGGCGAAATCCGGGGGAACGATCGGTTCACCACGGTGCCCGACTGGGGCGGCAAGGACTTGAAGACCGGCACCGTGCGAGGCGTTGTCCGGCAACTCGGCCTGGAGTGGAGCGGCTTTCTGGACGCTTGATGGATCCCGACGAATACGGTGGCCAGTACGAGTACGGCCAGGTGTCCTTCGCGGGCCGGTCCGCCCAGGGATGGGTCGCCGGCCACCCGGAGCTCGCCACGGTACTCCAGGTC
>JBKHJP010000141.1:0-9879 GCA_046538065.1 Thermoanaerobaculia bacterium | reverse complement strand
TCTGAGCCGAGACCGCTCTTCGGACGATCCGGGTAGCACGAGCTCCTCGCGTCGAGGCGAAGCCGAAGCGCGCGCCCTGCGTCCCCTCTTCCACGGCGCGCGCGCTGGTCCCCGGACGGGGCGCCCGCTCGAGCCGTCAGGGCTCCTCGGTCAGCCGCCGGTCCAGGCTCCGGTACTGGATCGCCTCGGCCACGTGGGGGGCCCGGATACGCTCGCTCCCGGCGAGGTCGGCGATCGTCCGGGCTACCTTCAGTACCCGGTGGACCGCCCTGGCCGAAAGACCCAGCCGCTCGAAAGCCGCGTCCAGGAGCTTCCGGCCGGACTCGTCCGGTTCGGCGTGGCACTCCAGGGCCGCCGGGTCCATGGCGGCGTTGACCGGTGCGGGGCTGTCCCGCCCGAAGCGGGCGAGCTGCCGGTCCCGGGCGGCCGCCACCCGCGCCGCCACGTCCGCCGTGCCCTCCCCCGGCGGCGACCGGAGCTCGGCCAGGCTGACGGCGGGCACCTCCACGTGGAGGTCGATCCGGTCCAGCAGCGGCCCCGAAACCCGCGAGCGGTAGCGCTCCACCTGGAGAGCGCTGCACCGGCACTCCCTCGCCGCATCGCCCAGGTGCCCACACCCGCAGGGATTGCACGAGGCGACCAGGGAGAAGCGCGCCGGGAAGCGCAGCCGCGCCCGGGTCCGGGCCACCGTGACCAGGCCCTCCTCCATGGGCTGGCGGAGGGCCTCCAGGCTCTCGCGCCGGAACTCCGGCAGCTCGTCGAGGAAGAGGACGCCGCAGTGGGCCAGGCTCACCTCGCCGGGGCGCGGCACCCGCCCGCCGCCGATCAGGGCCGCCGTGCTGATGCCGGAGTGCGGGCTGCGGAACGGCCGCCGGCTCACCAGCCCCTTCAACTGGCCGAGGCGCGGCTCGTCCGCCGCCAGGGAGTGGATCTTGGTCACGTCGATGGCCTCGGCGCGGGTCAGGGGTGGCAGGAGCCCCGGCAGGCGCCGGGCCAGCATGGTCTTGCCCGCCCCCGGGGGGCCGATCAGGAGGAGGTTGTGCCCTCCCGCCGCCGCCACCTCCAGCGCCCGCTTCGCCGCCTCCTGCCCCCGGACGTCGGCGAGGTCCGGATCCTCCCCGGGAGCCGCCATGCCGTCGAGGGCCCGAGCCGGGTCCAGTCGCCGGCGGCCGAGGACGTGGTCGAGGGCCTCGGCCAGGGTCCGGGCGGGGATCGCCCGGACGGTGCCCAGGGCCGCCGCCTCGCAGGCCGTGGGCGCCGGCAAGACCACCTCCGAGAACCCCAGGGCCCCGGCCAGCTCGGCGATCGCCAGCCCGCCGCGGACCGGCCGGAGGGAGCCGTCCAGGCCCAGCTCTCCCGCGAACAGGCGGCCGTCCAGCGCCTCCTGCGGCACCTCCTCGTTGCCGGCCAGCAGCGCCAGGGCGATCCCCAGGTCCAGGTGGTTGCCCTCCTTGCGCAGGTCCGCCGGGGCCAGGTTGACCACCACCACCCGGGGCGGCAGGCGGATCCCGGAGTTACGGATCGCCCGGCGCACGCGCTCGCGGCTCTCGCGGACGGCGGCGTCCGCCAGGCCCACCATCTTCACGGTCGGGAGCTCGCCCCAGTGGACGTCCACCTCCACCTGCACCGGGCGGGCCTCGACGCCCCAGGGCGTGGCTGAAGTCGTTCGCGCCAGCATCACCCTGGAGGACGGAAACGGCACCACCGATCTCCCCGGCCGGCGCCGCCCGGTGCCCCGGCCGGGGCCGGGCGCCTCCGGAGAGGGCCGCCGCGGGCGGTCCGTCGCCCGCCGCCGGGAAGGCCCGGAGCCTTCGACCGGTTGCTATACTCCGGGCCGCCCCGACCGGGTTCTCCCGGCGGGGCACCGTTTTCTTGAGGCGTTTTGACCGAGGCTTTCACCGCGAGCGGCGGGGGACTGAACCATGAGCGATTCGATCGAAAGCCTGGAGAACTACCACCGGGTCGTGATCCTCGGCTCGGGACCGGCGGGGCTGACGGCGGCCCTCTATGCCGCCCGGGCCGACCTGGAGCCCCTGGTCCTGGAGGGGCTCCAGCCCGGAGGTCAGCTCACCATCACCACCGACGTCGAGAACTACCCCGGTTTTCCCGACGGCATCTTGGGTCCCGAGCTGATGGACAAGATGCGCGAGCAGGTCCGGCGCTTCGGCGCCAAGTGCGTCTTCCAGACGGTGGTCGAGGCGGACCTCTCGAAGCGTCCCTTCGCCATCCGCACCGATGAGGCGACCTACCACGCCGGAAGCCTGATCATCGCCACCGGGGCGACCGCCAAGCTCCTGGGCCTGGAGTCCGAGGACCACCTCATGGGCTACGGCGTCTCCGCCTGCGCCACCTGCGACGGCTTCTTCTTCCGGGACAAGGAGGTCGCGGTCGTCGGGGGCGGCGACACCGCCATGGAAGAGGCGCTCTTCCTCACCAAGTTCGCCAGCAAGGTCACGGTGATCCACCGCCGGGACCAGCTCCGGGCGTCGAAGATCATGCAGGACCGGGCCTTCGCCAACGACAAGATCGAATGGCTCTGGGACAGCGTCGTGACCGAGGTCCAGGGCTCCCGCGAGGGGGGCGTCACCGGGGTCCAGGTCGCGAACAAGAAGACCGGCGAGACCTCCGTCCTCCCCTGCCAGGGCCTCTTCATCGCCATCGGGCATCAGCCCAACACCCAGCTCTTCCGGGGGCAGATCGAGATGAACGAGCTCGGATACGTCAAGGTCGCCGAGCCCACGGCCAAGACCGACGTCGAAGGGGTCTTCGCCTGCGGCGACGCCATGGACCCGATCTACCGCCAGGCGGTGACCGCCGCCGGCACCGGCTGCCGGGCGGCGATGGACGCCGAGCGCTGGCTCGAGACCCAGGACTGATGGCCGTGCGCCCCACCACCCTCGGCGAGCTCAAGGCGAGCGGGTACCGTCCCCGCTCGGTCAAGGAGGAGATGCGCCAGAACCTCCGGGCGAAGCTGGAGGCCGGAGAGCCGTTGTTCCCGGGCATCCTGGGCTACGACCGCACGGTCGTGCCCGGGGTGGTGAACGCGGTGCTGGCGGGCCACGATTTCATCCTCCTGGGGCTCCGGGGCCAAGCCAAGACCCGGATCCTCCGGGCCCTGACGACGCTCCTGGAGGACGAGGTCCCGGTCCTCGCCGGCACCGAGCTCAACGAGGATCCCCTGGCCCCGGTGACGGCCCAGGGGCACCGCCTGATCGAGAAGCACGGAGACGGCGCCCCGGTGGAGTGGATGCCCCGGGAGGCGCGCTACAACGAGAAGCTCGCCACGCCGGACGTCTCCATCGCCGACCTGCTGGGCGACATCGACCCGATCAAGGCCGCCACCCGGAAGCTGAGCTTTGCCGACCCGGAGGTGATCCACTTCGGAATCATCCCGCGGACGAACCGGGGGATCTTCGCCATCAACGAGCTCCCGGACCTGGCGCCCCGGATCCAGGTGGGCCTGTTCAACATCCTGGAAGAGCGCGACCTCCAGATCCGGGGCTTCCCGGTGCGCTTCCCCCTGGACGTCCTGATCGTCTTCTCCGCCAACCCGGAGGACTACACGAACCGGGGCTCCATCGTCACGCCGCTCAAGGACCGGATCTCGTCCCAGATCCTCACCCACTACCCGCCGGAGCCGGCGGTGGCCGCCAACATCACCCGCCAGGAGGCGTGGACCGAGCGCACGCCGGAGGTGGTGATCCCGGAGGCCGTGCGACTGCTGATCGAAGAGGTGAGCTTCACCGCCCGGGAGAGCGACCTGGTCGACCAGGCCTCCGGCGTCTCCGCCCGGGTCTCCATCTCGGCCCTGGAGCTCCTGGCCTCGAACCTGGAGCGCCGGCACCTGACCACCGGCGACAAGCCCGTCTACCCCCGGCTGTGCGACCTCCACATGCTGCTGCCGGCGATCACCGGCAAGGTGGAGATGGTCTACGAGGGCGAGCAGCAGGGCGCGGAGGTGGTGGCCCGGAAGCTCATCGGCGAGGCGGTCAAGAAGATCTTCGACCGGCACTTTCCGGAGGTGGGCAAGGGCGTGGGCAGCGGCGGCGAGGACGACACCGGGCCGTACGCCCCCATCGTCGCCTGGTTCGCCGAGGGCGAGGAGGTCACGGTGGACGACGAGCAGCCCTACGAGGAGTACGAGGCGGCGCTCAAGCGCGTCCCGGGCCTGTGGAAGCTCACCGAAGAGGTCGCCTCCTCACCCCAGGAGCGGGCCTTCTACGCCGAGATGATCCTGGACGGCCTCCACCAGCACCTGAAGCTCGCCCGCCACGACCTGGACAGCCAGGTGAGCTACAAGGAGATGGTGAAGTTCCAGCTCCTGAAACCCCACGGCAGCGGGCGCGGGCCGGCAGGCAGCGTGCATTAGCCCCTGCGAGCCACTGCATGCGGCACCGCTACCTCCATCTCGACCCCGACCTCATCCGGAGCCTCCTCGCCGGCCTCGACCTCCTGCGCCTCTTCAACCAGCTCGTCCTGGCCGCCGGTGGCGACCCGGAGCAGGCCATGGAGTGGATGCGCTACCTCCAGGAGCAGGGCTACCTGGACGAGGACCTGGACCTGGAGGAGTTCTTCGCCAGCCTGGAGGACCAGAACCTCCTCACCCAGAACGGCGAGGGCGGTGTCCAGCTCACCACCTCCGGCGAGCGCCGTATCCGGAGGAGCGCCTTCGAGGAGGTCTTCTCCGGCCTGTCGCGCTCGGGGCCCGGGTACCACCCGGTCCGCTCCCCCGGCGAAGGCGTGGAGCGCCTGCCCGAGACCCGGCCCTGGCGCTTCGGCGACAACCTCCACCACCTGGACGCGAACCGCTCCCTGCAGAACGCGTTGCGCCGCACCGAGGGCGACCTCCAGCTCGCCGAGGAGGACCTGGAGGTCCACGAGACCGAGCACCTGACCTCCTGCGCCACGGTCCTGGCCATCGACATCAGCCACTCCATGGTCCTCTACGGCGAGGACCGGATCACCCCGGCCAAGACCGTGGCCCTGGCCCTGACCGAGCTCATCACCACCAAGTACCCGAAGGACTACCTGGGGGTGATCCTCTTCGGCGACCGGGCCGAGCGGGTGGACCTGGCCGACATCCCGTACGTGGAGGCCGGCCCGTACCACACGAACACCCGGGACGCCCTGAGCATGGCCCGGGGCCTCCTGGCCCGCCAGAAGCAGCCGAACCGGCAGGTCTTCCTGATCACCGACGGCAAGCCCTCGGCGATCACCGAAGGGGGCCGCGTCTACAAGAACCCGTTCGGGCTGGACATGAAGATCGTCAACAAGACCCTGGACGAGGCGGATCTCTGCCGGCGCCAGCAGGTGGTGGTCACCACCTTCATGCTGGCCACCGACCCCATGCTCACCGACTTCGTCGAGAAGCTCACCCAGATCAACCGCGGCCGGGCCTACTTCGCCTCCCCCTACCAGCTCGGCGAGTTCATCCTGGCGGACTACATCCGCAACCGCCGCCGCCGGGTGCGGTAACCGCCCGGAGGGGCCGGCCCGCTCGGCGCTCCGCCCCGGATTCGGGCTCCCCGTCCTGTCGGTGGGGATTGACGATTCGTGTCAGCTCTGACCGGAAGGGGCTCCCCGCCTGCACGCGCCCCGAGTGCCCAACTTCCTGGATAGCCCGAACTTGCGTGCTCTGGCCAGGGTGCCGGCACGCCCCGTGCTTGCATTCATAGCAGGATTGCGAAGTGCGCATGTAGGGCCGCTGGGACGGCGGCTGATCACCGGAACGACTGAAGGAGGCTTCTCGTGAACCCGACGATGCGCTCCACCCTATCGTCCGTCGCGTGGCTCGGGCTGCTCATCCCGATCCTCATCCTCGCCGGCGCGTGCAGCGACGGCAGCAGCGGCCCCACCGACCCGGGTGACCCGGAGGCCACCGGAACGGCCTCGGTCACGGGCGAGGTCTCGACCACCGGCAACACCAGCGGCGACTCCCGGTCACCCGCCGCCGGCCCCGCCGGCCTCCCCGGCGGCCACGGCCCCGCCGTAGGCTCCCGGGATCCGTCCCCGGCGGCCTCGGGCGGTCCGGCCAACACCTCCGCCGCCGACTCCAGCGGCGCCGGCATCGTGGTCCGTATCCAGGGCACCTCCATCCAGACCACCACCGATGCCTCCGGCGCCTTCCAGCTCGACCGGGTCCCCCACGGGACGCAGGTCCTCGTCTTCGAGTCCAACGAGGGCTCGGCGGGGGTCCCCGTCCAGGACATCCAGCCGCAGGAGACGATCCGTCTCGAGGTCCAGCTGGAGGAATCGAGCGCCACGGTGACCGACGTGGATCGCGACGGCGGAGAAGATGAGGAGGGCGAGGAGCCGGAGCTCGCCCTCTCCCTCCAGGTCTCTCCGGACACCTGGGACCTGGATTTCGAGGACAGCTCCGGAAGCGTGACCACCTTCATCCGGGGTGAGGGCTTCCAGTCGGTGCTCCTGGACACCATCGTCCTCGTGGGCGACGACCCGGACGCCGAGCCGCTGGAGCCCTTCTCCACCACGGTGGAGGGCAACCACGTCCGGAGCCGCTTCGCCAAGGACCGGGTGCTGGACCTCCTCCTGGAACCGGACTTCGGAACCGTCCACACCGTCGCTCTGCAGTTCGAGGTGGAGGGTGTCGAAGAGCTCCAGGAGCTGACCGCCCAGGTCACGATCGAGGACGACGGTGAGGACGAGGGCGACGACGAAGGGGACGAAGAGGACGACGAAGGCGAGGATGACGACGAAGGCGAGGACGAGGAGCTGGGCAACCTCTCCCTCCAGCTTTCCCCGAGCACCTGGAACACCAACTTCGACGAGGCCGGCGGCCACGTCACCGCCTTCATCCGGGGTACCGGGCTCGACGCCATCGACACCGACTCCGTGGAGCTGGTCGGCGACGACCCGGAGGCCGACCCCTTGCCGGCCACGACCGCCCGCCTGGAGGGCAACCACGTCCGGGCGCAGTTCCCGCAGAACCAGGTGCTGGACCTGCTGGACGAGCCCGAGCCGGGCAACACCCACACGGTGATCGTGCAGTTCACCTCGGACGAAGGGGCCGAGAGCCACGAGCTCGAGGCCACGGTCCGCATCGTGGGTCCGCCGGTCTGATCGGCGGGGGCCGGGGCGCGGTCCGCCCCACCGGGCGGTTCCGGTCGAGACCGCCTGGCCGCGCCCTGTGCCCCGCCGCCTACAGGGGGCCGGGCCCCGGCTTGCCGCCGGGGCCCGGCCGATTTCTTCCCCCCCGTTTCCACCCTTGCCGATCCCCTTCGGACCAAGGGCACGCTCGCAGCCAGCGTCACCGGCCGGCCAGTCGGCGAATCGAAGAGGCGATTCATTCCGACTCTCAAGTTGACTCATTCTCCGCCCTCCTCTATCCTCTCTCGCGGAGGAGGAGGAGGATCGTGCCGCACCAGCTCACCATCCGGTACAACGACGACCTCGCCCGTAAGATCGAGGAGCTCGCGGAGCGGGAAGGCATCTCCCGGAACCAGGCCGTGCTCCGGCTACTCCGCAAGGCCGTCGGTGTGGGAAGGCTCGGCGAGCAGCACGACGTCGTCGGCGACTCCCTCGACTGGTTCATCGGCTCCTGGAGCGAAGCAGAAGCCCGGGAGTTCGACGAGGCCGTGGCGGAGTTCGAACAGATCGACCACGAGCTCTGGGAGTGAAACGTCTCCTCGACACCAACGCCTACTCGGCACTCGGCCGGGGGCACCCGTCCGCCGCCGAGCTCGTGCGTCAGGCGACAGAGGTGCTCTTCTCCACTGTAGTTCTCGGTGAAGTCCTGGCGGGCTTCCGTCACGGCACCCGGTACCAGGACAACCTCGACCGCCTCCGACGTTTCCTGGCCGAGCCACGCGTCCGCCTGGTTCCCGTCACCTGGACGACCGCCGATCGCTACAGCCGGCTCTTCGCCGCCCTCCGCCGGAAGGGCCGTCCCATCCCCACGAACGACATGTGGATCGCCGCCCACGCCCTGGAAACCGGCGCCGACCTGGTCTCTTTCGACCCGCACTTCGGACACGTCGAGGGCTTGGCCTGGGTCAAGCCGGACGTTTAGGCTGGTGCCAACAGCCGGGGTCCAGGCGCGCCTTGCCCTACTCCGGCAGCTCCCCGCCCACCACCCGCTTGTAGGCCCTCCCCGCCTCCAGGGTCTCGCCCGTCTCCACGTGGTTGATGAGGGCCAGGGTGGCGAGGTCGACGGTGGAGGGGTACTCCCGGTCGAGCTCCTCCAGGGTCATGGTCCGGCGCAGGGTGACCAGCTCGATGCGCTTGGGCTCCACGTCCAGGTAACGCCGCTCGGTCAGGCGGGCGAAGCTCGCGAGGGAGCTCCGAACCTCGTCCCGGTAGCCGCGGAGGCGGTCCGCCGCCGTGTAGCCCAGGAGCTGGAAGACTCTGCCTCCGTGCTCCACGAAGGCGACCAGGCCCGCCAGATCCGGGCCCTGGGCGCGCTGGACGGAGAAGCCCCGGGAGACGGCCGGCAGCCCGCCGAAGTTCCCGCGCCACGACCTCCCCTCCCGGATGCCCTGCTGGCCGAAGAAGCGCCGCGCCGCCCCGTCGGGCGAGCCCTCCTGGGACAGGGTCAACACCACCACGGCGTCGTCCCGCGGGCTCATGGCTCCCACGGCCTGCTTCTGGTTCTCCGTCCGCCAGCCCTGCGGGAAAGCCAGGCGAAAGGCCAGGTCCGGGTGGTAGAAGGCGGCCCCCCGGAAGTACCCCTCCCGGGGGTCCTGGCCGAAGACGATCCCGTCCAGCCTCTGGAGGAAGGGGCCCCGGTCCACCCGGGAGCCCAGGACCTCCGGCTCGGAGTCGGCGATCGCCTGCTGGAGCCGGTCGACCCGGTCCGTCGGGTTCGGGTGGGTGGCGAGCCAGTCCGGTAGCCGCCCCTGGCCCGTCCCCTCGCTCACCCGCTCCAGCACCTGGAACATCTCCACCATCTCCCCCGGGTCGTAGCCCGCCTGGTTCATGTAGCGGAAGCCCAGGTCGTCCGCCTGGCGCTCGTCGTCGCGGCTGAACTTGAGAAACATCACCTGGAGCCCGGTCTGGGCCAGGTCGCCGTAGTTGCGCAGCTCCGGGGAATAGATCATCCCGGCCACCAGGCCCACCTGGGCGAGCTGGGCCTTGCTCAGGCGCTCCACCGAGTGGCGGGCGGTGACGTGGCCGATCTCGTGCCCCAGGACCGAGACCATCTCGGCCTCCGACTGCATGTGGGAGAGGATCCCGCGGGTCAGGTAGATGAACCCCCCCGGCAGGGCGAAGGCGTTGATCGAGGGATCGTCCACCACCGTGAAGGTCCACGGCAGGTCCGGCCGCTCGGACGCCTGGGCCAGGCGCTGGCCGATCCGGTCCACGTAGCGCTGGAGCTCCGGGTCCTCGTGGGCTCCGATCGACTCGAGCACCTGCTCGTGGGCCTGCCGGCCCATCTCGATCTCCTGCTGGACGGTGATCAGTGTGAACTGGGGCCGGCCGGTCACCGGGTTGGTGGCGCAGCCCCCGGCGCTCACCAGGAGCGCCAGGGCGACGAGGGCGGCGGGAAGCGTCCGCCGGCCGGTGCTGGAGGGAAGTCTGGGCATGGAGGTCTCCTGGGGTCTGGGTGAAGGCACCGCGAGGCGCCGGTGGACAGACCGTGCAAGATCGGTGCTACTCCCGCCGGAATCTCCGGCCGGCACACCCGGTAGACTCGGCCGCCCCATGGGTCGCAGAGACCGGCAGGAGCGGGATCTCCACGTGGTGCTGGTCCACCCGGAGATCCACTTCAACACCGGCAACGTGGGCCGGACCTGTCTGGCCGCCGGGGCGCAACTCCACCTGGTGGAGCCCCTGGGCTTCTCCCTGGGCGCCCGGGAGGTCCGCCGGGCCGGCCTGGACTACTGGCCGCGGGTGCAGCCGGTGGTCTGGCCGGGGTGGGAC
>JBKHJP010000140.1:0-9889 GCA_046538065.1 Thermoanaerobaculia bacterium | reverse complement strand
GGTCCGAACCACGGGCGGAGTCAAGCTCCGCCCCTACACGCGCTGGGGTTGCGGGTGGGAGCCCGCGCCAGGAGGCCGTCCCCGCTACTTGATGCCGCCCGTCAGGCGGTTCACCGGCCGGCTCAGGAGGAGGAGCAGCGCGCCGCCGCCGGCAGTGACGGCGAAGACCCAGAAGAACAGGTCCGCCATGGGCAAGGTCTCGATCTGCCCCGAGACGATCCCGGCGCTGAGGTTCCCCAGGGAGAGGGACAGGAACCAGACCCCCATCATCTGGCTCGCGAAGCGCTTCGGGGCGAGCTTCGTCGTCATGGACAGGCCCACCGGCGAGAGGCAGAGCTCCCCGGAGGTGTGGAGGAGGTAGGCCAGGATCAGCCACCACGGGCTCACCAGGACGCCCGCCTCGGCCGCCCGGGCGCCGTAGACCAGGGCGAAGAACCCCAGGCCCAGGAGGACCAGCCCGGCGGCGAACTTGAGCGGGATCGAGGGGTTGAGGCTCCGCTTGCTCAGGGCCACCCACAGGGCCCCGAAGACCGGCGCCAGGAGGATGATGAACAGGGGGTTGACCGACTGGAGCCAGCTCGCCGGCATCTGCCACCCGAAGACGTCCCGGTCGGTCAGCTCCAGGGCGAAGACGTTCATCGACCCCCCGGCCTGCTCGAAGCCCATCCAGAACAGGACCGAGAAGAGGAAGAGGATCGCGAACGCCCCCACCCGCTTCTTCTCGGTGCCGTCGAGGCCGCCGGCCAGCAGCACGTAGCCGAAGAAGAGGATCGCCGCCGAGAGGATGAGCACCAGGGCGCCGTTGGCCACGTCCTCGATGGAGATGCCCAGGAGCCTCGCCCCTCCCGCGAGCGCCACCACGGCGACGAAACCGCCCCCCAGGATGGCATAGATCCTTCGCTTGCGGCGCTCCTCCTCCACGCCGGCGAGCCCGGAGGGCTGGAGCAGACCCGCCTCGCCCAGGTACTTCTTGCCGTAGGCGTACTGGATGAGCCCGAACACCATGCCCACGCCGGCGGCGCCGAATCCCAGGTGCCAGTCCACCTTCTCGCCCAGGGCACCGCAGACCAGGGGGGCCACGAAGGCGCCCAGGTTGATGCCCATGTAGAAGATCGAGAACCCGGCGTCGCGGCGCGCCCCGCCCTCGGGGTAGAGCTCGCCCACGATGGCGCTGATGTTGGGCTTGAGCAGGCCCGTGCCCATGACGATGAGGACCAGGCCCAGGTAGAAGGTCCCCAGGGTGGGGATCGCCATGCTGAAGTGGCCGGCGGCGATGATGCAGCCGCCGATGAAGATGGCCCGCTGCTGGCCGAAGAGCCGGTCGGCGAGCCACCCCCCGGGAAGGGCCAGCAGGTAGACGCCGGCGACGTAGAGGCCGTAGACGGCCCCCGCCCGGCCCTCGCTGAACCCCAGCCCGCCTTCGGCGGCGGCGGTGACCATGAACAGGAACAGCAGGCCCCGCATGCCGTAGTAGCTGAAGCGCTCCCAGAACTCGGTGAAGAAGAGCGTGGCGAGGCCCCGGGGGTGGCCGAAGAAGGCGTGCTCCGCCGGCGGGCGGCCGGCCGGTTCGAAGTCGTCCACCACCGTGGTGGCGGGCTCGTTGGCGAGCTCGGAGGTCGGGTCTTTGGTCATGGCGGCGCGATCCTATCGCGAGGGGCCTGCCAGTCCGGAGCACGACCCCGAGCCGGCCGGTGAAAGGTTTCGCTCTCTGGTGCGCACCTAGGGGAGAAGGGGACTCGGGGCAAGCGCCCCGTCGGAGAGGGCCGGAGCCGTGCTAGAGTCAGCCTCTTCAACCTCCAAGGATCGACCGTTGCGCCGCTCCCACCGGGTTCTCCGCGCCTCCGTGGCCGCGCTGCTGGCCGTGGCCATCGCCGCGCTGTTCGCCATCCAGGCGCGCGAGGCCAAGATCCGTTCCGATCGGCGGATCGGCCTCTCCATCGAGCAGCGCACCGACGACGCCGGCTCCGGCGTCCAGGTGATCGCCGTCGAAGAGGGCCTTCCCGCCGAGCGGGGCGGGATCCGTCCAGGCGACGCCCTCGTCGCCATCGGAGGACACCCGCTCGAGAAGATCCTGGACTACGACCGGGCGGCGACGGAGCTCACCCGGGGGGTGCCCACGCCGTACCGGATCCTGCGGGACGGCCGGGAGGTCGTGGTCACGGTGGTCCCGGGCGTCGAGTTTCCCATCCTGCAGTTCACCGCGGACACGCTGGCCCTGTTCGGCTACCTGGCGCTGGCCCTCCTCGCCCTGTTCCAGCGGCCCGGGGACGTCCGGGCCCGCCTGCTGTTCCTGTTCGCCGCAGCGGTCTCGCTGGAGCTGGCGCTGCCCTACCAGGCGATCGGCAGCCCGACCCTGAGCGCGGTGGCCCTGTCCGCGTTCTACGTGCTCACGGGGTTCCAGATGGGGACCGAGCTCCACCTGGCCTCGGTCATCCCCCGGCGCTACGACTGGCTCGGACGGCGCCCGTGGCTGGTCCCGGCGTTCTACGCCGTGGGCCTGGTCCTGGGCGGCCTGACCGCGCTCACCTGGCTGGTGGAGGACGTGGCCGGGCGGGACGCCTTCCCCTGGACGTCGGTCCAGACCGAGACCCTCCTGCTGGGCTTCGGCCTGCCGCTGTGGGCCCTGGCGGTGCCGTCGATCCTGGTCCTCCAGATGCTCCGGGCGGAGGAGCCCCGGGGCCGCCACCAGGCCGGCCTGGTCCTGGCGGGCGTGGTGCCGTGGACCGTCTACGTGCTCCTGCTGTCGGCGTTCGAAATGCAGGGCCGGGAGATCCCGGACGGCTTCCAGGCCCTGGAGCCCCTGACCTTCCTGGCCTACCCGGTGGCGATCTTCGTGGCGATCTACCGCTACCAGCTCTTCGACATCGAGCTGGTGGTGCGCAGGAGCCTGGTCTACACCCTCCTCACCGGCACCCTGATCCTGGTCTTCTACGCCGCCCTGGGAGCCGGTGGGGCCATCTTCTCCAGCATGGTGGAGGGGGGCCGCTCGGTCTGGTTCGTCTCGGCCGTGACCCTGGCGCTGGGCCTGGTCTTCGCCCCGCTGCGCCGGCTCCTCCAGGGGGTGATCGACCGGAAGCTCTTCCCGGAGCGTTACGCGCTGCGCCAGCGCCTGGTGGCCCTGGCCGGCGAGCTTCCGGGCCTCGGCAAGCTGCCCCTGATGGGCAAGCACCTGGTGGAGCGCCTGGCGCAGGTCTTCGCCGTGCGCTCGGCCACCCTGCTTCTGGCGGACCCGAAGACCGGTCTGCTGGTGCCCCTGGCTTCCACCCACCCCGATGCGGACAGCGGCCAGACCCCGACCTTCCTGGTCAACCGCGACGATCCGGGGGTGGAGCACCTCGCCCGGGCGGGCCGGCCCCTGGCGGTCGAGCAGATCGCCGCCAGGGAGGGAACGCTGGGCCAGCGGCTCCGCCAGCTCGACGCCGTCTCCGCCGTGCCCCTCCTGGTCCAGCGGGACCTGATCGGTGTGCTGGCCCTGGGCCCGAAGCACCGCGGCGACCGGTTCCCGGGCGAGGAGCTCGAGCTGCTGAACCTCCTGGCCCACCACGTGGCGACGGTCTTCCAGAACGCCCGCCTGTTCGAGTCGGCGACCTACGAGAGCCTGACGGGGTTGCTCCGCCGCGAGGCCGTCCTGGAGATCCTCTCCCGGGAGCTCGACCGGGCCCAGCGCTACGACCGGCCCCTCACGGTGGGCATGGCGGACCTGGACCACTTCAAGGCGATCAACGACCGCTACGGCCACCTGGCGGGGGACACGCTGCTCAAGCAGGTGGCCCAGGTGCTGGCCTCGGGGCTGCGCTCGACGGACTCCGTGGGGCGCTACGGCGGCGAGGAGTTCCTGATCGTCCTGCCGGAGACCGACCTCGCCGGCGCCCGGGTCGTGGCCAACAAGCTGCGCGCCCTGGTGGAGGAGGTCCGTACCCCCATGGAGGACGGCGAGGAGGCGGCGGTGACCATCTCCATCGGGCTGGCGGGACGGGGTGAGCCCTGCGACGTGGGGGAGCCCACGGTCCGGGATCTCTTGCACCGGGCCGATCGGGCCCTCTACGAGGCGAAGCAGCGGGGGCGCAACCGGATCCACCCGGCGGCGATCCAGCGCGTGAGCTGACAGGCGAGCTCCGCCCGATATTCGCCTTCGTATCCCGCGCGGGGCCCGGCCGCGCCGAGGGATCGGTACAATCGCTCCCGCGCCATGGGTGAGCCGCATCCCACCGAGGTCCGCCGCCTTCCCGAGGAAGGGCGCCTCCGCGTCACCTGGTCCGACGGCCACGTGGGGGAGTACGACTACACCTACCTCCGGGGCTACTGCCCCTGCGCCGCCTGCCAGGGGCACACCAACGAGGCCATCCGGTTCCACGCCCCCGTCGGGGACGTCCGGCCCGAGACGATCGAGCCGGTGGGCAACTACGCCCTGTCCTTCCACTGGTCGGACGGCCACGGGACGGGGATCTACCGCTTCGACTTCCTGCGCCGGATCTGCCCGTGCCCGGCGTGCGCCGGCGACCCGGACGGCACGCCGCCGGTCCCGCGGGAGTAGGGGGAGCTCGCCTCCGCCCGGTGGTCCGAGGCCGCCGGTGCGCGGGCGGAGGCGAGCTCCGCCCCTGCACGCCCTACACGCCGTCGACCGTCCTGAGAAACGACGCCAGGTCCTCGGGGGTGTTGACGTTGGCGAACATCGCCTCCGGGTCGCCGAAGCGCAGCAGCTCCTCCCCCTGCAGAATCTCCACCGACAGGTCGTCGCGCTCCAGGAGCGCCCGCAACGCGAGCTCCCCGCCGCCCACCTGTTCCTCCAGGGCGCGGAGCGCCCGGCGCCCGTAGTGGGCCGCCAGGGGTTCCGGCCCTCGGGGCCCTCGGGGTAGCGTCAGGTCCGCGGCCCGCCGCCGGGCCAGCTCCCGGAGCAGGGGCCCGGGCACTCCCGGAAGGTCGCAGCCCAGGACCAGGAGGGGGCGGCCGGGCAGGGCCCGGGCGGCGCCCAGGATGCCGGCGGCGGGCCCGCGGCCGGCGCCGTCCGGCACCGAGCGGACCCCGGGCACGACGCCGCGGCCCCGGTCGGCCAGCACCACCTCGGAGCAAACGGCCGCCAGGGTGTCGGCCGCCCGCCGGGCGAGGCTCCGCCCTTCCACCACCAGGGCCGCCTTGTCCCGGCCCATCCGGGACGAGGCGCCCCCCGCCAGGACCGCGCCCGCTGCTCCGTCGCCGGCCATGGAGCCCATGCTACGATCCCGGCCCCACGATTCGCACGACCACGGAACCACCCCGGGAGGGACCCATGCAGATCGGCCTCGGATTGTTCGCCTTCGCCCTCTTCGCCTTCGCCGCCACACCCGCCGGCGGCCAGAGCGGGGACGCCCCGGCACGGCCCCGGGTGGCCCTGGAGACCTCGAAGGGGAAGATCGTCCTGGAGCTCTCCCCGGACCGGGCACCGAAGACGGTGGAGAACTTCCTGGCCTACGTGGAGAGCGGGTTCTACGAGGGGACGATCTTCCACCGGGTGATCGACGGGTTCATGGTCCAGGGAGGCGGGTTCACCGCCGAGATGGACCGCAAGCCGACGCGGGACCCGATTCCCAACGAGTCGGGCTCCGGACTGTCCAACGAGCGGGGCACCATCGCCATGGCCCGGACCAGCGATCCGGACAGCGCCACCGCCCAGTTCTTCCTCAACACGGTGGACAACCAGCGCCTGGACGCCCGCGGGGGCGGCAACTCGGGCTACACGGCCTTCGGCCGGGTGGTGGAGGGCATGGACGTGGTGGACGCCATCGCGTCGGTCCAGACCACGCGCAAGGGGATGATGGAGAACGTGCCGGTGGAGCCGGTGGTGATCGAGAAAGCCACCGTGGTGGACGGCGGCTGAGGCGCCGCGCAGGAACCTTCCTGAACGAAAACGCCCCGCCGGGCCGAGGCCGGCGGGGCGATCCGGCAGGCGGGGCACCGGCTCGCGCCGCAGTGCCCGCGCGCCCGCGCCAGACGGGTGCTACGCGCGCATCACGTTGCGCGCCTGTAGCCCCTTCGGACCCTCCGTAGCCTCGTAGGTCACGTGCTCACCCTGGGTCAGGGTCCGAAATCCCTCCATCTGGATCGCCGTGTGGTGGACGAAGACATCCGCACCGCCGGTCTCGGGCTCGATGAACCCGTAGCCCTTGGCGTTGTTGAACCACTTGACGGTCCCCCGTTCATTCATGGGAACTGACTCCTTTCGACCACTTTGGGACAGCTGCCGCTCACCTCGCGGGGCGGCACCCCATTCAACATCTCCCCGTCAGGGGTCTTGGCCCCCGCTCTGTCCAACGTCTGTGGAAGGCGGATCGGTGGAGATTCTTACACGGAATCGTGAACCGGTGCAAGCTGGATCGCGGAAAAGGGCGTTCCGACGGGCCGGAGCGGCACGCTGCGCGTCACTCCGGGGGGACCGGGGGACCCGACAAATCGACTGGGGGCGAGGAGGGAGGGAGGGGGGTGTCTGGTGCCGAAGGCCGGATTCGAACCGGCACGGATTGCTCCACACGTCCCTCAAACGTGCGCGTCTACCAATTCCGCCACTTCGGCACGCCAAGCATTCTAACAGGTCGCCCCGCGGTGAAAAATCCCCGCCGGGAGCGCTCCTGCGGCCTGCTACTGCTGAGTGTCGTCGCCGTCCGGGAGTTCGGCGGGAGCTTCGTCCACGACCCCTTCCTCCTGCTCGCCGGTCCTGGCGGGGGTGGCCGTCTCCTGGAGGCGGCCCTGCATCACGTCCCGCATGAGGCTGGAGCCGCCGCGACCGCCCTGGAGGATGCCGATCAGGAGCGTCGTGCAGATGAAGAGCACGAACGAGGTCACGGTGAGCTTGTGGAGCAGGGTCGTGGCGCTCCGGGCACCGAAGGCGGTCTGGGTGCTGCCGCCTCCGAACACGGACAGGTCCGCACCCTTGCCCTGCTGGAGCAGGACGACGAGGATCAGGAAGATGCAGACCAGGATGTGGATGACGTAGAAGATGTAGATCACTGGGGTTCCTCCTGGTGAGCTCCGGCCTCGGGCGGCGGCGGACCCGCCGGCGTTGCCTCCCGGCGCCCGGTCCGGCGCGTCGGGAGCTCCCGGGCTCAGTCGCAACAGCCGATGATAGCCAGGAATTTCTCCGCGTCAAGGCTCGCGCCGCCGACGAGGAACCCGTCGACGTCCTTCCGGGCGATGAGCTCGGCGGCGTTTCCGGGCTTGACCGAGCCCCCGTAGAGGATGCGCGTGGCCCGGGCGGCCTCCTCGCCCAGGTGTTCGGCGAGGCGTTTGCGCAGGAAGGCGTGGGCCTCCTCGGCCGTCTCCGGGGTCGCCGTGTCGCCGGTGCCGATGGCCCAGACCGGCTCGTACGCCAGGGCGAAGGGCGCCGGCGGGGAGCCGGCCTCGCCCAGCGGCCGGACGGCCAAGCCGAGCTGGCGATCGAGGACGTCGAAGGTCTCGCCGGCGTCGCGCTCCGACTTGGTCTCGCCCACGCAGATCATCGGGGCCAGGCCGTTGCGCAGGGCCGCGTCGACCTTGCGTGCCACCAGGCCGTCGGACTCGCCGTGGTCGTGCCGGCGCTCGCTGTGGCCGGCCAGGGCCCAGGAGCAGCCGGCGTCGGCGAGCTGGGGGCCGGAGACGTCCCCCGTGTGGGCACCCTCGTCCTCCGGGTGGAGGTCCTGGCCGCCCCAGGCGGCCGGGCTGCCGTCCAGGGCCCGTGCCACCGCCGGCAGCAGGGGGAAGGACGGGAAGACCACCACCTCCGGCGTCTCGCCCTCCAGGCCCTCCCGCAACGCGCGGCAGTTCTCCTCGGCCCGGCCGGAGAGCAGGTTCATCTTCCAGTTGGCGGCGACGACGGGCGTGCGGATCGGTCGGTCGTTCATGGCTTCTCCAGGACGGCGATGCCCGGCAGGGTCTTGCCCGCCAGCAGCTCCAGTGCGGCGCCGCCACCGGTGGAGACGTGGTCCAGCCGGTCCGTCACCCCGGCGCGGTGCGCGGCGGCCACCGTCTCGCCGCCGCCCAGGACGGTGTAGGCGTCGACGGCGGCGAGGGCCCGGGCGAAGGCGTTCGTCCCCTCGTCGAAGGGGGGCTTCTCGAAGACCCCCAGGGGTCCGTTCCAGAACAGCGTGCGGGCGCTCTCGAGGGCCGCGGCGAAGGACTCCCGGGTCCGGGGTCCCACGTCCACGGCCATGGTACCGGCCGGAACGGCCTCGGCGGGGACGGTCCGGGGCTCTCCGGGACGGTCCAGGTCGTCGACCACGACCAGGTCCGCGGGCAAGGAGACCTCCACGCCGGCGCCCTCGGCGCGCTCCAGGAGCTCCCCGGCCAGCTCGATCCGGTCCCGGTCCACCAGGGAGCGGGCCAGGTCGTGCCCCCGGGCGGCCAGGAAGGTGTTCGCCATGCCGCCCCCCAGGAGCAGCCGGTCGATCCGGGGCAGGAGGTTCTCGATGGTGTCGATCTTCCCTTCGATCTTGGCGCCGCCGAGCAGGGCCACGAAGGGCCGCTCCGGCGCCTCTAGGAGCCGCGACAGGGCGCGCACCTCGCGCTCCACCAGCCTCCCGGCGGCCCGCCGGTCCATCCGCTCCGGCACGCCCACGACCGACGCGTGGGCCCGGTGCACGGCGCCGAAGGCGTCGCCCACGAAGACCCGGCTCAGGCGGGCCAGCCGATCGGCGAATTCCGGGTCGTTCGCCGTCTCCCCCGGGTGGAACCGGACGTTCTCCAGCAGGCAGGCCTCGCCGCGCTCGAGCCCGCCCACCAGCTCCTCCACCTCCGGCCCGACGCAGTCCGGCGCGAAGCGGACCGGAGCCTCCAGCAGCTCGGAGAGCCGCTCGGCCACCGGGCGCAGGCTGTAGCGTTCGTCGCGCTCGCCCTTGGGGCGTCCGCAGTGGGAGGCCAGGACCAGGCGTGCGCCGTCGCGGCGCAGCTCCCGCAGGGTGGGCAGGGCCTCCACCAGGCGGGTGTCGTCGGCCACCCGGCCGTCCTCCAGCGGCACGTTGAAATCGACCCGGACGAAGACCGGCACGCCGTCCACGTCGCCGAGATCGTCCAGCGTCCACAGCTCGCTCATCTCTGGCCCTCTCCTGTCATGGTCGTGGTTCGCTCCTTGTCGTTCCGAGCGGAGCGACAACAGAGACCTGGCCGCTCGGGGCGCAACAGGAGCCTGGCCGGCCATTTGGGCTCCTCGGCCTTTCAAGCGCCGCCTCCCTCCGCCGCGTGCATGGACTGCAAGAGGTCCGCCAGCCTGCTCGCGTACCCCCACTCGTTGGGGGGCGAGCCGACGAAGTCGGTGGAGACCAGCTTCTCCTCGGTCACGGCCAGGATCGGCGCCGCCGCGGTAGGGACCGTGGAGCGTGTCGTGGGCCAGGAGCCGGGCCAGGACCTGGGGGTCCGCCTGGTCGTTGACCGCCACCACCTCCAGCTCCGGGCGCTCCCGGGCGATCCGGACCAGGGCCCGTCCGACGCGTCCCAGGCCGTTGACGGCGATGGCGGCGGTCGCGGTCATCCTCGGGATGCTCTAGGCTTCGGGCCCGGAGGGCTGGGAGGTGGGCCGGCGCGAGCGGCCGGCGGGTGCAGTCTAGCACCGCGCGGGTCCGCTTCCGCCCACGAGCCGGCTGGCGAATGGACCTCGGGAGGAGACGAGCTCCTCCCCTACACCGGGCTCGGGAGCAGTTGCGTCGTGCGTAGAGGGGCGGAGCTCGCCTCCCCCCCGGCGGCGGGGCAAACCGAGGATGCGGAAAGGGACGAGGACCGGATGAGCGCGCGATCGGACGACTCCCTGGCCCGGCCCGTGGTCCTGGGGATCGAGACCTCCTGCGACGACACCGCCTGCGCCGTCGTGGACGGGGAGGGCCGGGTGCTGGCCTCGGTGGTTTCCAGCCAGCTCGCGGCCCACCGGCCCTTCGGCGGCGTGGTGCCGGAG
>JBKHJP010000139.1:0-9942 GCA_046538065.1 Thermoanaerobaculia bacterium | reverse complement strand
ACCCGGAGGACCCGGAGATAGGAGATCCGTGTCAGCCCCCCGAGGAGAACCCAGAGATCAAAGGCTCCCACCAGTACGGCGAAGATCACGAGGCCTGCGCTGCCGAGAACTTTCGACGCCTTCAGCCCGGAGATCGACGCCACCAGGGAGCGCCAGTCCAGGAACGCGACCAGGCCGACCACCAGTAGCAGGGCCACCGCCACCTGAAGCGCGAGCACGGACCGCGGGCGCAGGACCAGGGCACCGACCCGTCGTGCCATTCGGAGCAGCGTCGCCGCCCGGTCTGGGGAGGCAGGAGCAGGGCGCATTCCGGAGGATTCGTTCTGGAGGTGGGAGGAGCGCATGCGATCGGTCCGCGACCGAACCCTACCGCGAGTCCCGGAGTGGTACGATCCGTGCCCCTCGGAATCAGGCTGGCTCTTCGAAGCTCTCGATGAGGCCGGGATTCGATGCTCCCTAGTTTCACCACCGATCTCGCAGGAGGGCTCACCGCGGTCGTCCTCTACGGCGCCGTCGCCTGGTCCGGTTACCTGGGGGGGGCCAGCCTGGTGCCCCGGTCCGCGTCGACGGCGGTCCGGCTCGCCGCCGGCGCCCTCATTGCTGCGTGGCTCCTGGTCGCAGCCTTCTGGCTGCTCGTCCCCTTCGGGGGCTTCAGGCTGCCGGTGGGCACGACCCTCTTCGCGACGCTGGCCATCGCTCTCCACCTCGCCTGCCGCGACCTGCGACCGCGCTCGCTGGTGCGCAGGGACCTCCGCAACGCCTGGGGGAGCGTCACGCACCTTACCTCCCGACCCTCCGGGTGGGCGCTCGGTTTCCTCTTCCTGGTCTCCGCCGTCCGGACCCTCCGGGGGTCGGCGTCGCCGCCCCTGGGCTGGGACGCCCTGACGTACCACCTCTACAAGGCGGGCCGGTGGGTCCAGCTCGGCGACCTGGCGCCCCAGCCTGCGCCGGACGCTTGGTCCTACTACGAGTACTTCCCCGTCGTCGGCGACGTCCTCTGGGCGTGGGCGATGCTGCCGCTGCGCAGCGACCTCCTGATCCCGCCGGCGGGTCTCGCGCTATGGCTCTGCCTGTTCCTGGGAATCTACGCCGCGGGGCGGGAGCTGGACGCCACCCCGGAGAGATCCGCGCTCGCGGCAGGCGCCGTGTGCGCGATGCCCTCGGTACTGCCCTACCTGAGCAGTGGCTACGTGGACAACACGGTGGCGGCGTTCTTCGCGTTGGGGTCCTTGTTCACCGTCCGGCTCTGGCGCGGTGGGCCTCTCCGGGAGGCTCCCCTGGCGATCGGCGCGCTGGGGCTCATGGTGGGCACGAAGCTGACGGCCGCCGGATTCTTCGCCGTGGGCGCCGTCCTGGTGCTGGTGGCGGTCCTGCGGCGCCCGGCGGACGCCCGCACGCGCCGGCTGGTGCTCCTGGCGTTGCTGGCAGCGGCCGCCGTGGGGTATTCCGGGTACCAGCGGGCCTGGGTGGAACAGGGCTCTCCCTTCCATCCCTTTCGGATCGTCTTCGGAGACGCGGTCCTGTCGGAGGGGGTCGAGGCGGCGGCGGGCCTGGCCGAGGAGATCCGTAGCTGGCCGAGGTATGAGCTCGAATCAGCCTGGGACTTTTGGCGGCTCTTCTTCCTGGCAGCGGATGCGGCGAACGGCTCGTTGAACCCCGGACCCGGAGGCCTCCTCATTCTGGGATTGGGCCTGGTCGGCGGAATCACCGCCCTCAGGGATCCACGGCGGCGCGTGGCCGCCCTCTTCCTCGGGGCCTGCGCGCTACTCATGCTGGCAGGCTTCCTGTCCGGCAACATGGAGACCTTCCGGACGACCCTCAAGGTCACCACCGCCGGGCGCTACGTCACCGTCGGATTCGTGGCCATGGCGATCCTCGGAGCCGCCTGGCCGGCCCCCGTCTCCCGAACGCTGTGGAGCCTCGCTCTGCTCACCGGAACTCTCCTGTCGCTCCCGCAAGGCTGGGCCGCCGTCGAAGCGCCGGCGATCGTGGCCGTCGGATCCGTCGCCCTGTTCTGGATCGCGGGGCTCGCCGCGACCGTGTGGTGGTGGCGCGGGACAGGACGACCGGCTCTGTCCGTCGCCACGGCGGTCGTGGTGACAGCCGTGGCCTTGTCGGCGGGCGAAGCCGTACGCAGCCCCCATCGGTATTCGATCTACCAGGCCGCAGCCGATCCTGCGGACCCCGTCTTCCACATGCATGCTCTCCATTCCCGGTATGCGGCCGCCTGGGGGGTGTGGCAAGCCCTCGACGAACAGGCCCCCCATCGACTGGCCGTCACTGCCGGCTGGGACGGGCTGGGTCACAACTGGTATCGCTACCCCCTCCTGGGATCCCGGCTGCAGAACCGGGTGCTTTACGTGCCGGTAACGGAGGACGGGCGCGTCGTGGACTACCGCGCGGTGGACGACCTGGTTCGGCGAGCGAGCTTCCCCGCCTGGCTGGCGCGCATTGTCGAGGCGGACGTCGATCACGTGGTCTCCCTTGCGCCACGGACCACGGTGGAGGATTTCTGGATGCAGCAGGCGCCGGAGGTCTTCGAACCGGTAATCGCGGAGCCCCGGGGGCTTCACGTGGCCTACCGATTCGACCGCGACGCCGCCAGAGAGCTACTGGAGGCGGGAGCGAGGCCCCCGGACGCTACGTCCCATACACGATCCACAGCACCGCCAGGGCCCAGAGCCCCAGGTTCGCGAGGAACGGCGGATCCGTGAGGATCGCCTCCGTGGGGTTCTTCTCGTCGGGCCTCTGGTAGATCAGGTAGAGGTAGCGGAAGATCCCGAAGAGCACCAGGGGCACCGTGTAGACCAGCCACCGGGAGTCGAAGCGCGCGGCGGTCTCCGGCGAGATGGCGTAGAGGGCGTAGCAGACCACCGCGGAGGCGGTGACCACGTTGATCATCTGGTCCAGGAAGGCCGGGCTGTAGTGGTCGAGGACGCGGCGCTGGCCCGGCGCCTCCTCCGCCAGCAGCACGATCTCGTGGCGCCGCTTGGAGAACGCCAGGAAGAGCGCCAGGAAGATCGTGCACAGGAGCAGCCAGCTCGAGACCTCCACCCCGATCGCCAGGCCCCCGGCGAGGACCCGGAGCACGAAACCCACCGCCACGATCATGACGTCCAGGATCACCTGGTGCTTGAGCCCCGACGAGTAGAGGACGTGCAGCAGGACGTACCCGGCGGCCACCCCCAGGGTCGGTCCCCCGAGGCGCCCCGCGAGCAGCGCCCCGGCGGCGGCGAGCCCGCCCGCCGCCGCCAGGGCGAGGGGGACGGGGAGGAGCCCGGAGGCGATGGGCCGGTGCCGCTTCAGCGGATGGCGGCGGTCCTCCTGGCGGTCGCGGACGTCGTTGACCAGGTAGACGGTGCTCGACAGCAGGCAGAAGGCGACGAAGGCCGCCCCCGCCCGGGCCAGGGAAGCGGGGTCGTCCAGCTCCTTGCCGAAGACCAGGGGCGCCAGGACGAACAGGTTCTTGGCCCACTGGTGCGGCCGGAGGGAACGGGCCAGGGCCCGGATCTTCGCAAGGGTGCCGCTTCGGGCACCGGAATGGGGCAGCTCGACCGTCATGGAGCCGACATTCTAGCGAGGTGCTGAGCCTGAGCCCAGCTACACTATCTCGCCATGCCCGCCGAGCCTGCCGAGCCCGCCGCGCGGGAGGCCCGCCGGCCCGGACTCCGGGCGGCGCTCCTCTTCGGCCTGCCCACCCTCGCGATCCTCGCCGCCATGGCGCTTCCCCTGATCCTGGGTCGCCAGACCCTGGTGCTCCGGGACGTCCTGCAGGTGCACCTGATGCTGAAGGCCCCCCAGGCCTTCGCCCTCGGGGACGGGGCCCTGCCGCTGATCGACGTCTTTCGCTCCGGAGGGCAACCGCTGGCGGGCAACCCGAACGCCGTCCCCTTCTACCCGGACACGCTCCTCTACGCGGTGGCGCCCGTGCTCTGGGCCTTGAACGCCCACTTCTGGATCCACCTCCTGCTCGCACCGGTGACGGCGTTCTGGATGGCGCGCGCCTGGGGCCTCCCCCGGCCGGCGGCCTGGGCCTGCGGAGTGTGCTTCGCCACGTCGGGGTACTTCCTCTCCCAGCTCAACTTCTACAACCTGGTGGCGGGAGCGGCGCTGGCGCCCGCCCTGGTGGCCGCGGCGCTCCGCAGCGTCGAGGACCCCGGTGCCCGGCGGAGAGGCCGGTATCTCGCCGCTCTGGGGGGGCTCTGGGCTCTCGTGCTCCTCTCGGGCGACCCGTTCACGGCGGTCGTCGCCGGAGCGCTCGCCGCCACGGCGGCGCTCGTACGCACCGGCCGCCGCCTCCTGCGCTGGCGCACCGGCGGAGCCCTGGCCCTCGCCACCCTGGGAGGAACGCTCGTCGCCCTGCCGCAGATCGTGGAGTTCCTCCGCATCCTCCCGGCGAGCTACCGCGGGCACTGGGGCTACGGGGACTGGCGACTATCCGTGGGCGTGTGGCGCCCGGAGCACGCCCTGGACTGGCTGATCCCCCTGCCCTTCGGCCGGTACGACCTGCGGGGCGTCGGCGGCCTGTGGGGGGCACCGCTGTTCGAGGGCAACCTGCCGATCTTCCTGTCCCTCTACCCGGGGATCCTCGCCCTCGGCCTGCTCGTCGCCGGCGGCCGGCCCGCCGCCCGGGGTGCCTGGTGGGGCTGGGGCAGCGTGGCAACGGGGATCTTCCTGGCCTCCGGAGGCACGCATACGGTGGGGCGCCTGCTCTTCGAGCTCCCGGGGGCCCAGGCCTTCCGCTACCCGGTCAAGTTCTGGCTCGCGGTGGCCCTGGGGGCCAGCCTCCTGTGCGGGATCGGCTGGCAGCGGGTCTTCGGGGACCGGCCTCTCCGCCTCCGGAGGCTGGTCTGGCCCGTGGCGGCCATCGCCCTCCTCCTGGCCGCGGCCTGGGCCTTCGTCGTCTTCGCGCCCACGGCCTTCGAGGGCATGATCGCGACCGTCGGGGGCGAGGACTGGAGCCCGGAGCTGGCCGGCGCCGAGCGGGGGCGGTGGATCGCCACGCTCGTGACCCTCGGGGGAGTGCTGGCCGCCCTGGGGCTGGGCCTCCTCCTGGCGAGTCGGCGGCCGGTGCTGGCCGGCGCCCTGCTCCTCGCCATCCACGCCGCCGCCCAGGTCCACCTGCTCCGGGGCCTCACGGCCCGCGACGACCTAGAGCACTACGCGGAGCCCTCCCCCGTGCTGGCCGCCATCCCCGCCGGAGCCCGCGTCGCCCACGGAAGCTTCTTCAACCTCTTCGGGCCGACCGCCCGGCCCTTGCCTCCGGACCACCGGTTCTTCTGGACGATCCGGCAGGACGTCTACTCGCTGGTCCCCGGCGCCGGGGTCCTCCACGGCGGCCTGCGCTACGAGCTCAACCGCTCGCCGGAGGGCCTGAGCTCGTTCCTGTCGCGGGCGGTCTGGGAAGCGGTGGCGCACTCGCCGGACCCGGACCGGATCCGGGCCCTGTCGAGCTGGGGCGTGGAGTACGTCGTCCTGGAACGCCCGCTCCGCGACGTCGACCCCGCCCTCGCCCGCCGGCTCGGCACCTGGCCGGGGATTACCACCCCCGTCTTCGTCTACCGCCTCCCCCGGGCGGCCCCGGACGTGCTCCTGGCGGAGAGCGAGCTCCGGGTGCCGCACCTCAACGCCGCCTGGGACCTGCTCCGAGAGCCGGCCTTCGACCCGGACCTCCACGCCGTCCTCCCGGGGGAGCACGGCGACGGGGTGCCGACGATCCCGGAGGGCCCACCCCCGCCCCAGGGGCAGGTCCGCGTCCTCGCCTCCGGCCCCGAGTCCCTGGAGGTGGAGACCGACAGCCCGGTGCCGGCGGTCGTCGTGGCCCAGCGGAGCCTGCTGCCGGTCTGGCGGGGCACCGTGGACGGCGCACCCGTCGAGCTCGAGCCGGCGAACCTGTACCGGATCGGCGTCCCGGTCCCCGCCGGGCGCCACCGGGTCCGGCTCTGGGTCGACCGGACGCCCCTACGGTGGAGCTTCGCCGCCTCGGCCCTCGGCGCCCTGGGCCTCGCCGGTTGGGCGCTGGGCGCCGGCCGGCGGCGCCGGGAACCGGAACAGGTAGAGCGTCCCGCCGAGGACGCCTGACGGCTCGTAGCGCCGGAGCCAGTCGGTGGGGGCGCCGGTCTGGCGCGCCTGGTGGAGGCCCCGGACCAGGTACTGGGCCGAGACGACGTAGTCGCCGGGGCGGGGGCTCTCCCACCAGTCTGAGGGGAGCATGGGCTCCCGCAGGACGCCGTACGCCTCCGGCACCCCCGCGCCGAAGTAGAGGAGTCGCACGCGGCCGATGCCCCGGTCCCGGAGCCAGGGGGCGAGCCGGCCCAGGTCCTGGCCCCAGTCGAGGTTCGCGCCGTGGAGCCAGCTCGGGCCGCCCCGCGCGCCGCCCGCCAGCCGGTGGAAGTAGGGGATGTAGTCCGGCCACGCGGCCAGGGCGACGGAGACCTGGCCGAGGCCGAGGAGGAGGGCGAGGATCGGAGCGGCCCGGGCGAGCGGACCCCGGCGCAGGGCCGCAGGGCTCCCCTCGTCCGTGAGCGGGCCGGCACCCTCCCCGCCCCGGTCCCCCGGCGCCAGGCGACCCAGGGCCGGCACGATCCCCCCCGCCAGGACCGCCAGCAACCCGTAGACCGGCAGCATGTACCGGACCCCCAGGTCCTGGGCGAAGGCCGAGTGCACCGCCATCCAGAGGAGCGCAGGCGCCCAGAGGTGGAGGTCGTCGAGCCATCCCGCCGCCCGCCGCACCGTCCGGCGAGCCGCCAGGACGAGCCCTCCGGCCCACGCCAGGAGCGCCACCAGGCTGGTCTTCACCCCCAGGGCGACCAGGAAGTAGTGGGGGAACCCGTCCGACCGGAACTCCCCCGCCAGGTAGTGGAGGGCGTCGGGGTCGTTCTCCTGGTAGAGGTGACCCAGGTCCCGCAGGTAGCGCAGCGGGTCCGCCGGGAGCAGGTAGACGGCCTGGAGTACCCCGGCCGCCACCGCCAGGACGACCGCCCAGCGCCCGAGCCGGTGCCGCAGACCCCAGCGGGCGGCGCGGCGTCCCTCCGGTCCGGCGCCGCCCCGGCCTCGGGTGGCGAGCTCCACCAGCTCCACCATCGCCATCGCCGGCAAGAGGAGCAGGGCGCTGAACTTCGCCGCCAGGGCGAGACCCAGAACCGCCCCGCACACCGCCCACTCCTGCCAGGGCCGGGCCCAGCGCCGGACCCGCACGGGTCCGGTCCCGTTGCCGACCAGCCGCCACCACAGGTAGAGGGACCACACCACGCCCGCCGCCACCGCCGCGTCCATCGTGACCAGGCGGCCGTGGGCCAGGACCGTGGGCGAGAACGCGTAGAGGGCCAGGGAGAAGAGGCCCGCCCCGGCCCCGAAGCGCCGCCGGGTCCACGCGAACACGCCGAGGCACCCGAGGAGCGAGAGGCCCACGACCGGCAGGCGAGCGCGGAACAGCAACGCCCGGTGGTCGTTGCCGGACTCGAAGAGCACCCGGCGCCCGAAGCGCCACTGGTTCCCCGCCCGGGAGGCCGACCCCTCCAGGGGGAGCTCCGGGTCCAGGGTCGCCGCCGCCGCTCCGGCCAGGAGCTTGACCAGCGGCGGGTGCTCCGGGTTGAGGCGGACCTCCCCGGTGGCGACCGCCGCCAGCCCCGCGGGCAGGTGGGCGAGCTCGTCGTTGGTCACCGACTTGAGCGCCATGGACGAGACCGCCAGCGCCGCGTGGGCGGCCAGGATCAGGGCCGCCGTGAGCCCCACGGCGGCGTTGCGCCAGGACGGTCGGGAGAGCACCCGCTGATACTATTCGCCCCCCGTGGGTACACCCGACACGCGCCAGATCCGCAAGGTCCTGATCGCCAACCGGGGCGAGATCGCCGTCCGGATCCTCCGGACGCTCCAGGAGATGGGCATCCGGAGCGCCGTCGTCTACTCCGAGCCGGACCGCACGGCCCTGCCCGTGCGCCTGGCCGACGAGGCCTACCCCATCGGCCCGGCCCCGTCCCGGGAGAGCTACCTCCGGGGCGACGCCATCATCGAGCTGGCCCGCGAGATCGGCGCCGACGCGATCCACCCCGGCTACGGCTTCCTGTCCGAGAACGCCGGCTTCGCCCGCGCCTGCCGGGAGGCGGGGGTCGTCTTCATCGGCCCGCCGGCGGAGACCATCGCCGTCATGGGCTCGAAGGTGGAGAGCCGGCGCCGGATGGTGGAGGCGGGGGTCCCCGTGGTCCCCGGCGGCCAGGACCCGCTGCCCGACCTGGACTCCGCCCGGGCCGCCGCCCGGGAGGTTGGCTACCCGGTCATGCTGAAGGCGGCGGCCGGCGGCGGCGGCAAGGGCATGCGCCGGGTGGCGGCGGAAGAGGAGCTCGCCTCCGCCTACCGGGCCGCCCGCTCCGAGGCCTCGGCCAGCTTCGGCGACGACGCCGTCTACGTGGAGAAGTTCGTCGAGGAGCCCCGGCACGTGGAGATCCAGGTCCTGGGGGACGAGGCGGGCCGGGTGGTGTCGCTCAACGAGCGGGAGTGCTCCCTCCAGCGGCGCCACCAGAAGGTCGTGGAGGAGGCCCCCTCGCCGGCCGTGACCCCGGAGCTCCGCCGCGCCATGGGCGAGGCGGCGGTCCGGGCCGCCCGGGCCGTGGGCTACACCAACGCCGGAACGGTGGAGATGCTCCTGGCCCCGGACGGCTCCTTCTACTTCCTGGAGATGAACACCCGCCTCCAGGTGGAGCACCCCGTCACCGAGATGGTCACCGGCATCGACCTGGTGGAGGCCCAGGTCCGGATCGCCCGGGGCGAGCCCCTGCCGCCGCCCTTCGACGGCACCGACTGGATCGAGCCCCGGGGCCACGCCTTCGAGGTCCGCCTGTACGCGGAGGACCCGTTCCGGGGCTTCGCCCCGTCGCCGGGCCGGATCACCCTGCTCCGCTGGCCCGAGGGGCCCTGGGTGAGGAACGACTGCGGCGTCGCCGAAGGGGGCGAGGTCACCGTCCACTACGACCCGATGATCGGCAAGCTCATCGTCTGGGCCCCGGACCGGGAGCGGGCCATGGGCCGCCTGGAGCGGGCCCTGGTGGAGCTCCGCCTGGAGGGGATCCGGACCACGGTGCCCCTGTTCCGCTCGCTCCTCAAGGACCCGGACTTCCGCGCCGGCCGCATGGACATCGCCATGCTCGACCGCAAGCTCGCCGCCGGCGAGCTCCGGCCGCCGGAGACCGACGGCGAGCCGGACGACCTGGCCCTCGTCGCCGCGGCCCTGGCCCACCGGGAAGCGGCGCTCCGCCAGGCGGCCGGGCGCGCCGGCGGCCATGCAGAGGCGACCGATGGCCGGCCCCGCTCCGCCTGGGCCGCCACCGGCCGCCGGGAGGCCGTCGGTTGGTAGCCGCACGAGGATCTGGACGGATGAGCGAACTTCGTGACTCGACGGACCGGAGCAGAAGAGGGACCGAGGGAGTGGGAGGGTGATCCAGTGGAGCTGATCGCCCGCCACGGGGACCGGGAGGAGCGGGTCCGGATCGAGTCGGACGGCGGCGCCCTTCGGGTCACCGTGGGCGAGCGCACCTACACCGTGGACGCCGCCCGCCTCGACGGCGACGGCGGCCTGTGGAGCCTGCTCCTGGAGGGCGGCCAGCACGAGGTGGCGGTGGCCGCGCAGACCGCGGACCGTTACCGGGTCTCCACGCCCCGGGGGCTTTACGACGTCCACGTGACGGATCCCCTCACCCACCTCGCCCGGGAAGCCCACGGTGCGGCGGCGGCGGGCGCCGGCGAGACGGTGGCCGCCTACATGCCGGGCCGGGTCACGGCGGTCCTGGTGGAGGAGGGCGCCGCGGTGGAGGCCGGCCAGGGAGTGGTGGTCCTCGAGGCGATGAAGATGGAGAACGAGATCGACGCCGAAAGCGCCGGCACCGTGACGAAGATCCACGTGGAGGAGGGCCAGGCCGTGGAAGGCGGCGACCCCCTCTTCGACCTGGG
>JBKHJP010000138.1:0-10049 GCA_046538065.1 Thermoanaerobaculia bacterium | reverse complement strand
AGGGGATCCTCCTGGGGGGGTACCTCGCCGAGCACCTGGTGGAGTTCGTCCAGGAAGACGAGCCCGCCGAGCTTCCGTTCCGACTGCTGGACTCCACGGTGGAGGCGCTCCTCGCCGGGGTGGACCGGGACCTGGCGGCGCGCTACTTCGAAACCTGGGTCCTGCGCCTGTCCGGGATCTTTCCGCCGCCCCGGGAGTGCCCCGCGTGCGAGCGGCCGTTCCCGGCGCGGGGGGCCGTCCTGCCCCCCGGGGACGAGGCGCTGGTCTGCCCCGACTGCGCCGGGGACCCGAGTCACGTCGAGAGCGGGGGCGGCCTCGTCGTCGGGCCGGAGGTGGTGGATCTCCTCCTCCGGGTGGGCCGGGAGCCCCTGGTCGAGATGGCCGGGAGAGCACCGCGTCCGGAGGCGCTCCGCCGCACCGAGGAGCTGACCCGGGAGGTGCGGCGCCGCTTCCTCGGGCGCGAGCTCCGGAGCTACGGCGTCATGCAGCGGAGCCTGGCCTCCACGGCCCCGGCGTGACCGCAGGCGGGGGAACCTTCGATAGAGTCGCCCCTCCGGGCGGTGCAGCTCCCCCGTGCCGATCGATGATCACCATGCAGAGCTTCCAAGAACTCATCCTCTCCCTGTCCCGTTTCTGGGCCGAGCAGGGCTGCGTCCTGCAACAGCCCTACGACCTGGAGGTGGGGGCCGGCACCATGCACCCGGACACCTTCCTCCGGGTCCTGGGGCCGGAGCCGTGGCGGGTGGCGTACCTCCAGCCGTCCCGGCGCCCCGCCGACGGCCGCTACGGCGACAACCCCTTCCGCCTGGGCAAGCACTACCAGCTCCAGGTGATCCTCAAGCCGTCCCCGGACGACGTCCAGGCGCTCTACGTGCGGAGCCTGGAGGCCATGGGCCTCGACCTGGGCGTCCACGACCTGCGCTTCGAGGAGGACAACTGGGAGTCGCCGACCCTGGGCGCCGCCGGGGTGGGCTGGCAGGTCATGCTCGACGGCATGGAGATCACCCAGTTCACCTACTTCCAGCAGGCCGGCGGCCAGGAGCTGGACCCCATCAGCGTGGAGATCACCTACGGCCTGGAGCGCCTGACCATGTTCCTGGGCCTGTCCCGGAGCGTCTACGACGTCGACTGGGTGCCCGGGGGCCCGAGCTACGGCGACGTCCGCCACCAGGAGGAGGTGGAGCTCTCCCGGTACTACTTCGAGGTGGCGGACGTGGAGTTCCACCGCGGACAGTTCGAGGGCTACGAGCGGGAGGCGGAGCGCTGCCTGGAGGCGGGCGTGGTGGTGCCGGCGTACGAGTGCGCCCTCAAGTGCTCCCACCTGTTCAACGTCCTGGACGCCCGGGGCGCCGTCTCGGTCACCGAGCGGGTGGCTTTGATCCAGCGCGTCCGGGACCTGGCGGTGCGCTGTGCCGGCGCGTACCTGGAGAGCCGGGAGCGGCTGGGCTTCCCGCTCCTCCGGACGGGGGAGGCGGGCTCGGAGGCCGCCCGGGAGGAACCGCCGGCCCCGGCGGTCACCGCCGGGGAGGGCGGGGATGGCTGAGTACCTGCTGGAGGTGCGCACCGAGGAGATCCCGGCCCGGATGCTGGAGCCCGGCCTGCGGCGGCTCGGGACCCGGGTGTTCGAGGACCTGATGGGCCGGGGGCTGGGCCCCACGGAGGTCGAGACCGGCTCCACCCCGCGGCGGCTGGTCCTGGTGCTCCGGGGCCTGCCCGAAGGGGAGGCCGACCGGGAGGAGCAGGCCGTGGGCCCTCCGGCGCGGGTGGCCTGGGACGCCGACGGCCGCCCCACCAAGGCCCTGGAGGGCTTCGCCAAGCGTCTGGGGGTCGAGGCCTCGGAGGTGGAGCGGATCACCACCGACAAGGGAGAGTACGCGGCGGTGCGCCAGGTGGTCCGAGGGCGGCCGGCGGAAGAGGTCCTGGCGGAGATCGTCCCGTCCGTGCTCCTGGAGATCCCGTGGCCCAAGACCATGCGCTGGGGCGAGGGCCGGGGCCCCTGGGTCCGGCCGGTCCACGGGGTCGTGTCGCTCCTGGACGGCCGGGTGGTGCCCTTCGAGCTCTTCGGGGTCGCCGCCGGCGACCGCACGACGGGGCACCCCATCCTCTCGCCGGAGCCGCTGGCCGTGGCCGGCGCGGACGAGTACCGCCGGGCCCTGGCGGCCCGGGACATCGAGGTCGATCCCCGAGAGCGCTCCCGGCGCCTGGCCGGCGAGATGGCGCAGCAAGCCGAGGCCGCCGGCGGCACCCTGGTGGAGGACCCGGAGCTCCTGGGCCGCCTGGCCGCCATGTGCGAGATCCCCGGAGTGATGGAGGGCGCCTTCCGCGAGGAGTACCTGGAGCTGCCCCGGGAGGTCCTGGTCGCCAGTCTCAAGGACCACCAGAGCGCCTTCACGGTGGAGCGCGACGGAAAGCTCCTGCCCCGGTTCCTGACCGTCATGGACCGCCCGGACGACCCCGCGGGCCGCGTGCGGGCGGGCAACGAGTGGGTGGTGGAGGCCCGCCTGGCGGACGCCCGGTTCTTCTACACGGAGGACAGGAAGCGCCCCCTGGCGGACCGGGCTACGGAGCTGGAGCACCTGGCCTTCCACGCCGAGCTGGGGAGCTACGCCGACAAGGCCGGGCGGGTCGAGGCCCTGGCCGGCTGGCTCTGCGATCGCCTGGGATGGCAGGACGAGGCGGAGCACGCCCGTCGGGCCGCCCGGCTCCTCAAGCTCGACCTGGTCACCGAGATGGTCAAGGAGTTCACCTCTCTCCAGGGGATCGTCGGCGGCATCTACGCCCGGGAGGACGGCGAGCCGGAGGCGGTCTGGCAGGCCGTGTACGACCAGTACCTGCCGGCGGCGGTCGACGACCCTCTGCCCCGTGGCCGGGCCGGCGCGGTGACCGCCCTCGCCGACCGGCTGGACAGCCTGGTGGGGATCTTCGGCCTGGGGCTGGTGCCCACGGGCAGCCGGGACCCCTTCGGCCTGCGCCGGGCGGCCCAGGGGGTGGTGCGGATCTGCCTGGAGCGCGAGCTCCCCCTGGACCCGGCGGCGGCGGTGGCGGAGTCGGCGCGACTCTACGAGGAGGGGCTGCCCCGTTCCGCCGGCGAGATCCTGGCCGACGTGCGGCCCTTCCTGGACGACCGGATCCGCCACATCCTGGGGCTCGCGGGCTACGCCCACGACGAGATCGAGGCCGGCCTGGCGGCGGAAGGGATCCGGGACCTGCCGGACCTGGCGGCCCGGGTGGACGCCCTCCACCGGGTGCGGGACGAGGCGTCCTTCCTGTCGGTGGTCCTGGCGGCCAAGCGGATCGCCAACATCCTCCGCTCGGCGGAAGGCGAATCGATCCCGGAGGCGCCGGACTACGACGCGCTCGGGGAGGCCGGCGAGCAGGAGCTCTACGTCGAGACGGAGAGGCTCCAGGGCGCCGTGATCGATGCCGCGGCGTCCGGGGACTACGAGGGGGCTCTGCGGAGGATCGTCGACCTCGCCGACGTCCTGGAGCGGTTCTTCGACGACATCCTGGTCATGGCGGAGGACCCGGCCGTTCGCGGGAACCGCCTGGCGCTCCTCCGGTGGACCGGGGGCGTGCTGTCGAGCGTGGCCCGCCTCACCGAGATGGTCGTGGACCGGGAGGAGCTCCGCAAGCGCCGCTCCGGCGGCGAGGCGACCGAGGGGTAGGTCGCCGCCGCCCCGCCGGGTGGGCCGGCACCGCGGAGCCCGGTATAGGGTGCGGTCGCATCGCACCCGGGGGAGGCGAGCCGTCCGGGGCGTCGTGCGGTGCGACAGGGTCGCACCCTACGGTTTCCCACCGCTACGGGGACGGCTCGAGGAGGCTTCGCCCCCCGGTTCGGAACGGAACGTGCAATGGCCCGGCGCTCCGGCCCGAGAGACGGGCGTGGCCCGCCCGAAGGTCGTGATTCACCACGGAGGTCGCATGGCAGATCGGTACGTCTACTCCTTCGGCGGCGGCGCGGCGGACGGCTCCGCCGAGCTGAAGGCGCTCCTCGGCGGCAAGGGGGCGGGCCTGGCGGAGATGGCGCGTCTGGGCATTCCCGTGCCCCCGGGCTTTACCCTCACGACGGAGGTCTGCATCCACTACCAGGACCACGGCCGGAGCTACCCCGCGGGGCTCCGGGACCAGGTCGCCGGCGCGCTGGCCCGGGTCGAGGAGCTCCAGGGTCAGCGGTTCGGGGACCCCGAACGCCCGCTCCTCCTCTCGGTGCGTTCCGGTGCCGCGATCTCCATGCCCGGGATGATGGACACGGTCCTCAACCTGGGCCTGAACCGGGACCTCGTCGACACCCGGATCGAGGCGGGGGAGGACCCCCGGTTCGTCCGGGACGCCTACCGGCGCCTCTTGACCATGTACGGCGACGTGGTCCTGGGGGTCGCCCACCGGGAGTTCGAGGGGGTGCTGGAGCGAGCCCGGGAGGAGGAGGGCGTCGCCACCGACGCCGAGCTCTCCGCCGAGGCCCTCGCCGGGGTGATCGAGGCCTATGAGCGACTGATCGAAGACGCCACCGGCGCGCCCTTCCCCCGGGACCCCCACGACCAGCTCTGGGGCGGCATCGCCGCCGTGTTCGACTCCTGGGACAACGAGCGGGCGCGGAGCTACCGCCGGCTCAACCGGCTGCCCGGCGACATGGGCACCGCGGTCAACGTCCAGGCCATGGTCTTCGGCAACCGGGGGCCGGACTGCGCCACCGGCGTGGCCTTCACCCGCAACCCCGCAACCGGCGAGAAGGTCCTCTACGGCGAGTACCTGGTCAACGCCCAGGGGGAGGACGTGGTGGCCGGGATCCGCACACCCCTGCCCATCGAGGGCAACGCCGGCGAAGGGGCCCTGACGGACGCGTTCCCGGAGGCCCACGCAGGCCTGGTGGACGTGGCCCGGACCCTGGAGGAGCGCTTCGGCGACATGCAGGACGTGGAGTTCACCATCGAGGCGGGTGCCCTCTACATGCTCCAGACCCGCACCGGCAAGCGCACCGGGCCCGCGGCGGTGCGCATCGCCGCCGACATGGTGGACGAAGGCTTGATCGAGCCCCGCCGCGCCCTGGAACGGGTCGAGCCCCGGCACCTGATCCAGCTCCTGGCGCCGGAGTTCGACGAGGCGGAACGGGACCGGGCGGTCTCGGAGGGGCGGCGCCTGGCCGGTGGGCTGCCCGCCGGGCCGGGGGCCGCCTCGGGCCGGATCGCCCTCACCGCCGACCGGGCCGCGGAGATGACCGCCCACGGCCCCGTCCTCCTGGTCCGCCAGGAGACCTCCCCGGAGGACATCGTGGGCATGCACGCCGCCGCCGGCATCCTCACCTCCCGCGGCGGCATGACCTCCCACGCCGCGGTGGTGGCCCGGGGCCTGGGCAAGCCGTGCGTGGTGGGGGCCGGCGGGCTCACGGTGGACGAGGAGGCCGGCGAGGTGCGCGCCGCGGGGCAGGTGTTCCGCGAGGGGGACGAGCTGTCCATCGACGGCACCGCCGGCGAGGTCATCGCCGGCGCCCTGCCCACCCGGTCCAGCCAGGTCCTCCGCGTCCTCCAGGACGGGGGCGAGGAAACCCCGGCGGCCCGGGCCTTCCTGAAGGTCCTGGAGTGGGCCGACGGCGAGCGCCGCCTCCGGGTCCGGGCCAACGCCGACACCCCCGCCGACGCCCGGGCGGCCCGGGCCTTCGGAGCGGAGGGGATCGGCCTGTGCCGCACGGAGCACATGTTCTTCGAGGAGGAGCGGATCCCCTGGGTGCGCCGGATGATCCTCGCTTCCGACGCCGGCGAGCGCCAGGAGTCCCTGGACCGGCTCCGGCCCGTCCAGCAGGGGGACTTCGAGGGCATCTTCCAGGCCATGGAGGGCCTGCCGGTGACCGTCCGGCTGCTGGACCCGCCGCTCCACGAGTTCCTGCCCCACGAGGAGCGGGCCCAGAGGGAGCTGGCCCGGGAGATGGGCCTGGCACCCGACCAGGTGGCGGAGAAGGTCACCGCCCTCTTCGAGGTCAACCCCATGCTCGGCCACCGGGGCTGCCGCCTGGGGATCACGGCGCCGGAGATCTACCGCATGCAGGCGGATGCCATCGTGCGGGCCGCCTGCAACCGGCAGCGCGCCGGGGACCGGGTGCTGCCGGAGATCATGGTGCCCCTGGTGGGCACGGAGGAGGAGCTCGCCCGGATCCGCACCGAGATCGAGGAGACCGCCCGCCGGGTCCAGGACGAGGAAGGCGTGGAGCTGGAGCACCTCCTGATCGGCACCATGATCGAGGTCCCCCGGGCCGCCCTGGTGGCGGACCGGATCGCTCGCCACGCCGAGTTCTTCTCCTTCGGCACCAACGACCTGACCCAGATGACCTACGGCTACTCCCGGGACGACGTGGGCCGGTTCCTGCCGCAGTACGTGGAGGACGGGATCGTGCCGGCGGACCCCTTCGCCACCCTGGACCGCCCCGGGGTGGGCGAGCTGGTCCGGATCGCCTGCGAGAAGGGACGCGCCGAGCGCTCCGGCCTCCACCTGGGCATCTGCGGCGAGCACGGCGGCGACCCGGAGTCCGTGGCCTTCTTCGAGGAGGCCGGGCTGGACTACGTCTCCTGCTCGCCCTTCCGGGTGGCCGTGGCCCGTCTCGCCGCCGCCCGGGCCCGCCTGGGCCTGGGCCCGGGGGGCGAGGACTGACCTGATTACTCCCGGGGATCGCCACCCCGCCGTTCCTGGGAGCCTGCGCCCGCCACCGAATCGCGCAGGGGCGGAGCTTGGCCTGCCCTGAGCGAGCGGAGCGAGTCGAACGGGCCTCCGCCCGGAGTGCGTGGACCTGAACCGGCTCAAAGGTCGCTGGCGCACGGGAGGGCGCACGGGAGGAGACAAGCTCCTCCCCTACAGTCACGTGACGCCGGGTGGCGCTGGCCCGCCGTCCCGGTCACTCCCCAGGCGCCAGCCGGCGCCAGGCGGCGAGGACGGCGTCCACCGGGATGGTGCGGATGTCGTGCTCCCGGAACCAGGTGGCGCCGGACTCGGGCCAGGGGCCGTCGCCGTAGCCGGTGACCACCTGGACCCGCTCGGGGGGGCCCAGGGGCCGGTTGCGCCGGGGGTCCGCCGTGCCCGCCAGGACCGCCACCGGACAGCCCAGTGCCCCCGCTGCCTGAGCCGGTCCCGTGTCCACGCTGATGCAGGAGTGCCCCAGGGTGAGGAGGGCGAAGAGGCGCCTCAGGGGGAGGTCGCCGGCCACGTCCTGGACCCTGGGGTCGCCGGTCGCCCGGGCCAGGGCCCGGGTGCTTTCCCGCTCCGAGGGAGCCCCCATGAGGAGGACGCGGGCTTCCGGCAGCTCCTCCAGGACGGACCGGGCCAGCTCGACCCACCGCTCGGCGGGCCACCGCCCCCGCTTCTTCGACCGCCGGGCCTCGCTCTGGAAGAGGACCAGGGGCTCGCCGCGCAAGCCCCGTCCGCCGAGCCAGCGGCGGCACTCCTCGACCTCGTCCGGGGTGGTCCGCAGGAGGGGGCGGGGGGACGGTTCCGGAGCGGGGTACGGAGCCCCGCCGTCGAAGGCCGGCGGGTCGAGGCGGGCCAGGCGGAGCTGGTAGTCCACCGCGTGCTCCAGGGGCTCCCGGCTCGTAGCCGCCGTGGTGACCGTCGCCGAGGCGGGCACGCCGGCGCGGCGGAGGAGCCACTCCATCCGGGTGAGGCTCGACCAGGGGGCCACCGGGTGGCGCCAGCGCTCCACCACGTAGCTCGGCGAGCCCTCGCGCTCTCGCAGCCACCGCACCAGGCGCCACTGGCGGGGGCTGGTCCAGTAGGGGCGCTTGCGGGTCCCGAGGAAGCGCACCTCGCGGACGAAGTCCAGCCCGGCCAGGAGCTTCGGAGCGGCGGCAGGGCCCGCCAGCAGGTCGCAGGGGGCGCCCCAGCGCGCGGCGAGTGCCTGGAGCATCGCCGTGAGCTGGATCGTGTCGCCCAGGGCGCCATGGTGCACCACCACCGGGGATCGCGGGGCCGGGTCGGTCATGAGCTGATCGGAGGGCCAGTCGGGAGCGCCCGGGGAGAGTATCAGCGCCGCGGCGTGCACGCCGTGGCACCGTCCTCCCCGGTCTGATCCGGGAGCCCTCCGGCGGCGCGACGCCGCTCCGCCGGCGCCGGGACCCGGCGTGGGAACCTCACCCACCGGTGCGATACGCTCCCGCCGGGATCATGAAGGTCTACTTCACCAACCTGGGGTGCAAGCTGAACCAGGCCGAGCTCGAGAGGCTCGCCCGGGAGTTCCACTTCGCCGGCCACCGCGTCGTCCCCCGCCTGGAGGAGGCGGACCTCCACGTGGTGAACTCCTGCACGGTGACCCACCGGGCGGCCCGGGACTCCCGGAAGGTGGCCCGGCGGGGCGCCCGCCGGCGGCCGGGGGTGCGGACGGTCCTGACGGGGTGTTACGCCACGGGCTCCCCGGAGGAGGCGGCGGCCCTGGCGGGCGTCGACCTGGTGGTGCCCAACGCGGAGAAGGACCGCCTCCTGGATCGCGTCCACGAAGCGTTCCCCGACGCGCGGCCCGAGACCTCGCGGCCGAGGGCGGAGGGGAGACCGGACGGCGCCGGGGCGCTGGACGTCCCCTTCGTGTCCCTGGCCTTCGGCAACACCCGCACCCTGGTGAAGGTGGAGGACGGCTGCAACGTCGGCTGCGCCTTCTGCATCATCCCCCACACCCGGGGCCGCCAGCGCAGCCGCCCGGTGCCCGAGATCGTGGCGGAGGTCCGGTCCATGGCGGCGGCGGGGTTCCGGGAGGTGGTGGTCACCGGCGTCCAGATCTCCCACTACCGGTGGCAGGGGCGGGGCCTCTGCGACCTGGTGGAGACCCTCCTGGCCGAGACCGGGATCCCCCGGATCCGGCTGACCTCCATCGCCCCGTGGGCCTTCGACCGGCGCCTCCTCGACCTGCTGCGGGAGGAGCGCATCTGCCGCCACGTCCACATGTCGCTCCAGAGCGGCTGCGACGCCACCCTGGAGCGCATGCGCCGGCCCTATCGGGCGGCCGCCTACCGGGCCCTGGTGGACCAGATCCGGGGCGCGGTCCCCGGCGTGGCGGTGACCACCGACGTGATCGTGGGCTTTCCGGGGGAGACCGCAGCGGAGCTCGCCGAGAGCCTCCGGTTCGTGGAGTCGGTGGGCTTCGCCCGCACCCACGTCTTCTCCTACTCCCCCCGGGAGGGGACCCCGGCGGCGTCGATGCCGGACCCGGTCCCCCCGGAGCTCGTCAAGGCGCGGACCGCGGCGATGATCGAGGCGGCCGCTCCCGGCGAGCGGTCCTTCCGGGAGGCGCACCTGGGCCGGACCGTCCAGGTTCTCTGGGAGGCCCGGAAGGGCTCCGCCTGGCACGGCCTGACCGACAACTACCTCCGGGTGGAAACCGAGGCGGCGGCTTCGGCCGAGCTGGAGAACGCCGTCACCGGGGCCCGGATCCAGGCGCTGACCGGCGACGGCGTCCGGGGGGAGCTCGCCGGGCGCAGCGGCGACGTCCGCCAGGGGGCGCCGGTCCCGAGCACCGTCGACCACGGCGTCCCCCACCGGCCGGCCGAGAGCGGGAGCCCGGCGGACCGGCGCTCCGGACTCCTTCCGGTGATCGCCGCGGACCGCTCCGCCCGAGCATGAGCCGCCTCGGCGTGCGCCGCCTCTGGGGCGCCCTCCTGTTCCTGGCGGTGGCCGCCGTCCTGGGGGTGACGCTGCGGCCGGAGGAGGATGCCCGCGATGCCGCGCGCACGAACCTGATCCCCCTGGAGCACCACGGCCGGGCCCTGGACGCACTCCGCCACGACCCCCGGCGGGCCGACCGCGACCTCATCGTCTACTACCTGGCGAGCAACGTCCTGGGCAACGTGCTCCTGTTCGTGCCCGTGGGCCTGGCCACGGCGGGGCTGGCCCGGGAGCGGCGGGCGGCGGCCCGGCTCGCCGGGGCGGTCCTGGCCGGCGTCGCCCTCTCGACGGCGGTGGAGCTCCTCCAGCTCCTGGTTCCGGGGCGGGCCACCGACGTGGACGACGTCCTCTTCAACGGGCTGGGTGCCCTGGTGGGGGCGTCCGTCCTGCTGGCGGGGGAGCGGGCCGCGGCGCAGCGC
>JBKHJP010000137.1:0-10114 GCA_046538065.1 Thermoanaerobaculia bacterium | reverse complement strand
CGATCTGACGACCACCGGCCTGAGCTGGAAGCACCGGGAGGAGTTCTCCCTCTACAAGGTGTCGGTGACCGTCCGCGGAGGCGAGGAGAACCCGGAGGTCGAGGATCCCTCGCGGGTCCAGGCGGCGATGAAGACACTGCTCCGTTCGGAGGCGGGGCGGGAGCAAGAGTTCGTCCAACCGTTCGGCTTGGGCGACGAGGAGCAGCTCTTCGACCTGTCGAGTCGTCAGCTCCGGGAGGGGCTCAAGGCCCAGAACCGGGACGTTCCCGAGGAGCTCGAGCCCGTTTACCTCTACTCCTACACCTTCCCGGTCTGGGTGAAGACCGTCCGCTGGAAGCTGACCTACTCCGGGGGGTTGGCCTTCTCCGACCTCCGGGACCGGAAGTTCTTCGTCCAGACGGACGACCAGGGGACCGACGCCACCGACGACGACGTCCAGCGGGTGCTCCGCGAACGGGACGCCGAAGGGGACTCCCGGCCGGACCTCGTGCTGTTCGCGAACCTGGTGACCCCGGACGCGGGCTGGTGGGCGGGGCGCTCGGCGCACGAGGCGACGAAGAAGCACCGGGAAACGGAGGACCCAGAGAGCGGCGGCCAAGGGACGAAGTGCTGTAGATGGCGCCGAGCGCTCGGCGGCCGCCTGGGGCTGGCATTCGGCCTGGGGCTCAACGGGGACGGCAAGACGCGGTACTTCTTCGGCCCGAGCTGGACCATCGGCCGGAAGAGACACTTCGTGGCGATCGCCGGGTGGACCGGAGGCGAGGTGGACCGACTGCCGGGCAAGCAGACCCTCGGCGCGCCGCCGGTCGACGCCAACGTCCTCAACGAGCTGAACTCGTCCTTCGAGCACGGCTTCTTCGCCGGCCTGACGTTCAGCTTCAACTCGAGGCAGGAGCCGGACGAGCTCAACGCCATCCTGAACGGCAAGGCGGGCCCCACGGACACCGAAAAGGCGGCGAAACCGGGGGCAGGCAAGCAGCAGCTCGCCGAGCCGCAGACGGAGGATGACGACGAGGAGGCGGAGCCCGAAGGGGACGAAACGGGAGCAGAGGGAAAGGAGGGAGACGGATAGAGAGGCCCGGCCCGGGTTCCGGCGGGAACTGGTGATCGCTCCCGGGGGTGACCCGCGCGGGACGAGCGGCCGGACGCCGGCCGGCGCTGCCGTAGAATGCCTCCGCTCCACCCCGCGAACGACCCCAGGGAGGCATCCACGTGCTGCGACGATCCACGGCCGCCGTCACCCTCGCGCCCCTCGCCCTCGCCCTCACGCTCTCCTTGTGGGCCGCCGGCCCTGGGCCGGCCCAGGCCCAAGCTCAAACCCGGGCCCAGGCTCAGACCCAAGCTCCCGCCGCCGGTGCCGAGGTCCCGACCTTCCAGGAGGTCACCGGCCACGACTTCGGCGAGCGGATCACCCTGCACCACCAGATGGTCCGCTACCTCCGGGCCCTGGCCGAAGCCTCCGACCGGGTGGAGGTGGTGGACCAGGGCCGCTCCTGGGAGGGCCGGGAGCTCCCGATGGCGATCGTCACCTCCCCGGAGAACCACGCCCGCCTGGAGGAGATCCGGTCCGCCTCGGCGCGCCTGGCCGACCCCCGCGACCTGACGGAGGAGGAGGCCCGGGCCCTGGCCGCCGAGCAACCGGCGGTGGTCTGGATGGGCGGCTCCATCCACGGCTTCGAGCTCTCCGGCTCCGAAGGGGTCCTCACCCTGCTCCAGCGCCTCGCCACCGGCGACGACCCGGCGACCCGGGAGGTCCTGGCCTCCACCGTGGTGCTGCTGGACCCGATGATCAACCCGGACGGCCGCGACGCCTTCGCCCACCGCAACCACGAGCGCCTGGGCCACGCGCCCAACGCCCGGACCGAGGACTGGGCCAACGACTTCGACTCCTGGGACGCCCTCCAGTTCCGGACCGGCCACTACTTCTTCGACACCAACCGGGACTGGTTCGTCCACACCCAGGCGGAGACCCGCTCCCGGGTGCCCACGCTGCTGGCCTGGAAGCCCCAGGTCATGGTGGACCTCCACGAGATGGGCTCCGACGCCGAGTTCTACTTCGACCCGCCGGCTCGGCCGTACGGCCCGTTCTTCCCGTCCTTCGCCCGGGAGTGGTTCCCGCGCTTCGGCCGGGCCTACGCCCGGGCCTTCGACCGGGCGGGGTTCGAGTACATGACCGGCGAGCGCTACAACTACTTCTACCCCGGCTACACGTCCTCGTTCGGAAGCTTCCAGGGGGCGGTCTCCATGCTCTTCGAGCAGGGCTCGTCCCGGGGGCTCGCCCTGGACCGCCCCGACGGGTCGATCCGCACCCTGGCCGACGCCACCGAGCAGCAGGCGACGGCGGCCTGGGCCACCGTCGTGACGGCGGCCGAGAGCCGGGAGGAGCTACTGCTGGATTTCCACCGGGCCCACCGGGAGGCCCTCGAGGACGGCCGCTCCGGCGTGCGGCGGTACCTGGTAGTGCCCGACGCCGCGGACCCGGCCCTCGCCCGGGAGCTCGCGGCGCTCCTCCTGCGCAACGGGATCGAGGTGGGCCGGCTGACCGGGGAGGTCCGCCTCCGCGGGGTGGAGGACCGCACCGGCACCGGCGTCGGTGAGCGCACCTTCCCGCCGGGCACCCTGGTGGTGGAAGCGAGCCAGCCCCGGAACCGGCTGGTCCGGGCCCTCCTGGCCCCGGAGGTGCCCCTGGCCCCGGACTTCCTGGAGGAGGCCCGCGCCCGGGTGGACCGGGCGGAGAGCCCTCGCTTCTATGACGTGACCGCTTGGTCGCTCCCCCTCCTCTTCGACCTGGAGGCCTACGGGGCCACCGCCGGTGACTCCCCGCCCACCGAACCGGTGACGGCGGAGGAGCTGGACCGCCCCGCCCCATTCCCGGACGCGGTCCCCGGCTACGCCTACCTGGTGGACGGGGCGAACGCCGCCTCCATGGCGGTGCTCCACGGGCTCCGGGAAGACGGCATCCGGGCGTCGGTCCTGACCGTGTCCACGGCCATCGAGGGCGAGCCCGTGCCCGCCGGAACCGTGGTGGTCCGCTCCAGCCAGCGGGGGGCCGAGCCGGAGCGGCTCCACGAGACGGTGCGAACCCTGGCGGCGGAGCACGGCGTGGCCGTCCGCGGCGTGGACACGGGGCTCGCCGAGCCGGGGATGCCGGCCCTGGGCACCGGCGACGCCATCGCCGTCCGCCCGGTGGACGTGGCGATCCTGGCGGAAGGACCGGTCCACGCCTACTCCTTCGGCTGGGCCTGGTACACCCTGGACCGGCAGTACCGCCTGCCCGTGACGGTCCTCCGGGTGGGCTCCGTGGCGGAGACGCCCCTGGCCCCCTTCGAGACGATCGTGGTGCCCGACCTGTTCTCGGCCGAGGGGTTGACCGGCGCCCTGGGCGAGGAGGGCGTGGCGCGCCTGCGGCGCTGGGTGGAGGACGGCGGCAACCTGGTGGCGCTCGGCGCGGGCGTGGACTTCGTCAGGGACGGCCTGGACCTCACGGGTCTGCGCTCCTGGTACCGGGAGCAGGCCGGGCCGGGTTCCGAGGAGATGGAGGAGCCGCCGCCGGAGCCCGTCCGGTTCCGGGTGCCCGGCGCGATCCTCCGGGCCGAGCTGGACCTCCAGCGCTGGCTCGCCGCCGGGGCGGCGGACGCGGAGCTGCCGGTGCTGGTCGACTCGGACCGGATCCTGCTGGCGCCGGAGGGGCCGCCTGACGCGAGCCGCCGGGTGGTGGCCCGCTACGCCCCAGGTTCCGGAGGGGTGGAGGACGGCGCGGGCGGCAAAGCGTTCCTCCTCTCCGGCCACGCCTGGCCCGAGAGCCTGGAGCGCCTGCCGGGGGCGGTCTTCGCCTACGAGGAGCGCGTCGGCGGCGGCCGGATCGTGGCCTTCGCCGAGGACGTCAACTTCCGCGCCTTCTGGCGGGGGGCCAACCGCCTCTTCCTGAACGCCGTCGTCCTCGGCCCGAGCGCCCCGTGATCTGAGCTCCTGCTTCCGGGAACCTTCGAGTCGATGGCGAGAGAGGGTGTAGGGGCGGAGCTTGCCTCCGCCCCTGCTTCGGCTACGATCGGAGCGGACCGAATCACGGGCGGAGCCGTTCGGCTCGACAGGCTTGCTCAGGCCATGGCCAAGCTCCGCCCCTACATCCCGGGGTCGCGGGCGGGAGCCCGTGCCAGGATCCGAGGGACGCGGAGGGACCACCGTGCGCTGGCCGACGATCGAGCGCTACCGGGAATGGCCCGGGGACATCTCCCGCCGGGAGGAGAAGGAGGCGGTCGCCGCCCGGGTGGCGGGCGAGCTCGGGGACGGCCAGGTCGTGGGGGCGGGCTCCGGCTCGACCGCCTTCCTCGCGCTCGTCGCCATCGCCCGTCGGATCGAGCGCGACGGCCTGCGCGTGACGGCGGTTCCCACCTCCCACGAGGTGGCCCTGTCCTGCGCCGCCCTGGGCCTCCCCACCACCAACCTGGCCGAGGCCCGCCCGGACTGGGGGTTCGACGGCGCCGACGAGGTCCACGAGCAGGACGGCGTGGTGCGCCTGATCAAGGGCCGGGGCGGCGCCCTGTTCCGGGAGAAGCTGGTCATGGCGAGCCAGGCCCGCACCTTCATCCTGGCGGACCGCTCGAAGCTGGTGGACCGCCTGGGGAGGCGCTTCCCCATCCCGGTGGAGACCCACCCGGAGGCCCTCCACCTGGTGGAGGAGGCCCTGGCGACGCTCGGCGCCTCCGAGGTGGCGCTGCGCATGGCCGCCAGCAAGGACGGCCCGCTCCTCACCGAAGGCGGCAACCTGATCCTCGACGCGCGCTTCCCCGAGGTTCCCGACCGCCTGGAGCGGGACCTCAAGGCGATCCCCGGAGTGATCGAATCCGGCCTGTTCGTCGGCTTCCCGGTGGAGATCGTCACGCCGGACCGGCTATAATCCGCTCTCGTCAGTACTGGTCAGGTGTTTCCGCGGAGCCTGGAGGAGGGGTCCGCCCCGGGCGGGCCCTCGGGCTCCCGGCGGCTGGAGAACGCACCGATGGGGGGCCGTTGCGCGATGGAAGAGCCGAGGTTCGTTTTGACCGAGCGCCGCTTCGACGCGGCGGCCCGCCGGACCCGACACTCGATCACGGCACTCCAGCTCCGTTGTTTGCAGGCCGGAGCCGCCTTCGCCGCTCTGCTCGCTTTCCTGGCGGCGGCGTTTCCCTCCCACGGCCAGAGCCTGCGGGGAACCCGGGCTGCCCTGGACCGGCAGAACCGCCAGGCCCACCGCCACGACTTCACCTACCTCCAGAGCCCCGACCAGGTGTACCGGTTCGTCACCCTCGGCCACCTGGTCCCGGTGGAGGGCAACGGTGACTACGAGGTGAAGCAGGGCACGTCCTTCCCGTACGCCCGGCCGGAGGTGAAGCTCTTCCTGGAGCGCCTCGGCCGCCAGTACAAGGCCGCCTGCCGCGAGGAGCTGGTGGTGACCAGCCTGACCCGCCCCACGACCCGTCAACCCCGCAACGCTTCGCCCCGCTCCGTCCACCCCACCGGCATGGCCCTGGACCTGCGCCGGTCCTGGAGCCGGCGGTGCCGGGGGTGGCTCGAGAGCGTGCTCCTGGCCCTGGAGCACCGGGGCGTGCTGGAGGCGAACCGGGAGCGCAGCCCGCCGCACTACCACGTGGCGCTGTTCCCGCGTCCCTACGCCGAGTACGTGGCTCAGATTCAGGCCCGGGGTATCGACGAGGCCGAAGAGGCCACCTCCCGGGTGGCCCGCTACGTCGTCCGCCGAGGCGACACCCTGTGGCGGATCGCCCACCGCCACGACACCAGCGTGGACCGCATCCGGGCGGCCAACGCGATCCCGGCGAACACGATCCGCCCCGGCCAGGTGCTCGATATCCCGGCGGATTGACCCGGGGGGCCGGTCGACCCGCGGCGGCGTTCCGACGTATGGGGGAGCTTGTCTCCTCCCGAGGCCGGGGGGACGTCCCCGAACGATCCATCGCGGCCTCCAGCCGTATGGGAGCGTGTAGGGGAGGAGCTTGCCTCCTCCCGTGCTTCGGCGACCCCCAAATGGTTCCGAGCCGCGGGCGGAGGCCAGCTCCGCCCCTACACGCTGTCCTCCATCGACCATCGACCACGACACTGGCCCCAGGAGTCCCGCCATGCCCAAGAGCGTCCTCGCCCTCGTATGCCTTCTCTTGAGTCCTCCCGTGGGTTCCGCCGCAGACGCTCCGCCCGCGTCCGAGCCTCCCGACCAGCGCTGGGAGGTGCTGATCCAGGGCAACCCCGCCGGGGAGATGACCCGGCGCATCGAGGACGGGGACGCGGCGCCGGACGGCGAAGCTGGCCACGGAGGCGGTGACGAGGCCCAGGGCGGTGGGGAGACCGGCGCGGGTCCGGGAGAGGGCACGCCGGCCGGCTCCCTCCGGCGGGAGGCATGGACCTTCACCTTCAACGACCGGGGCCGCGGCCCGGAGCTCGCCACCCGGCTCACGGTGGGTCCGGACGGGCTCCCCCACGCCGTGGAGACCGAGGGGCACGACTACTTCAAGGTCCCCGTGGAGGAGCGCTTCCGCCACGACGGTGGGACCGTCCGGTGGGACAACGCCCACGAGAGCGAAGAGCGCCCCCTGGAGACCCCGGCTTTCTACCTGAGCGTCCAGTCCGCGGCGCCGGAGGTCGCCTTCCTCGCCCGGGCCCTGCGGCTGGACCCGGACGGCCGCCTGCCGCTCCTGCCCGCCGGGGAGGCGGTCCTCGAGGGGACCCAGACCCTCCAGGTGGAGGCGGACGGCCGGCGCCGGACCGTGACCCGGGTGGCGGTCGGCGGCCTGGGCTTTACCCCCGAGTCGGTGTGGCTGGACGAGGACGGCTCCTTCTTCGCCGCGGTGTCGGGGTGGTTCACCATCGTGCCGGAGGGCTGGGAGGGCGTCGTGGAGACCCTCCGGGAGGCCCAGGACGCGGCGGACGACGAGCGCTGGGGCGAGCTCGCGGAGCGGCTCGCCCGCGGGCCGGAGGAGACGGTGGCCCTGGTGGGCGCCGGGGTGTTCGATCCCGCCTCCGTCCGGGTGAGGCCGGAGCAGACGGTCCTCGTCCGGGGCGAGCGGATCGCTGCCGTGGGGCCGGTGGCCGAGGTCGAGGTCCCGGAGGGAGCGGTCCGGATCGACGCTCACGACGCTTCGTCGGGGCGGATCGTGGGGATGACACGGCGGCCGTGCATGCGATAGACCGTGAAGTCGGAGTCCAGGGTCAGGATGCGGCTACCCGCGTGGAGCTCCGCCATACGAACCAGGCAGGCGTCTGCCAGAGCCATGGGCTGGTCGGCATAACGCACCATGAGCTCCCGCACCCTCGGAGCCTCCTCCTCGAGGCTCAGGGCAACGGTGACGGTGCCGCGCTCCAGGAGAGCGAGAACCGCAGCCGGTCCTCGTGCCTGATGTCGCAGCAAGTGGGCGGCTTCCACCAGCACGGGCTCACAGCTCAACAACGGGGGCTCGATGGCGGCGAACCGTCTCTTGGCCCAGGCGTGGTAGCGATCACGCCGGTTGAGCAGGGCCACCAGCGGTCCGATGTCGAGGACGACGCGGCGAATCACCTTCCCAGGTCGTCCAGATAGTCCGGATTGACCGAGAGGTCCTCAGGCCCTTCGACGCACCCCACCAGGTCCTTCATCCCGGCCAGGGCGGAGCCTCGGTCCGCAGTGCTCTCGCGAGCCATCAGCTCGGCCAGGGCTTCGCGGATGAGGAACGACTTGCTGACCCCTTTGCGAGCGGCCGCCGCGCCGAGATCGGCATCGAGCTCGTCCGGGACCCGGAGCGACAAGGTCTTCATCCGCGCAGCGCCTCCCTTGTGTAGTTCATGGTGGCAGAAGCGTATTACGGCGGCGCGCTGGAATCAAGACGACGCGGGCCCCGGCCGAGCTACCCGCCGATGTAGCTCATCTCCACCTTCGGGCGGGCGGCGGTCGCTTCGGTGCGGATCTCGGAGTAGCGGTCGCCGCGGCCGGTCCAGATCCGGGCCACGGCCTCGGCGATCTCGTCGTCGGTGGCGCCGCCCCGGAGGAGGGCCCGGAGGTCGGTGCCCTGGGTGGCGAACAAGCAGGTGTAGAGCCTCCCCTCCGCCGAGAGGCGCGCCCGGGTGCAGCTCCCGCAGAACGGGCGGGTCACCGACGTGATGACGCCGATCTCGCCACCGCCGTCGGCGTAGCGGTAGCGCCGGGCCACCTCCCCGGGATAGGCGGGGTCCACCGGCTCCAGGGGCATCTCGGCGGCGATCCGCTCCACGATCTCCGAGCCGGCCACGACCTCCTCCATCCGCCAGCCGTTCCGGGTGCCCACGTCCATGAACTCGATGAAGCGCACCACGTGGCCGGTGCCCCGGAAGTGGCGAGCCAGGTCCAGGACGGTGTGGTCGTTCACGCCCCGGCGGACGACGGCGTTGATCTTGACCGGCGTCAGGCCCGCCTCGGCCGCGGCGTCGATCCCTTCGAGGACCCGCTCCACCGGCACCCGGGTGTCGTTCATGCGGGCGAAGACCTCCGGGTCCAGGGAGTCGAGGCTCACGGTCACGCGGTGGAGGCCCGCCTCGGCCAGGGCCTCGGCCTGCTCGGCGAGGAGGGAGGCGTTGGTGGTCAGGGCCAGCTCCAGGCCCTCCACCTCCGCCAGCATCCCCACCAGCCGGGGCAGCTCCCGGCGCAGCAGGGGCTCGCCGCCGGTGAGGCGGAGCTTCTCCACGCCAAATCGGCGGAACACCCGGACGATCTGGCGGATCTCGCCGAAGTGGAGGATCTCCGAGCGGGGCAGGAAGCGGAACCCCTCGCCGAAGACCTCCCGGGGCATGCAGTACCGGCACCGGAAGTTGCAGCGGTCGGTCACCGAGACGCGGAGGTCCCGCAGCCGTCGGCCCCGGAGGTCGCGGACCGCTCCGGCCGGGCCGAGGCCGGAGGCGGGCCCGGGGGCCCGGGTCGGGCTGGGTGCGGGAGCAGAGGTCATGGCACCATGGGCACTGTATCAACGGCGAGGCGTGGGGGAGCTCTTCCGCCGGGTCGCTCCGGAGCCGATTCCGGCCTCCCCGGAAGGAGGAGCCCGCCTTGGAGGGCAAGCCTTGCACGGGCCTTGCAGCCATCTTCCGGGGCGGCCTCCGGTCCGGGCGCCGACAGGCCGGAGCCGGTCCGGCCGGACGGAACGGCAGCTCTGAACGCATCCACACGACCCAGCACCAGGAAGGAACCACACCATGAGACTGCGACCGAACACGCTGATCGCCGGCCTGCTGAGCCTCGCTGCCGGAGCCGGCCTGATGTACCTCCTGGACCCGGAGAGCGGCCGCCGCCGCCGGGCGCTGGTCCGGGACAAGGCCCGCCGGGGCACCAACGAGACCGGCCGGAGGCTCCGGGCCAGGACCACTGACGTGGGCAACCGGGCCCGGGGCGTGGTCCTGGAGCGGGTCCACCGCTTCCGCCGCGAGCGTCCGGACGACGGCGTCCTCGTCCAGCGGGTGCGCTCGCAACTGGGCCACCACACGAGCCACGCCCACGCGATCCACGTCGAGGTGGGGGACGGGCGGGCGATCCTCTCGGGGCCGGCCCTCGCCGCAGAGGTGGAGGAGCTGGTGGCCGCCGTGGGGAAGGTCCGGGGAATCGAGGCGGTGGAGAACCGCCTGGAGGTCCACGAGTCGGCGGAGAACGTGCCGGCGCTCCAGGGGTAGGTCGGCCGCCGTGCGGGGCGCCGGGCCGGCGGCGTCCCCCTCCTGGGACCGGCGCCTTCACCGATTGTGGCGCGCACGCCAGGTGAGCCCCCCGGAAAGGGCCAGCAGCACGCCTGTAGGGGAGGAGCTTGCCTCCTCCCGAGGTCGGAGCTCCCTCGGGCGGGAGAACCGTAGGGTGCGACCCTGTCGCATCATCGACCCATCGGTTTCGACCGGCTCGGTGCGACAGGGCCGCACCCTACGGCGGGCCAGCGTCGATCACTCTCCGAGATAGCGCTCCAGGGTCTCGTCCCAGGCGGGGCGGTCGATCACCCGCAGGAGGGCGCGATTCACCGGCTCCCGGAGGGGGCTGCCCTCCGGCAGGGCCACGGCGTAGTCCTGGCGCTCGAAGGTCCCCGGCAGGACGGCGAAGGGGTCGTCGGTGCCCCGCACCAGGTAGCGCAGGATCGGCTCGTCGTAGACC
>JBKHJP010000136.1:0-10126 GCA_046538065.1 Thermoanaerobaculia bacterium | reverse complement strand
CCCTGGACCTCTCCATGCCGGGCATGGGGGGCCTCGCGGCCCTCGACGCGCTGGTGGCCCGGCGTCCCCAGGTGGCGGTGATCGTCCTGTCCACCTTCTCCGTGGAGGGGGCCCGGCAGACCGTGGAGGCCCTCCACCGCGGCGCCCTGGACTTCGTGGACAAGCGGGAGTACTCGATGGTGGACTTCCGGGTCCTCCGGGAGGTCCTGCTGGAGAAGATCCGGGCCCTCACCGAAGGCGGCCCCGACGAGCGGGACGGCCCGGCGAGGAAGCGTCCGGCGGCCGGGCCCCGGGTCCGGCGGGCGCCCCCGCCGGAGCCCGAGCCGGACGGTGGAGCCGCCGATGCGAGTCTCCTGGTGGTGGGGGCCTCCACCGGCGGGCCGCCGGCCGTTCAGCGGCTCCTTCAGGACCTGGGTTCCCGGCCGGGGCTGCCGGTGTGCGTCGTCCAGCACATGCCCCCGGCCTTCACGGCGGCGTTCGCGGAGCGGCTGGACGCGGCCTTGCCCGTGGCCGTCCGCCAGGCCCGGGACGGCGAGGCACTGTCGCCGTCCACGGTCTACGTGGCTCCCGGGGGCCGCCACCTGCTGATCGAGGCCCGGGGAGAGGCCCTCGTGGCGCGCCTGGCCCTCGATCCGCCGTTGCCGCACCGCCCGTCGGTGGACCTGCTCTTCCGTTCCGCAGCCAGGGCCGTGGGCCGCCGGTGCTGTGCCGTGCTCCTCACGGGGATGGGGGAGGACGGCGCCCGGGGCCTGGCCGCGGTGTCGGAGGCGGGGGGGTGGACGGCGGTCCAGGACGAGGCCTCCTCGGTGGTCTTCGGAATGCCCCGGGCGGCGCTCGAGCTGGGCGCCGCCCGGGAGATCCTGGGGCTGGAGGCCCTGGGCGCCCGCATCCGGGAGCTCCTCCGGCCCGCGGCGCCCGCACCCCCGAACCGTCCGTAAACCGTACGCCTCCGCCCGGGGTACGAGGCGCCTCCAACGTGTGTAGGGGCGGAGCTGGCCTCCGCCCGGGGTACGAGGCGCCTCCAACGTGTGTAGGGGCGGAGCTGGCCTCCGCCCGGGGTACGAGGCACCTCCAACGTGGGTAGGGGCGGAGCTGGCCTCCGCCCGGGATACGAGCCACCCCAGGGGTCGCTGAAGCACGGGAGGAGACGAGCTCCTCCCCTGCACGCCTCCTTGGAAAGGCCTCGCGTCTCCGACGTGGCGGATCAGAGCCGGGCCACGATGTCCGAGAGCTGCTCGGGCTGGAAGGGCTTCTTCACGTAGGCCGCGGCGCCGGCTTCGAGACCGCGGATCGTGTCCTCCTCCTCGCCCTCGGTGCTCACGATGACCACCGGGATGCCGGAGAAGGCCTCGTCCTCCTTGACCTTGTCCAGGAACTCCAGGCCGTCCATCCGGGGCATGTTGACGTCCAGGATGATCAGGTCCACGTCCGGGTGCCGGGCCAGCCCGTCCAGGGCCTCCCGGCCGTCCAGGGCGCAGACCACGGCGGCGTCCCGGAAGAACACCCGGAACATCTTGTGGATGAGCTCGGAGTCGTCCACCACCAGGACCTTGCTCGGTTTCATACCTCGATCTCCCCCGTGTCGTCGTTGCGCGGCGGCCCGGGCCGTCCCAGGAGCCGCCGGACCACCGCCTCCAGCTCGGCCAGGGGCTGGGGCTTGTGCAGGAACACGTCGACGCCCCGGGCCCGGGCCGCCTCCCGCACCTCGTCCGTGCCGTAGGCGGTGAGCAGGATCACCCGGGTCCGCGCGTCCCGGCGCCGCAGGTGGTCGATCAGGTCCAGCCCCTCCGTCCCGCCCGGCTCGTGGAGGCGCAGGTCGGCGATCACCACCCCGAAGGACTTCCGGTCCGCCAGGGCGAGGGCCTCCGCCAGGGAGCGGGCGCAGGTCACCGCGTACCCCGCGTCCCCCAGGTACGTTCGGAGGGCGAACAGGATCGGCTCCTCGTCGTCCACGATGAGGACCGCGCGGTCCGGGCTCGGATCCATCCGCCGGCTCGTCCCGCAAGCGACGTGCCACTCTCGTCGGGGCCGCCGTGGCGCCGCGACGCCCCTGGGGGACGGTCTCCAGCGGTCCCGGGAGGTCTGAAGCTCAGACCGGCCGTCCCGGTCTCGGACCGGCCGAGGCGCCCCGCCCGGTCTCTTCGAGCGTCCCGGCGGCCCGGGGGCGCTCCATCGTCCGGAGCATCGCCTCCGCTCCCTCCGGCGGCCGGGTGAAGCGGCTCACCACCACCGTGGCGGCGAACCCCGCGGCGAATGCCGGGATCAGCTCGTAGAGGGCGTCGCTGAGCGCCGGGGTGAGCTTCCAAACGATCACGGTGAGGGCGCCGGTGATCATCCCGGCCAGCACGCCCGCCCGGGTCGTCCCCCGCCAGTAGAGGGCCAGGATGGAGGTGGGCCCGAGGCTCGCCCCCAGGCCGGCCCAGGAGAAGAGGACCAGCCAGAAGACCACCTGTTCCGCGTAGAAGCCCATGAGGACCGCCAGGACCACCAGCAGGAGCACGACCGAGCGGCTGAGGAGCACCAGGCGGCCCTGAGGCACGTCCCGGCCCCGGCTCAGGACCTTTTCGTAGAGGTCCCGGACCACGGCGGAGGCCGCCACCAGGAGTTGGGAGTCGGTCGTGGACATGATGGCGGCGAAGATCGCCGCCATCACCAGGCCGAAGAGCCAGGCCGGCAGGATCTCGCCGGCGAGGAAGGGGTAGACGTTCTCGGTGTCGCCGCCGGGAAGCGCCGACGGATCCCCCACCCAGACCCGCCCCGCGAGCCCCGCGAAGAGGGCTCCCCAGGCCATGAGCACGTTCCACGTGGTCCCCACGACGGCGGCGACCCGGAGCTGCTCGGCGTCCTGGATCGACATGTACCGGGCGAGGATGTGGGGGTTGCCGGGAGAGCCCAGGCCGATCCCCAGAAAGCCCAGGAAGACGCCGAAGCCCAGGGCGAGGGGATCCACGAGGGCCGGGTCGGCGGCGGTGAGCTCGGTCACGAGGGCGCCGAGGCCGCCCTCCCGGGCGATGGCCACGCTGGGCACCACCACCAGGGCCAGGATCATGAAGAAGGCCTGGAGCACGTCGGTCAGGGAGACCGCCAGGAACCCGCCGAGGACGGTGTACACCAGGACGATCCCTGCGGTCAGGAGGATGCCGGTGGAGGGCTCCAGCCCGAACCCGGTGGCGAAGGCCTTGCCCCCTGCGACGAACTGCCCGGCCACGTAGCCGACGATGAAGAGCATCAGGATCGCCACCAGGACCAGCCGCAGGGTGCCCTTGCGGTCGCCGAACCGCGCGGCGAAGAAGTCCGGCACGGTGATGCAGTCGTGGACCTCGGAGAAGCGCCGCAGGCGCGGGGCGTAGTAGAGGAAGAGGAAGAGCTCCACCACGATGTAGCCCACCACCGCCCAGACCGCCGAGGCCCCCCGCTCGTAGGCCATCCCCACCACGCCGATCACGAGCCACGCGGAGCGCCCGGAGACCACCGCCGAGAGGGCCACCACGACCCGGTTCATCTTCCGCCCGCCGATGAAGAACTCCGAGACTCCGGCGGAGGAGAAGCGGGTCGCCCAGACCCCGATCCCGACGATCACGGCCAGGTAGGCCACGAACGACGCGATCGCCGGCCCGCGCTGGATCACCAGCTCGGTTGCCCCCGCCCCCTCCACGGTCACAGCCTCCCGGGACGGCGGCGGCGGTCGAGGAGGGCCAGGGTCACCGCCAGCACCAGGATCAGCGCCGGCAGGACGAACAGGGCGAAGGTGAAGCCGCTCATGGCGAGCCCTCCTCGGGGCGGGCTTTCGGCTTGCGGTGGGTGCGGTGGTCCCGCGGGGCGGTCACCAGGTCCGGGGCCGCGCCGGGATCGGGAGGCCAGGGGAGCAGGAGTCCCCGGCCCACGTTCCGGGCCACCGCCGAGCCGTAGAGGAGGTCCACCAGGTACATGGCCACGTCGTAGCTCCGGGCGCCGCCCTGGGAGGTCAGGAACGGTCCGTCGTGGACGAAGCTCACGTTGACCTTGAGGTTGACGTCCGGGTAGCGCCGGGCGAAGACTTCGTAGTCGGCGGGGAAGGTGGTGGCGGAGCGCTCGTCCAGGAGGCCCGCCTCCGCCAGGACGAAGGCCCCTTCACAGAGGGACACGACGTAGCGCGCCCCTCCTGCGGCCTCCCGGACCCAGGCGATCATCCCCTCGTTCTCCAGGTCGGACCCCATGCTTCCCTCGGCGCTCGGCACTACCAGGATGTCGGCGGGCGGAGCGCTGTCGAAGGAGTGGTCCGGCACCAGCCGCAGGCCCTCGAAGGTCGTCACCGGCTCGCCGCCGGGGGAGACGGTGAACACCTCGATCCCCGGGCCCTGGCTCTCGGGGTCGGTGTGGAAGCGGGTGTGGTGCAGCACGTCGAAGGGTGCCACCAGCTCGGAGTTGTAGACCGCGTCCACCACCAGGAAGGCGGCCCGCAGCGGCCGGTCCACGGGCGCCTCCGCCGGAGCCGGGTGGCTTCCCCCGGTCGCCGCCCTGGCCGACGGCTCGCCGGCGGCGCCGAGGGAGACCACCAGGAGGGCGGCGGTGAGCGTGACGGCTGGCATCGGGCGGGGCGGTCGGTGCATGGGCGAGACCTCCTCGGGGCGGACGCGAGTCTAGCAAGGGGGCCGTCCCGGGCCGGCCGCCCGGCTCGGCGGGGTCCCGGGAAGACACGGACCGGCCGCGTCGGTTCTGTACAATGAGTCCATGCAGCCGGCGGCCCATGGCTGCCGGATCGAGGTCAATCTCACCGCCGCCGTCCGGCGGCGTTGCCCATCGGAGGTCCGTACGTGCCCTACAGCCCGCTACTCGTCAAGCCCATGCGCGAAGAGCTCACCAGCGCCGGAGTCCGGGAGTTGTTGACGCCGGAAGACGTGGATCAGTTCATGGCGGACAAGGAGGGCACCGCCATGCTCGTGATCAACTCCGTCTGCGGCTGTGCCGCCGGCATGGCCCGCCCGGGCGTCCGCCAGGCCCTGGCCAACGGCAGCCGTCCCGACCGGGTCTGCTCCGTGTTCGCCGGCCAGGACGTGGAGGCCACCGCCAAGGCCCGCTCCTACTTCCCCGACATCCCGCCGTCGAGCCCCTCCATCGCCTTCTTCAAGGACGGTGAGCTGGTCTACTTCATGCCGCGCCACCGCATCGAAGGCCGGAGCGCCGAGGACGTGGCCGGCGACCTGGTGGGGGTCTTCGAGGAGCACTGCGTCACCGCCTGACCCATGGAGCGCACGTTCCACCACGACAGAAGCCCACTCCACGGCCTGACCGTCGCCGTCGAGACCCCGGACGAGCTCTGGGTGGGGCGGTGCGACGACGAGGACGACGACCGGGTGATCCTCCTGGACGCCGACGTCCACCGCCCCGGGGACGGGGTACCGCCGCGGGACGAATGGCTCGGCCGGGCCCTGGAGTACGGGGTCTGGCCCCGGCACCGCCGCGTGGTGCTGCCCCGCCGCCGGGTCCGGAGCCTGCGGCGACTCTCGGAGCTGGGAGTGGGGACGGAGCCCGCGGAGGCGCCTCCGGCGTGATCCGGGCCGTGGTGGTCCTGGGAGCCCTGGCCTGCGCCGCCGCCATTGCGGCGGGCGCCTTCGGGGCCCACGGTCTCCAGGGGCGGCTCTCTGTCCGCTCCCTGGAGCTCTGGGAGACTGCGGCGCGCTACCTGGTCTACGGCGGGCTGGGCACCATCCTGGCCGGCCTCGCGGCCCTCCACGCCGGGGGCCGGGCGTTGCCCTGGGCCGCGGCGGTGCTGCTGGCCGGGGCCCTCCTGTTCGCGGGCACCGTCTTCGCCCTGGCTCTCGGGGGCCCCCGGTGGCTGGGGGCCGTGACGCCCCTCGGGGGCACCCTGATGATCCTCGGGTTCCTGCTCTTCGCCTGGGGTGCCCTGCGGCTTTGAGAGGCTGTGAAGAAACCGCCTTCACAGGCTCTGAGGGACGCATTCCGGAAGCGTTGGGAAACGTTCCCGCCGGCTCCGCTTCAGGGGCCCGCGGCATTGCGGCGGGACGACCGAGTCGTTAGCATGGAGGCGTCCCCGGCGGCGGACCCGCCGCCACCGCACGTTCACCTTGAAGAATGGCTTCCCCAGCGTAGACCAGAGGAGGTTCGCCCATGCGCCACTCCGTGATCCACACCCCCGAGCCCCAGAACGAGCCGGTCCACGACTACCTCCCGGGATCGGCCGAGCGGGACAGCCTCAAGAAGACCATCGACCGTCTCCGGAACGAGGAGGTCGAGATCCCTCTCATCATCGGGGGGGAGGAGGTGCGGACCGGCGATACGGCGCCGTGCGTCTGTCCTCATGACCACGGCCACCGCCTGGGCGTGTACCACCAGGCCGGGGAGAAGGAGGTGGCCCGGGCCGTCGAGGCCTCCCAGAAGGCCTGGGCCGAGTGGTCCGAGATGGACTGGGAGGACCGGGCGGCGGTCTTCCTCAAGGCCGCCGACCTGATGGCGGGGCCGTACCGGGACCTGATGAACGCCTCCAGCCTGCTCAACCAGTCGAAGACGGTCCACCAGACGGAGATCGACGGCGTCTGCGAGCTGATCGATTTCTGGCGCTTCAACCCCGCCTACATGCGCCAGCTCTACCAGATGCAGTCGCGCTCCGTGCGCGGCACCTGGAACTACGTGGAGTACCGGCCCCTGGAGGGCTTCGTCCTCGCCGTCACCCCGTTCAACTTCGCCTCGATCAGCGGCAACCTCCCGACCTCGCCGGCGCTCATGGGCAACGTGGCCCTGTGGAAGCCGGCCTCCAGCATCGTCTACGTCTGCTACCGGATCATGCAGGTCCTCCAGGAGGCGGGCCTTCCGGACGGCGTCATCAACTTCGTGCCCGGGCCGGGGCGGCAGGTGGGGGACCCGGCGCTGGCCAGCCCGAAGCTCGCGGGGCTCCACTTCACGGGTTCCACCGCCACCTTCCAGGGGATGTGGAGGACCATCGCGGAGAACCTGGACCGCTACGGCTCCTACCCGCGCATCGTGGGGGAGACGGGGGGCAAGGACTACGTCTTCGCCCACCCGTCGGCGGACGTCCCGACGCTGGTGACGGCACTGGTCCGGGGCGCCTTCGAGTACCAGGGCCAGAAGTGCTCCGCTGCTTCGCGGGCCTACATCCCGCGCTCGCTCTGGGGCCGTGTCAAGGAGGGCCTGGAAGAGCAGATGGGCCGGCTCCGCATGGGCCCGCCCACCGACTTCCGGAACTTCGTGGCGGCCGTGATCGACGAAGGGGCCTTCGACAAGATCACCGGCTACATCGAGCACGCCAAGAGCACCTCGGAGCACGAGATCCTGCTCGGCGGGGGGAGCGACAAGTCCGAGGGCTACTTCATCGAGCCCACGGTGGTCCTCACCACCGACCCCCGGAGCAAGCTCATGGTCGAGGAGATCTTCGGCCCGGTGCTCACCGTCTTCGTCTACGAGGACAAGGATCTGGAAGAGACCGCGGAGCTCGTGGACACCGCCACCCCGTACGGCCTGACCGGCGGCATCTTCGCCCGGGACCGCCGGGTGATCGCCGACCTCTCCCGGCGCCTGCGCCACTCGGCGGGCAACTTCTACGTCAACGACAAGCCCACCGGCGCCGTGGTCAGCCAGCAGCCCTTCGGCGGCGGCAGGGCTTCGGGCACGAACGACAAGGCGGGCTCGATCTTCAACTTGACGCGCTGGGTCTCCCAGCGGGCGATCAAGGAGAACTTCGTCCCGGCGACGGACTTCGAGTACCCCTTCATGGGGGCGGAGTGAGGCCGGCCGCCGGCCCGTGGCCTCGATCCGGCTCCTCTCCCCGCTCCGGGGCCGGGTCCTCGGGATCGTCGTCGCCGGTCCGCGTGTAGCGCAGGTAGGACAGGAAGCCGGCGATCATCTGCCCCAGGGCGGTCTCCTCCCGGGGGCTCAGGGGCTCCGGCACCCGGACGGTCCGGTAGACCGCCGGCGGCTCGGCGACCTCGTCGGCGCGGCGCCAGGCCGGCGGCGCCGGCGGGGTTTCGCCCGCGCCGGTGCCCACCATGCGGAGTGCCCAGTCGAGCTGGACCAGGTCGGCGTCCAGCGCCCGGAGCAGCCGCTCCAGGGTCCGGAGCGTCGGGTCCCGACGGCCCTTCTCGTAGGACGAGAGCATCCCGCGGGTGACGTCCGCCCGGGCGGCCACCTCGAGCTGTTTGCGCGGCTCCGGGCCGCCGTGGAGGCGCAGATACCTCAGGGCGGGACCCAGGTTGTCGAATCGTGGCATGGCGCGTCCTCCCCGCCACGCCGTACCCCCCGGCACGAACGTCGACACTAGCGGTAACGGAGCGGTAGTGTCAAGGGGGACCGGCCGGCTCGGCGACGCCGAAGCGGCCCTCGAAGGCGATCTCCTGGACCGTCTTGCGCCCGGAGGGCTGCTCGCGCTCCTGGAGCCGCTCGGGGAGGCTCTCCACCGGAGCCGGGCGACCCACGGCGGCCATGGCCTCCACCGCGAGCTCCTCGGGCACGTCCAGGACGTCGCGGGCGCGGTCGTAATCGAAGCCCTCCATGCCGTGGACGACCAGGCCCATGGCGGTGCCCTGGAGGGCCAGGCCCATCCAGGCGGCCCCGGTGTCGAAGGAGTGGGTGCGGGAAGGTTTGCCGCTTCGCTCGAAGGACCGCCGGGAGAGCATCGCGATCAGGACCGCGGCGTTGCTGGACCACCGCTGGTTGAAGTCCACGAGGAGCCCGAAGAGCGGGTCCCAGGCCGGGGTGTCCCGCCGGGCCCAGACGAACCGCCAGGGCTGGTTGTTGTACGAGGACGGGGCCCAGCGGGCGGCCTCGAAGAGGCTCAGGAGCTCCCGGCGGCTGATCGGCTCGCCGCTCATGGCCCGGGGCGACCAGCGCTCCACCAGGAGGGGCTCCACTGGGTGCTCCGGGAACCGGTGCTCCCGCACGTCGATGCTCTCCAGCACGTGGTCGTCGCCGCCGGTCGTCATGGGTCCTCCCCTCGTCCGCTGGGTCGGCGTGTGCGCACAGCCGATCCAGTCCTGATGCAAGAAGCCCACCGGTGCCGGCGTCCATGGGCGTCTATAATGGCGCCTCCGCGCCGGCGAGACCCTCATCATGGACGAGATCCGCACCCACCGCCTCCTGGACCGCATTCTCTGCGGCGAGCCGGTCCTGGTGGAGGAGGGACGGGCGGAGGTCACCCTCCCCGCCTCCCGGCAGATGGCCGCCGACGCTCCCGGGCTGATCCACGGGGGGTTCGTGTTCGGCGCGGCGGACCACGCCGCCATGCTCGCCGTCAACGAGCCCACCGTGGTCCTGGTGCGGGCCGACGTGCGCTTCGTGGCGCCGGTGGCCGTGGGGGACCGGATGGTCGCCCGGGCCCGGGTGGTCGAGGGGGCGGGCGACCCGAGCCGCCCGGTGGTGGAGGCGGAGGTGGAGGTCGGAGGCCGGACCGTGTTCACCGGCACGTTCGAGTGCGCCCTTCCCGCGCACCACGTGCTGGAGCGGGACGAGGACGGCCCGGAGTGAGCGGCGGCGAACAGGTCGCCGGGGTGCTCCGGGCCCACGGCGTCCGCTTCCTCTTCACCCTCTGTGGCGGCCACATCTCGCCGATCCTCGTGGAAGCGAAGCGCCTGGGCGTCCGGGTGGTGGACGTCCGGCACGAGGCCACGGCGGTCTTCGCCGCCGACGCGGTGGCGCGCCTCACCGGAGTGCCCGGGGCCGCCGCGGTGACCGCCGGGCCCGGCGTCACGAACACGATCACCGCCCTCCAGAACGCCCAGATGGCCGAATCGCCGGTGGTCGTCCTCGGCGGCGCGACGGCGACCCTGCTGGAGGGGCGCGGCGCGCTGCAGGACATCGACCAGGTCTCCCTGGTCCGCCCCCTGGTCAAGGAGGCGATCCGGGTGCGCCGGGTCCGGGACCTGGCCCCTGCCGTGGACCGGGCCTTCCGGCTCGCCCGGGAGGGGGTGCCCGGGCCGGTCTTCGTCGAGTGCCCGGTGGACCTGCTCTACGACCGGGAGCTGGTCCGGGGCTGGTACGCGGGGAAGGGGGGGCGCGGGGTGTCCGGGAAGCTCCTGGAGCTCTACCTCCGCTGGCACGTCCGGCGGCTCTTCGCCGGTGCCGGGCGGGGAGCACCCGACGCCGCCACCGGAGAGGGCGGTGTCCCGGAAGTCCTGCC
>JBKHJP010000135.1:0-10305 GCA_046538065.1 Thermoanaerobaculia bacterium | reverse complement strand
ACCCAGAAGCGCGCGCTGGTCCCCCCGGCGGGAGCCACCGGCCCGCCCCCACCCCCGGTCGGCCCCGATTCCCTACGGGCCGTCCGGGGGCTTCCAGTCCGGGATCCGGCTCGGCGTCCAGGGGGCGCCCAGCTCCTCCAGTTGCGCCTCGATCCCCGCCAGGTCGGTCTCCACCAGCGTCCGGAGCTCGCCCAGGAAGGCGTCGAACTCCTCCGTCACCACCTGGAACGACTGGCGGTGGGTGTCCGTGGGCCCGGCGCTGGCGCTCCAGTTGCCGTAGACCACCCGGAACATCCGCTGCATGATCGACGGGGGAGTGGGCTCGTTGTAGTCCGAGACCACGTCGTCACCCTCGAGCTCGATGCGCAGGTCCTTCAACCGCTCCTCCACCGCCCGGAGCTCCTCCAGCAGGGCGTAGTCCGCCTCCGGGGTGTCCAGGAGCGCCCGGCGCAGGTGATCGATCCGGTCCTGCGCGTCGCCGGTGACGCGCGCCGCCCCCATCACCGCCCGCTGGAGCTCGGCGGTCCGGCGCTGGAACCGCAGCATCTCGTCGCGGTCCTCCGCCGGCAGGGTGGCGAGGCCCAGGGGCTTCGCCTCGAAGGAGCGCTCCTCGCCCAGGGGGGTGATCTCGTCGTCGATCACCTTGGCCAGGCTGACGGTGTAGTTTCCGGGAGCCGCCGGCGGCCCCTCGGGGCCACCGCCGAACAGGCCGGGCTCCTCGGTCCCAAGGCTCACCGGCGTGGCCGGCGGATAGCTGAGGTTCCAGGCCACCCGGTGGAACCCCTTGCTCGCCGGGGCGGTGAGCCGGCGCACCACCTGGCCCTCCTGGTCGCGCACGGTGAGCAGCACGACGGGATCCTTCTCCCGGCGCTCCCCCCGGAGCTCCTCCCAGGAGGGGATCTCGATCCGCTCCTCCGCCTCGCGGGCCTCGGCCTCGGCCTTCTTGCGCTCCGCCGCCCGGGTCTCGTAGCCCTCCCCCAGGTAGTAGGTGAAGACGGCGCCGAAGGGCGGGTTGGGAGCGGTGAAGTAGGACGAGCCCTGGAACCCGGGGCCCGGGAGCCCCAGGGGCGAGTACTCGGGGATGTACATCCACGGGTCCTCGACGCCGAAGAGGACCGCCTCTTCCTCGAGCGTCGCCTCCGTCAGGCCCCGGAGCGGCGAGTAGTCGTCCAGGACGTAGAAGCCCCGGCCGAACGTGCCGGCCACCAGGTCGACCTCCCGGTCCTGGATCGCCAGATCCCGGACCGCGATGGGCGGCATGCCGCCCTTGAGCTGGATCCACCGCTCGCCGCCGTCCAGGGTGAAGAAGACGCCGAACTCGGTGCCGGCGAAGAGCAGGTCCTCCTCCACCCCGTCCTGGACCAGGGCGTGGACCTCGCCGCGCTCCGGCAGGTCGCCGGCGATGGAGCGCCAGTTGCGCCCCCGATCGGTGGAGACCAGCAGGTAGGGCGAAAAGTCGCCCATCTTGTGGTTGTCGAAGGCGGCGTAGACCGTGTCCGGGTCGTGCCGGGAGGCCTCCAGGCGCGAGACGTACGCCCGGTCCGGCACGCCGGGGAAGCTCTCCTCCCGGCGCCAGGTCTCGCCCCCGTCCTCGGAGACCTGGACCAGCCCGTCGTCGGTGCCGGCGTAGAGGAGGCCCTCCACCAGGGGGGACTCCGAGAGCGACACGAGGGTGCCGTAGAAGGAGGTCGAGGCGTTCTTCGCCACGGCGTCGATGGACCAGATCCGGCCCATGACCTCGAGCTGGTTGCGGTCGATCTGCCGGGTCAGGTCCGGCGAGACCACCTGCCAGGAGTTGCCCCGGTCGTCGCTCCGGTACAGGCGGTTGGCGCCGAAGTAGAGCCGGGTCTTGGAATGCGGGCTGATGATCAGCGGCGAGTCCCAGTTCCAGCGCAGGGCCTCCCCCGGCTCCGGCTGGGGCTGGATGTCCAGGACCTCGCCGCTCGACCGGTCGAAGCGCTGGAGGTTGCCGTACTGGGACTGGGAGTAGACGACGTCCGGGTTGCCCGGCTCGACCCGGGGCTGGAAGCCGTCGCCGCCGACCGTCACGAACCAGTCGGCATTGGTGATGCCGGAGGCGCTCGTGGTGCGCACCGGTCCGCCCAGGGTGAAGTTGTCCTGGGTACCGCCGTAGACGTTGTAGAACGGCTCGGCGTCGTCCACCGTGATCTTGTAGAACTGGGTGACCGGCAGGTTGGGGACGAAGCGCCAGCTCGAGCCCCGGTCGAAGCTCTCGTAGAGCCCGCCGTCGTTGCCGGTGATCAGGTGGTCCGGGTCGTCCGGGTCGATCCACAGCGCGTGGTGGTCCACGTGCATGTTGCTCTGTCCCGCCCGGCGGAAGCTGGCGCCGCCGTCCTCCGTGACCATGAGGAAGGTGTCCATGGAGTAGACCCGGTCCACGTCGTGGGGATCGGCGAACAGCTCCTGGTAGTACTGGGGGCTCCCGGAGACGTAGCCGGAGCGCTTCTCCCAGCTCTCGCCCCGGTCGGTGGAGCGGAAGAAGCCGCCGGCGTCCCGGGCCGCCTCGATGACGGCGTAGACCACGTCCGGGTCGGCGGGGGAGACGGCCAGGCCGATCCGCCCCATGTCCTCCCGGGGCAGGCCCGCCTCGAGCTTGCGCCAGCTCGCGCCGGCGTCCTCGGACTTGTAGATCGCCGACTCCGGGCCGCCGTCGATGAGGGTCCAGACGTGGCGGCGGCGCTGGTAGGCGGCGGCGTAGAGGACGTCCGGGTCACGGGGGTCGAAGGCGACGTCGGAGACGCCGGTATCGGGGCTGATCTCCAGCACCAGCTCCCAGCTCTCGCCGCCGTCGGTGGTCTTGTAGAGGCCCCGGTCCCCGCCGGAGCGCCAGAGCGGCCCCTGGGCGGCGACGTAGACCGTGTCCGTGTCCCGCGGATCGACGAGGATCTCACCCACGTGCTCGGAGTCCTCCAGACCCACGTTCTCCCACGACTTCCCGCCGTCCACGGTCTTGTAGACGCCGTCGCCGTAGGAGACGCTCCGCTGGCTGTTGTTCTCTCCGGTGCCCACCCAGACGACCTGCGGGTTGTCCGGATCGATGGCCAGGCATCCGATGGAGTAGGAGGTGCCGGCGCCGTCGAAGACGCTGGACCAGGTGGTGCCGGCGTTGTCGCTCTTCCAGACCCCGCCGGAGGCCACCGCCACCCACCAGGTGCTGGGCTCGTCCGGGTGCAGGGCGAAGTCGCCGATCCGGCCGGAGGTCGTGGCCGGTCCGATGCCCCGCAGGGCGAGGCCGGAGAAGGTGCCGGGGGACAGGAGGTCGGGGGCTTCCTCCCCGTTCTCGTCACCCCCGGCGGCGTCCTGGGCGGGTGCCACGACGGGGGTGAGGAGGGCGAGGACGGCGAACAAGGCTGTGGCGAGGACGAGCCTGGTGGTCTCGAAGGGGCTCACGGGTTCCTCCATTCTGCTGGTCGTCTCGGGTGCGGCGCCCCGGCGGTGGCCCGGAGCTCGGCCGGTCCTGGACCCTCGTCCGGCCGGCAATCGGCTGGTGCTTGACCGGGCGGGGGCGGTGCGCTGATTCGCTCGCGCGGTGGCGCAAGGATGTCACAGGCTCCGTTCCTTGTCGTTCCGAGCGGAGCGAAGCGGAGTCGAGGAACCTCGGCGCCGAAGAATCGCCCCCTGGAGCGGTGCTCCCCCCGCCGCTGCCCTCGCGGGCGGTAGAATGGTTCACGCCCGGCGCGTCCGGCGCCGCACTCCGCCGGGCGCGCCGCTCCGCCCGACAGCTCGCACCACCTGGCCTCGAGGGGCCTCCAGGAGGCGATCCCATGGCAGTGACCACCCTCGCCGAGCTCTTCCTTCACGCCGCCGGCCACCGCAAGCCGGACGCCCTGCTCCACAAGGTGGGGGGCCGGTTCCAGCCGATCTCCACCGCCGAGATGGTGGACCGGGTCCGCCGCCTCGCCCGGGGGCTGGACGCCCGCGGCGTCCAGAAGGGCGACCGCGTGGCCCTCATGGCGGAAAACGGCCCCCACTGGCCCATCGTCGACTTCGCCACGCTCTGCCTGGGGGCGGCCACCACCACCGTGTACCCGACGCTCCGGGCCGACCAGGCCGCGTTCATCATCCGCGACAGCGGCGCCAAGCTCGCCTTCGTCCACACCCGGGAGCAGCTCGAGGGGCTCCTGGAGTACCGCGACGAGATGCCGGACGTGGAGCTCTTCGTCCTGATCGAGGGCGAGCCCCCCACCGAGGCGAACGGCGGAGCCGAGGGGATCACCACCCTGGCCGCCCTGGACCGGGAGGGGGACGGCTTCGACGCGGAGGCCTTCGGCGACCGGGCCCACGCCGTCCAGCCCGACGACCTGGCGACCTTGATCTACACCAGCGGCACCACCGGCGAGCCGAAGGGCGTCATGCTCACCCACGGCAACATCGTCTCGAACGTGCTCGGGGCCCTGGAGGTCTTCCCCATCGAGCCGGAGCAGACGGCCCTGTGCTTCCTGCCCCTGGCCCACTCCTACGAGCGGATGGTGGACTTCCTCTACTTCTACCAGGGCTGCACCGTGGCCTACGCCGAGTCGGTCCAGACCCTCTCGGAGGACCTGGGACTGGTCCGGCCCCACCTCTTCGTCTCGGTCCCCCGGGTCTACGAGAAGGTCCTGGCCCGGATCCAGGAGAACGTGGCCCGGGGCTCGGGGCTCCAGCAGAAGATCTTCGGCTGGGCCGAGAGGGTCGGCCGGGAGTCGCTCCCCTACCGGCTGAAGCACCGGAGCCCGCCCGGCCTCCTGGGCCTCCAGCTCGCCCTGGCGGACCGGCTGGTCTTCGGCAAGATCAAGGCGCGCCTCGGGGGCCGGTTCGACTTCGCCCTGTCCGGCGGCGCGCCCCTGGCGCCGGAGATCGCCACCTTCTTCTGGGGCGCCGGGATCGAGATCTACGAGGGCTACGGCCTGACGGAGACCTCCCCGGTGATCTCCGTCAACACCCCGAAGGCGGTGAAGCTGGGTTCGGTGGGGCGACCCCTTCCGGGGGTGGAGGTGGAGATCGCCTCCGACGGCGAGATCCTCTCCCGGGGGCCCAACACGATGAAGGGCTACTGGAACAAGCCGGAGGCGACGGCGGAGTCGATCGACGAGGACGGCTGGTTCCACACCGGGGACATCGGCGAGATCGACGACGAACGGTTCCTGAAGATCACCGACCGGAAGAAGGAGATCATCGTCAACGCCTACGGCAAGAACGTGGCGCCGGCGCCGATCGAGAACGCCCTCAAGGCGAGCCGCTTCATCAGCCAGGTGGTGGTCATCGGGGACCGGCGGAAGTTCCTGACGGCCCTGATCGTGCCGGACGTGGACGCGGTGGGTACCTGGGCCCGGGACCGGGGGATCGCCGCGTCGGATCCGGAGGCCCTGGCGGAGGACGAGCAGGTCCGGGAGCTGATCGGGGACGAGGTGGGCAAGATCAACGAGCGGCTGGCCCACTACGAGGAGATCGTCCACTGGGACCTGCTGCCCCACGAGCTGACGATCGAGGGCGGAGAGCTGACGCCGACGCAGAAGGTGAAGCGGCGGGTGGTGGACGAGAAGTACGGGGAGCGGATCGATCGGATGTACGAGGAGGTGGAGGCGCGGTCGAAGGGAGGCGGCGGTTGATTAGCCGTTCGGGGAGGATTCGGTGCGGGGCGGTCCCGTCCTGGGACCGGCGCGCGCGTGTGGGTGCGGGGGACGTACGGCGCGCGCCTCGGCTTCGGCTCGCCGCGGGAAGTCCGGCGGTGGCGGAGGCGCCCGGAAGCGGGCTCGCCTCAGACGTCCCTGGACGGGACCGCCCCGCACCGAATCCTGCACCGATCGTGGTGACCCGACCGCTCCCTCTGCCCGCGCCGGGGAGGAAGGAAATGGCCGCGCCTCGGCTTCGGCTCGCCGCGGGAAGTCCGGCGGTGGCGGGGGCGCCCGGAAGCGGGCTCGCCTCAGAGCTTGTGAATCAATCTCCGGCCGTAGCGAGGGCGTTCCCGGGCGCCCCTGGCAAGGCGCGCCGACGCAGGCGTAGCAGGGCCTACGTCGAGGAGGCGCAACGCCGCCAGCGGCGATTCGGGGGCGCCCGGAGTAGGGCGGCGATTGATTCACAAGCTCTCAGACGTCCCTGGACGGGACCGCCCCGCACCGAATCCTGCACCGCCCGTGGTGGACCGGCCGCCCCCTCCGCCCGCGCCGGGAGAAGGGGGAGGAGGTCGCAGCCGAAGTTCGGGCGGCGGCGAGGGAACTCCCTCTTGCCTCCGCCGTGTGTTGTCATCCTGAGCGGAGGCCGAGGCGCAGCCTCGGCCGGAGTCGAAGGATCTGGGCGGGGGGCCGGCGCCGCGGAGGGCACCCCCGGTGCCCCACCTTCAGGCTCAGGAGTGACCTCGCTACTATGTTCGGCCGGAGGGAGAGGAGAGAGCGATGCCGTCAGCGTTTCATCTGGAAGTAGGCCGGGAGGGTCTGGCGACCCTGACCTTCGACTCGCCGGACAGGCGGGTCAACGTCTTCGACCGGGAGGTCCTGGAGGAGCTGGAGGGCGTGGTGGACGAGCTCGCCGGGCGCGACGACGTCTCGGTCCTGGTCTTCATCTCGGGCAAGGAGGCCGGGTTCATCGCCGGGGCGGACGTGAACATGATCGCCCAGGTCACGGACCCCCTGGAGGCGGAGGCCGGCGTGCGCTTCGGCCAGCGGGTCTTCGCCGCCTGGGAGGAGCTGCCCTTCCCCACCGTGGCCGCCATCCGGGGAGCCTGCATGGGCGGGGGCACCGAGCTCGCCCTGGCCTCGACCTACCGCGTGGCGAGCGACTGGGACAAGACCCGGATCGGCCTGCCGGAGATCAAGCTCGGCATCCTGCCGGCGTGGGGCGGCTGCACCCGGCTGCCCCGCCTGATCGGGATCGAGGCGGCCCTGGACATCATCCTGGCCGGGCGCGCCGTCCGGCCGAAGAAGGCCCTCCGGACCGGCCTGGTGGACGCCCTCCTCCCGGACGCCGCCTTCCTGGACCTGGTCCGGGACTTCGCCCTGGAGCGCAAGGGCCGGAAGCGCAAGCGCACCGGACCGTCCCTCGACGTCAAGACCGTGCTCCTGGAGAAGAACCCCCTGGGGCGGAAGGTCCTCTTCGACCAGGCGGAGAAACGCACCCGGGCCAAGACCGGCGGCCACTACCCGGCGCCGCTCCGGGCGCTGGAGGTGATCCGCATCGGCATCGAGGAGGGCCGCCAGGCCGGCTTCAACGCCGAGGCCCGGGCCGCCGCCGGCTTGGCCACCGGGCGGACCGCCAAGAGCCTGATCCACGTCTTCCAGCTCATGGAGGGGGCGAAGAAGGCCTCGCCCGCGGGGGCGGAAGAGGCCCGGGAGGTCCGGGAGCTGGCGGTCCTGGGCGCCGGCGTCATGGGCGGCGGCATCGGCCAGCTCGCCGCGGCCCAGGGCATGCCCGTGCGGATGAAGGACATCCGCTCCGACGCCCTGGCCTCCGGCATGGAGCACGCCGCCGGGGTCTTCAGGAAGCAGGTCAAGCGCCGGCGCCTGACCGACGAGGAGATGCATCGCAGGATGGCCCTCATCCGCTCGTCCCTGGACTACTCCGGCTTCCGCCGGGCCGACGCGGTGATCGAGGCGGTGGTGGAGAAGCTCCCGGTCAAGCAGGAGGTCTTCGCCGAGGTGGCGGGTCACGTCCGGGACGACACGGTCCTCGCCACCAACACCTCCGCCCTGCCCATCGACCAGATCGCCGCGAAGACCCCCCACCCGGAGCGCGTCCTGGGCATGCACTTCTTCAACCCGGTGGACAAGATGCCCCTGGTGGAGGTGGTGGTGGGCGAGCGTTCGGCGCCGTGGGCGGTGGCGACGATCTTCGAGCTCGCCCGCAGGCTGGGCAAGACGCCGGTCGTGGTGAAGGACTCCCCCGGGTTCCTGGTGAACCGGCTCCTCACCTTCTCCCTGGGCGAGGCCCTGTGGCTGCTGGACGAGGGCCACAAGATCGAGGACGTGGACCGGGCCATGAAGGACTGGGGCATGCCCATGGGCCCCATCGCCCTCACCGACGAGGTGGGCGTGGAGATCGCCGTGGAGGTGGCCCACACGCTCAACGACGCCTACGGCGACCGGCTGCCCCTGCCCCCCTGGATCGACCGCCCGGTGGAGGACGGCCGCCTGGGGACGAAGACCCGGAAGGGCTTCTACCGCTACAAGAAGGGTGAGCGCACCGAGCCCGACCCGGCGGCCTACGAGCTCCTGGAGCTGAAACCCCGGATCGAGGAGCCGGACCCGGCGCGGCTGGTGGACCGGATGGTCCTCCGGATGGTCGACGAGGCGGCCCGCTGCCTGGACGAGGAGGTCGTGGGAAGCCCGGAAGAGCTGGACCTCGCCATGATCCTGGGCACCGGCTTCCCGCCCTTCCGGGGCGGGATCTGCCGCTACGCCGACCAGCGAGGGCTGGGGCCGATCCTCGAGGTGCTGGAGGGCCTGGCCTCCGAGGTGGGCGAGCGGTACCGCCCGTCGGACGCCCTGCGGAAGGTGGCCGACGCCGGCGGGTTTTACCGGTGAGCGCGCCTCTTGTGCGGGCCTGTCCCGGGTCGACGCACCGGCGGCTCCCTGTAGGGGAGGAGCTTGCCTCCTCCCGAGGGACGGTGCCCGCCGGACCCCGGGCGGAGACGAGCTCCGCCCCTACACGCCTCCCGGCGCCGGCCGGCGCCGGTAGGCTGGCGCGGGCCTTGCAGGTTTTCCACTCGGCACTGCAAACTGCAGCCCGGCGGCCCCGCAGAGACCTCACCGGGCCGCCACGAACGACCACGGAAAGGGACATCACCGTATGCGACGCTCGACAATCACCCTGCTCACCATCGCCCTCCTGGCTTCGGGCGGGGCCCTGACGGCCCCGGGCGTCCTGGCCGCCCAGGACGACCAACCCCCCGAGACCCGGCAGCCCCGGGGCGAGTTCGAAGAAGAGCTCGAGGTCACGGAGGTCGTCCTGGACGTCCTGGTCACCGACCGCCAGGGCAACGTGATCATCGGCCTCGGGCCGGACGACTTCGTCGTCGAGGAGGACGGCGAGCCGGTGGAGGTGACCAGCGTCAGCTTCTACAGCAACCGGCGCCTGGCCGCACCCGCCCCGGAGGCCCTGGAGGGCGAGCTCCAGGTCGACGCCCTGCCGGAGGACCGCTACTTCATCCTCTTCTTCGACGACCAGCGCCAGCGCCAAGCGGACACCGACGTGGGCCTTGTCCGGCGCCAGATGGACGCCGCCCGCAAGGCCAAGCAGTGGGTGGACCGGGAGCTCCTGCCCAACGACTGGGTGGCGGTGGCCAGCTACGACTTCAAGCTCAAGCTCCAGAGCGACTTCACCCAGGACCACGAGGCGATCAAGAAGGCGATCGACCGCGCCATCCGGGGCGAGGACCCGGAGCAGCACTGGCCGTCCCGCGCGGAGGGGACCTCGGAGCCGGCGCTCCTGGACGGCCTGCCCAAGGGCAACGACCTGCGGCGGCAGACGCTCCGGATCTACGACGGGGTCGAGGTCCTGGCGAGGGCGGCGGACGACATCCAGGGGCGCAAGAACCTGGTCCTCTTCACCACCGGCTTCGGCCAGGTGAACAACGTGGGCCAGTACCTGGAGGACCCGCGCTACTACCCGCCGATGATGGAGGCGCTCAACGACAACAACGTGGCCGCCTACACCGTCGACCTGACCCCGAACACGGTGCAGCACGTGATGTCGGACGGGATGAACCAGCTCGCGGAGGAGACCGGGGGCCGCTACTTCTTCAACTTCACCAACTTCCTGACGCCGCTCACCCAGATCGCCGAGGAGACGAACGGCTACTACCTCCTCTCGTACCAGAGCCGCCACCCGGCGGGTGAGTCGGGCTACCAGAAGGTGGAGGTCCAGACGACGAACCCGGAGTTCCGGGTGAAGAGCCGGGAGGGGTACCAGTACGGCGAGGGGGCCCTCGAGCGCGGGGTGTTCGCCTCGGCGGGGGACTAGCGCCCCGCCGCCCGTCCCCGCGGAGCACCCCGCACTCCACGGGCCGGTCCGGTGCGCCTTGGCGCACCGGGGTTCGACCGGGTGGTTGCCGAACGGGCCCTGCCTGCCGGTGCACCCCAACCCGCGGAAGGCCGGGGGCGCACCGGGCTCCGGAACGGCGCGGGCGAGCTCGGAGCATTTCGGCGCAGGGCCCGCGCCTCGGCTTCGGCCTCCCGCCGGGGTTGGTGGTGTCCTCCCGGACGCGCCAGGGTCGGCCTCAGACGTCCTGGGGGCGCGATGGAACGTCCCCCGCCCCAGGAAGGCCGGGGGCGCACCGGGCTCCGGAACGGCGCGGGCGAGCTCGGAGCATTT
>JBKHJP010000134.1:0-10342 GCA_046538065.1 Thermoanaerobaculia bacterium | reverse complement strand
GCGCCAGGCGAGGGGGAGAGCCGCTCGGGGCGAGGGGGAGAGCCGCTCGGGGCGAGGAGGAGAGCCGCTCGGGGCGACAGGAAGGAGCGCGCCAGGCGAGGGGGAGAGCCGCTCGGGGCGAGGGGGAGAGCCGCTCGGGGCGACAGGAAGGAGCGCGCCAGGCGATGAGGAGACGCGCTCGGAACGATGAGGAGACGCGCTCGGGGCGATGAGGAGACGCGCGCCAGGCGACTAGGAGACGCGCTCAGGGCGAGCCGCAGCAGGTCCGGAGAGTTTTCACAGGCCTTCAGTCCCCGCCCGTGGAAGGTCTTGCCCTCCCCGGCCGAGGCAGAGCTCGGCCGCTTCACACGGGTCAGTCCCCGCCGTGGAAGGTCCTGCCCTCCGCGGCCATGGTCCGGAGGAGCTCCGCCGGGGCGAGGCGCTGGCCGTAGCGTTCGGCGTAGCCCTCGAGCTTGCGGACGACCGAGTCCAGGCCCTGGCGGTCGGCCTCCCGGAGGATGCCGCCGCGGAACGGGGGGAAGCCCAGGCCGAAGACCACGCCGATGTCGACGTCCGTGGGGTTCTCGATGACGCCGTCCTCCATCGACCGGGCGGTCTCGTTGAGCATCTGGAGCCAACAGCGTTCGACGATCTCCTCCGCCGGCACCGGCGACGGGCTCCAGTCCAGCAGGTCGTAGACCGCCGGGTCCGGGCGCTTGTCCTTGCCCTTGTCCTTCCCGGAGTAGTCGTAGAAGCCCTTGCCCGCCTTCCGGCCCTTGCGGCCGGCCTCCATCATCGCCTCGAAGGCGGGCGGGGCGGCCACCCGGTCGCCGAAGTACGGGGCCATGACCCGGCCGGCGTGGTAGGCCACGTCCAGGCCCACCTCGTCCAGGAGCGCCAGGGGCCCCACCGGCCAGCCCCAGTCCCGCATGGCCCGGTCGATCTCCTCGATCCGGGCGCCCTGGGTCAGGATCCACGCCGCCTCGTTGACGAAGGGGCCCAGGACCCGGCTGGTGAAGAAGCCCGGGCCGTCGTCCACCACGATCACGGTCTTGCCCATCTCGACGCCCAGGGCCACGGTGGTGGCCAGAGCCTCCTCCGAGGTCCCGGGGTGGCGGATCACCTCCAGGAGCGGCATCTTGTGGACCGGCGAGAAGAAGTGCATGCCGACCACCCGCTCCGGGCGCTTCGAGGCCTCCGCCAGCCGGGCGATGGGAATCGTGGACGTGTTGGAGGCGAAGATCAGGCCCTCGGGGGCGACGGCCTCGATCTCCCGGATCACCTGGTGCTTGACCTCCAGGTCCTCGAAGACCGCCTCGACCACGAAGTCCACCCGGCGGAAGGGCTCGTCGGAGGTGGTGGGGTGAATCCGGGCCATGGCCTCCTTCTTCTCCACCTCCGTCATCCGGCGGCGCCGGACCCGCCCGTCGAAGACCTCGGCGGCGGAACGCATGCCCCGGGCGAGGGACGCCTGGTCCCGATCCTTCATCACCACCTGGCGCCCCCCTCTTCCGGACGAGCGGGCCAGCCCCTGGGCGATCCCCGCGCCCATGAGCCCGGCCCCCAGGACCCCGACCCGCTCCACCGGCCGGGCCTTCTTCGCCAGGGCCCTCGCCCGGCCCTCGACGTCGTTCTTCATGAAGAAAATACCCATGAGGCTCTTCGCCACGTCGGAGGCGACCAGGCGGGCGAAGGCGCCGGCCTCCAGGTCCAGGGCCCGCCCCAGCGGCAACTTCATCCCGTCCCGGACGACCTCGAGGGCCACCAGGGGCGCCGGGTAGTGGCCGCCGGTGCGTTCCATCACCTGCTCCCGGGCCCTGCCGTAGACCAGCTTCGAGGCGCCCGGGAGGCGGGCGGCCCAGTCCGCGCCCTTCTTCGGCAGGGGCTTCTTCCGGGCGTTCTTGGGCGCCCCGTCCCCGATCAGCCGGAGCGCCGCCCCCCGGAGGTCCGCCGGATGGCAGGTGGCGCCCACCAGGCCCCGGCGGCGGGCGCGCTTTGCGTCGAGGCGCTTGCCCGTGAGGATCAGGTCCAGGGCGTCCGGTACGCCGATCAGGCGCGGCAGGCGCTGGGTGCCGCCGAGCCCGGGGATCAGCCCGAGCTGGACCTCCGGCAGGCCCAGGCGGGTCGCCTTCGAGTCCGCCGCCACCCGGAAGTCGCAGGCCAGGGCCAGCTCCAGGCCACCCCCCAGGCAGGCGCCCTCGATGGCCGCCACGGTGGGGAAGGGCAGGGCCGCGAGGCGCCCCATGAGGTCGTGGCCATGGCGCAGCAGCTCCAGGATCTCCCCTTCGTCCTCGAGGCCTTCGAGCTCTTCGATGTCGGCGCCGGCCACGAAGGTGCCGGGCTTGCCGGAGAGGATGACCAGGCCCCGGATCCGGCCCTCCTCCGGACCGTCTCCCTCCAGGCGGGCCACCTGCTCCTCGAACCAGGAGAACGTCCGGCTGGACAAGGTGTTGACCCTCTTGTCCGGGTCGTCGAGGGTGAGCCAGGCGACGCCGTCTTCGATCGTCAGGGTGCCGGCAGCCGGCGGAGATGCCGTCTCTACGGTGACCATGAGGCCGTCCTTTCTCGGCGGGGAGGGACGCCACCGGCCCCGGGCTCAGGGGGTCGAGCCGCAAGCACCGCGGTGGCTCCGCCATCGTAGGGAGTCGTGCCGCAGCGTGTCAAGAACGGCGCCGTCCGTCCAGCGTCCGTCCCCGATCCCGGCCCGCTTCGACACCCACCGGTGGCGGGTCGAGCGCTTCAGCGGCGGCGTGCGCGGCCGAAGAACGAGACCTCGCCGCCCAGGAGCGCCAGGCGCAGACCCACCCGGACGACGATGGCGAGCTGGCCCGCGGCCAGGGCCAGCAGCGCCGCGCTCCACCCGGCCTGGCCGGAGGTCTGCCCCAGGGCCGGGGTGAGGCTGGCGTAGAGCGCCAGGAGCCCGGCGCCCAGGAGGCCGTAGGCGGCGTAGAGGCCCAGGGTGGCGAAGGGGCGCGCCGCCACCAGCCGCAGGCCCTCCCAGGCCGCCCCCAGGGCGCTCCGGCGCTGCCGGGCGACGACGGAGATCTTGGCGTAATCGAAGACCACCCGGACGCCGGCCAGGAGGAGAACGGTCACCGCCGCGCCCACCAGGGTCCAGAGGAGAGCCGTCCGCTCGGAGGTCACGTCCCGGAGCGAATCTTCCAGGAAGGAGAACGCCGCCCGGGAGAGCCGGTAGACCAGGAGGTAGAGGACGGCGGCCACGATGCCCAGCCGGACGAAGCGCAGGAAGTGCCTGCCGCAGGCTTCGAAGAACCCCGGGGCTCTGGTGGCCCGATCCGCCCACGCCCCCTCTCCGGGCCGGTGCAGGCGCTCGATCACGCCCCCCAGGAGGAAGGCCCAGACCAGCGCGTAGACGATCCCGGTACCCACCAGGACCGGGGGCAGCGCGAGGAGGCCGCCGGTCCACCACCGCTCCAGGCTGTCGAAGAAGGCGCCGGCACCCAGGACCTCGGGCCGGAAGGTCTCGACGACGCCCTGGGCGCCGGCCTGGAGCTCGCCGTGCCAGCCGGTGTCGAAGCGCTCCAGGAGGTTGCGGTGCACCAGGCTGTGGCCCACGGAGTCCTGGAGCGCCCGGGCCATGGCGGCGGCGAAGGGGGCGGCCACGGCCAGGTTCACCAGCCAGAGCAGCAGGACCAGGCGCCAGGCCCCGGAGGCCCGGCCGAAGCCGTCGAAGAAGGCGCGGATGGCGGTCATGGCGAGCTCCCTGGCTCCGGGGGTCAAACGAAGAACGTCATGGCCTGGAGGATCTCCTGCAGCCAGGCCGACCACTTGCCGGCCCACTGGGCCGCGGCCAACCAGGAGGCCTCTTCCCGGAGGCGGCTGTTGTTGGTGTAGTCGAGGTCGAGGAGCAGGGTGCGGTCCGGGTCGACCACGGCGTACTCGAGCTTCGACGGGCCCTCGTGGACGAAGAGCTCCCACCGGGATCGCCCGTCCCAGAGCCGGCGGTCCTCCTCCCCGTCCTCGAAGACCAGGACCACCTCCACCGGGAACACCCCCTGGCCGAGGCGCCGGGCCACGACCTCGGTGCGGTAGGCGTCCTCACGCCCGGTCCCACCGCCAGCCTGTTCGTCCCCGGCTCCGGCGGCCTCGCCGCCGGGCCCGGGTCGCCGATAGGCGAAACCGTCCACCTCCTGGTCCTCGACCAGTCCCTCCACCGCCGCCGGCCGGCTCACCGCCTTCTCGATGGCGTAGTCGAAGACCACGTCGTCGTAGTGGACCTGCTGGAAGAACCAGTCCAGGTCCACGCCCCGGCGGGCCCGGGCCACCTCGTTCGCCACGGCGAAGAAGTCTTCCGCCTCCGGGTGGCGGAACTTCCAGCGCTCGAAGAAGGTGGAGAGGATCTCCTGGAGGGTCTCCCAGCCCAGGTGCCGCTCCAGGGTCATGAGCCACGTGGCGACCTTCGAGTAGCTGATGGTGCCGTGGGTTTCCGGGTAGTACTGCCACGTCGGGGTGGCGGGAACGTCCCGGGAGGGGTTGCGCCGATAGTGGTCCAGGCGGATTCCCTCGACCTCCCGGGGGGAGCGGATCTCGGGGAAGACCGCCGGCAGGAAGCCGCGCCAGCCGGTGCCCGGCGGGCGCAGGTAGCGCTCCACCAGGGCCTCTTCGCCGTACGCCTCCTCGTAGACCCGGGCGGTGGAGAAGGTGTTGAGCCCCTCGTCCAGCCAGGCGTGCTCGAACTCGTCGTTGCCCACGATCCCGTACCAGAACTGGTGGCCGGCCTCGTGGATGGTGACCCCCTCCGGCGAGCCCCCGAGGGGCGGGTTGAAGATCCGGGTGCCCGCGGTGAAGAAGGTCGGGTACTCCATGCCGCCGGCGCCGCTCTCCCAGGCCGGGTCGACCACCGTGAGCTGCTCGTACGGGTAGGCGCCGTACCAGGTCCCGTACCGCTGGAGGGTCGCCTTGGTGGCGGCGAAGTGGCGCTTTACCTGGTGGGCGTGCTCCGGCTGGTAGAGGAGGCGCAGGTCCACCGGCGGCAGGCCCGGAGCCTCGAAGCGGTCGGTCGCCTCCAGGTAGTCGGGGCTCGCGGTCCAGGCGAACCCGTGGACGTCCTCCTGGACGAAGCGCCGGGTCGTCCCCCGGCCGCCGCCCTCCAACAGGGTGGGCCCATCCTCCACCCGGCGCCCCGTGGCGCCCACCACCCAGCCCTCCGGCGTGGTGATCTCCACGTCGTAGGCGCCGTAGTCCGAGTAGTACTCGGTGTTGGCGTGGTACTGGTGGCAGGCCCAGCCGTCCTCGCCCTCGAAGACGCCGAGCTTCGGGAACCAGTGGGCGATGAAGTAGAAGTCGCCCCGGACGCCGGTCCGGGCGAAGGTCCGGGGAACCCTGGAGCGCCAGTCCATCTCGACGGCCACCGTCTCGCCCGGGCCCACCGGCGCCGGGAGCGGCACCACGAGGACCGTCCGGTCCCAGGGGTTGCCGTCGTCCGGGGCGTCGAAGCGGGCTTCCTCGGTCAGGTCCGCCGGCCCGGCGGGCACCGGCTCCGGGCCGTCCTCGCCGGCGTCCTCTCCGGCCACGGCGTCGTCGGGCCCCTCCTCCCCTCCGCCCCCGCCCGGGCGGCTCACCCGGATCGAGTCGAGCTCGGTCCAGCCCCACGCGTCCTCGGGGACGTCGGAGGCCAGGTCACCCCCCAGGCGCTCCTCGATCATCCAGGTGGAGCGGTCGTTGCGCCAGGCGTTCCAGTAGAGGTGGAACCGGAGCTCGTCGGTGGAGACGTCCTGGACGTTGCGCCAGACCAGGCGCTGGCGGCCCTCCAGGCGGCGCTGCGCGGGGTCCAGGCGGACCTGGATCGTGTAGTCGGCGTTCCGGGGGGAGAGGGCGGATACGTCCGCCGCGGCGCCGGCGCCGGCGGCCCCGGGCTCGGCGGCACGCCCCGGCTCTTCGCCCGCCCCGGCCTCCCCTGTTCGCGGCGTCTCCGCGGCCTCCTGGGGCCGGGCCGCGGCCCCGGGAAGGTGCAGGGCCGCCACGGCGGCGAGCGACAGGACGCCGGTCAGGGCCCGGGCGGCGAAGGTCGGTCGGCGCAGGCGCATGGATCTCCTCCCGAAGTCGACGAAACGGCGGTGAAGCGGCCGTGGAGCGGTCCTCGATGGAACGATCGGGCCGGAACTATACCGGACGCGGCTCGACCCCCGGCGCGGGGTTCCGGAGAGGGCCTCCGGAGCCCCTCCGCCTTTTGATAGGGTGTCGCGTCCCTGTGCCCGGAGGTGGCCTTGGTTCTGGTCTCGAAGAAGCGACGCCTGAAAAAGGAGCTGGGTCTCTTCGACGTCTATGCGGTGGCGACGGGCACCACCCTGTCGGCGGGATTCTTCCTGCTGCCGGGGCTGGCGGCGGAGCAGGCGGGGCCGGCCCTGGTGCTGGCCTACCTGCTGGCGGCGGTCCCCCTGGTGCCGGCCATGTTCAGCGTGGCGGAGCTGGCGACCGCCATGCCCCGGGCCGGCGGCGTGTACTACTTCCTGGACCGCAGCCTGGGTCCCCTGGTGGGCACCATCGGAGGCCTGGGGACCTGGCTCGCCCTGCTCCTCAAGGTGGCCTTCGCCCTGGTGGGGATGGGCGCCTACCTGGGGCTGTTCATCGAGGACCTGCCCATGACCCAGGTGGCGGTGGGCCTGGCCGTCGCCCTGGGGCTGCTCAACCTGTTCGGGGCGAAGGCGAGCGGCAGCCTCCAGGCCTTCCTCGTGGTGGGGCTGCTGACGATCCTCGGCCTGTTCGTGGGCACCGGGCTGCCGCGGATCCGCCCGGGGCACTTCGAAGGCTTCTTCGACGCGGGCTTCCCTTCCATCGTGGGCACCGCCGGCCTGGTCTACATCAGCTACGTCGGCGTGACCAAGATCGCCAGCCTGTCGGAGGAGGTCCGGGATCCGGAGCGCAACATCCCCCTGGGGATCTTCCTGGCCCTGGGCACCGCCCTCGCGGTCTACTGCCTGGGAACGGTGGTCATGGTCGGAGTGGTCCCCATGGCCGAGCTCCGGGGCGACCTGACGCCCGTGGCCTCCGCCGCCGGACGGGTCCTGGGCCACTGGGGAGCGGTCACGGTGTCCGTGGCGGCGCTCCTGGCCTTCACCTCCGTGGCCAACGCCGGCACCCTGTCCGCCTCGCGCTACCCGCTGGCCATGAGCCGGGACCGCCTGCTGCCCCGCTTCTTCCGGCGCCTGACGGCGGGCAAGACGCCGGCGGCGGCGATCCTCTCGACGATGTTCACCATCGTCCTGATCCTGGTGTTCCTCGACCCCGCCCGGATCGCCAAGCTGGCGAGCGCCTTCCAGCTCCTGATGTTCGCCCTGGTCTGCCTGGCGGTGGTGGTGATGCGTGAAAGCCGCATCGACTCCTACGACCCGGGGTACCGCTCGCCCCTGTACCCCTGGATGCAGATCGTCGGGATCATCACTCCCCTCCTCCTGATCGGCGAGATGGGGGCGCTGACCATCGCCGTCTCCGCCGCCTTCGTGGCCGCCGGCGTGGGTCTGTTCCTGACCTACGGGCGCCGCCGGGTATCCCGCAGCGGCGCCATGTTCCACATCTTCGCCCGCCTGGGCCAGCAGCGCCTCGACGCCGGCCTGGACCCGGAGCTGCGCTCCATCCTGCGGGAGAAGGGCCTCCGGGAGGAAGACCCGTTCGAGCACCTCGTGGCCAATGCGGCGGTTTTGGACATCGAGGAGCCGATCCCCTTCGAGGAGATGGTGGCCCGGATCTCCCGGCTGCTGGCGGACCGGCTCCCGGCGACCGCCCGGGAGCTGGAGAAGGGGTTCCTGGAGGGCACCCGGATCGGGGTGACTCCGGTGGCGAAGGGGGTCTCTCTGCCCCACCTGCGCCTGTTCGGCATCCAGCAGCCGGAGATGGTGATGGTGCGCGCAGCCGACGGCGTGGACGTGAACGTGACCGACGTCCACGGAGGCCACTCCTCCGGCGAGCCGATCCACGCCCTGTTCTTCCTGGTGAGCCCGGAGGAGGACCCGAAGCGGCACCTGCGGATCCTGGCCCAGATCGCCGAGCGGGTGGACGAGGACGAGTTCATGGACGCCTGGCTCGGCGCCCGCAACGAGCAGGTGCTCAAGGAGATCCTCCTCGAGGACGAGCGCTACCTGTCGCTGCGCCTCCGGCCGGAGGGGCCCGGCGCCGAGTGGATCGGCCGGGCCCTCCGGGAGCTGGAGCTGCCGGACGGGGTGCTGGTGGCCCTGGTCCGCCGCGACGGCCGCTTCCTGGTGCCCCGCGGGCGGACCATCCTGGAGGAGCGCGACCGCCTGACGATCCTCGGCGGCGAGGCCGAGATCCGGAGCCTCCGGGAGGCGCTGCGGGAGTAATTAGGCTGCGCCTCAGAGCCTGAGGGTTCGGCCCGGCGGGAGTGACTCCGGTCGGCTCTGGCCCCCCCCCCGGTCGACTCACTTGGCGAGCCCGGAGCGGCCCGAGCCTATCCACCCAAGCAGAGCTCCTCCGGATCGCCCCCCTCACCCTCGGTCCCTCTCTCCCCGCGCGGGGAGAGAGGGAAGCCCCCACCCGGCCCTCGTGCTCCGCGCCTGGCCCCCTTGTCAGATCCTGTCGGCCTCAGATCCTGTCGGGCCTGATGGCTCAGGCGGTCGTCTACTGGCCGGCCGGCCCGGAGAAGCTCACCACCCCCTGGGTCGCCTCGCCCTCGGTGGTGGCCATCAGGCTCACGGTGCGGCCGTCGGCCTCGCCGGAGAGGTTGACGCCGCGGACCCCGCCGGCCTCGTAGCTGCTCCGGCCGGTGATCTCGAACCCGCCGTCCTCCAGGGACTCTTCGTACCAGGCGACGACGTCGTCCACGGCGTCCTCGCTCTTGAAGCTGAAGCCGCCGTTCGCCTCGCCGTCGGACTGGGCGTAGTAGGTGCCCTCGACGGCGACCCCCCGGTAGCGCGGGACCCAGCCGGGGATCTCGGCCTCGCCGCCGGAGCCGGCGCGGAAGGTGGCCCGGCCCTCCTTGTCGCGGACCGTCAGGGCGCCATCCCCCTCGTCGTCCTCCTCCAAGCCGACGGAGACCTCCTCCCCGTCGTCGGACTCGAAGGTGATCCGCCCCTCCTCCACCTCGTCGAGGCCGACGGTGGTGACCTCGCCGGTCTGCCGGTTGCGGACCGTCAGGGTGCCGGCCCCTTCGTCCGACTCCACCAGCTCCAGCTCGGGGTTCATCCGCACGACCGTCTCGGCCGAGGCCATGGCCGGGTTCTCCTCGAACTCCTCGGCCTTGCCGCCGAGCCAGCTCACGCCCATGGCGAAGAGGATCGCCATGCCGATCAGGCCGATCACGACGATGGCGCCGCAACCGATGCCGACCCAGGCCAGGGGGGGGAGTCCCTTCTTCTGCGGGGCGGGCGCACCGGCGCCCTGAGAGCCGCCCGGAGGCGGTGGGGGGGATTGAGGCTCTGTCATGGAGTGAAGCTATCACGGGCGGCGCCGGCACGGCACCACCCCGCCGGGTCGAACGGGACCGGAGGCGGTAGAATCCGGGCTCACGCCGCGGGAGGAGGCGGGCTCCTCCCCGACCAGTGGCCCGGGCGGACGCTGAGTGGGCCGCTCCGCCACGCGCCGGAAGGGAGAGCCATGGAGAGGAAGACCGATCCCCAGGCCCTGGGGGACCGCAAGAAGGCCCTGGAAGAGCAGTTCTTCGCTCGCCAGGAGCGCGAGCTCCGGGAGCGGGTGCGCCGGCAGGCGGCGGACCGGGAGCGCCGCGAGGCCCTGGCCGAAGCGTCCGGGGTGCAGGACCCGGCGGTGCTGGACCGCCTGGTCGCCCTGGGGATCGAGCCCGAGACCGTGACCGCTTTGGGCCTGGTGCCCCTGGTGCAGGTGGCGTGGGCCGACCGGACGCTCCACGACCTGGAACGCGACGCGGTGCTCCGGGCGGCGGAGTCCTCCGGCGTGGGGCCCGACCACCCGGCCCGGGGCGTCCTCGATGGGTGGCTCCGGGAGCGCCCGGGTCACGACCTCCTGGAAGCCTGGAAGGGCTACGCGGGCGCCCTGGCGGAGAGCCTGGAGCCGTCGGAGAGGGACGCGCTCCGGCGGGAGATCCTGGACCGCGCCCGGAACGTGGCGGAGGCCGCCGGCGGCTTCCTGGGAATGGGGAAGGTCTCGGACGCCGAGCAGGCCGTCCTGGACGACCTGGACGCCGCCTTCGGGGCGTGAGCTCCTGGACCCGGTTCGGTGCGACAGGGTCGCACCCTACGTCAATCGGTAGGGTGCGGCTTGGCGCACCCTACGAACCCGTAGGGGAGGAGCTTGCCTCCTCCCGGGATGCGCGTGCCGCGAACGGCGGGCGGAGGCGAGCTCCGCCCCTACCCGTCGGTCTCGGAACCGGTGTCGCCCCCCTCGTCCTCCTCCAGGCTCTGGACGATCTGGGTCA
>JBKHJP010000133.1:0-10519 GCA_046538065.1 Thermoanaerobaculia bacterium | reverse complement strand
GGCTGGAGCTGATCTCGTGCCTCCACAGGCGGGCGCCGGGCGTGCCGGTGGTGGTCCTGTCGAGCCACGCCGCGGCCCGCTTCGAAGGCCCGACCCTCCAGGCCGGGGCCCGGGCCTACGTCCCCAAGGACCGCGCCGCCGACGACCTGATGGGGACCGTCCGCCAGGTGCTCGGGCTCGGCGGCCCCGAAGGGGAGCCGGCGCCCTCGCGCACCCGCTCGGGAGCACCTCGGTGCCGGGCCCGGCGCTACCCCGTCCTGGAGCCGGGCCGGAACGCCGGCTGCCCCGGCCCGCCGCCGGTGCGCCGCGCGACCTCCGTCCGCGAAGCCGCCCGGGAAGGCTGACGCCCCGCCCCGGCTCCACCGGCTCCGCGCACCGGGCGCGGCGCCGGGCCCGTGCTAGATTGCCCCGACATGATTGCGCGGGTCCTGCGGGAGGAAGAGCAGCGAGTCGTCCGGGAGGAGCGGCAAGTCCTCGCGGAGCTGCGGGAGATCCTCTCCGGGATCGGCGCCACCGCCGAAGACCTGGCGGCCCTCGACCGTTCCACCGCCCAGCTCGACGAGCTCTTCCTCCTCGTGGTCGTCGGCGAGTTCAACGCCGGCAAGAGCGCCTTCATCAACGCCCTCCTCGGCCGCCCCCTGCTGCAGGAAGGCGTCACCCCCACCACGTCCGGCATCCACCTCATCCGCCACGGCGACGCCACGGGCCAGGACCCGGCCCGCCGTTCCTTCGAGGAGATCACGGCGCCGGTGGAGCTCCTCCGGGAGGTCCACATCGTGGACACCCCGGGAACCAACGCCATCCAGCGCGAGCACGAGGCCCTCACCCGCGACTACATCCCCCGCTCCGACCTGGTGCTCTTCGTCACCTCCGCCGACCGCCCCTTCACCGAGAGTGAACGCTCCTTCCTCCAGGCGATCCGCGAGTGGGGCAAGAAGGTGGTCGTCGTCATCAACAAGGTGGACATCCTGGAGAGCGCCGAGGACGTCGAGAGCGTCCGGGAGTTCGTCGCCGAGGGAGCCCGGGAGCTCCTGGGAGAGGCCCCCGAGGTCTTCGCCGTCTCGGCCCGCAAGGCGCTCCGGGCGAAGACCGACGAGCTCCCCCCGGAGCGGGCCGCGGAGCTCCGGGAGGAGAGCCGCTTCGAGCTCCTGGAGCGCCACGTCCGCTCGCACCTGGACGAGCGCTCCCGGGTGCGCCTGAAGCTCGGCAACCCCCTGGGCGTCGGCAGCCGTCTCCAGGAGCGCTACCACGACCTCCTGGACGCGCGCCTCGGCCTGCTGGCGGACGACTTCGCCGCCATCGAGGACGTGGAGCGCCAGCTCGCCGCCTACGAGGAGGACATGGAACGGGAGTTCCGTTTCCGGCTCGCCGACGTGGAAAACCTCCTCCACGAGTTCGAGGCCCGGGGCGAGGAGTTCTTCGACGACACCCTGCGGCTGGGCCGGGCCGTGGACCTGCTGAACCGCTCCCGCATCAAGGAGGAGTTCGAGCGCAAGGTCGTGGCGGACGTGCCCCAGCAGATCGAAGGCCGGGTCCACGAGCTGATCGACTGGCTGGTCGGGGCGGAGCTGCGCCAGTGGGAAGCGGTGACCCGCCACGTGGAGCGCCGCCGGGAGCACCATGCGGACCGGATCGTGGGCGAGGTGGGCGGCAGGTTCGAGTACGACCGGGACCGGCTGCTGGCCACCGTGGGCCGGACCGCCCAGCGCACGATCGAAGGGTACGACCGCTCGCAGGAGGCCCAGCGGATGGCAGAGTCGGTGCAACGCGCCGTGGCGGAGACGGCGCTGCTCGAGGTGGGCGCCCTGGGCCTGGGGACCCTGGTGGGCCTGCTCGCCACCAGCGCGGCGGTGGACGTCACCGGCCTGCTGGCGGCGGGCGCCCTGGCGGTGATGGGGCTGTTCGTCATCCCGAACCGCCGGCGCCAGGCCAAGCGGGAGCTCGCCGAACGCATCGACGAGATGCGCTCGGCCCTGCTGGAGGGCCTCACCGGTCAGTTCCGGCGGGAGATGGACCGGAGCCTGGCCCGGCTGCGGGAGGCGATCTCCCCCTACACGCGGTTCGTCCGCTCCGAGCGCGACCACCTCGGCCGGGCCCAGGAGCGCCTGAGCGGGGTCCAGGACGCCATCGAGTCGCTGCGGGCGCAGATCGAGCGCCTGTGAGGGCCGGCCGGTGAAACCCGGCGGCGCGACGCCGCGTAGAAGGGGCGTGAAGCGATGCAATTTCTGCCAGGTTTTTGAGAAATCATCAATCCGACGGACACACCAGGAGGTGACTCATGGCAGCGCTCCACCGCTCGAAACGCCACAGGATCATCGCCGGCGTCTGCGGCGGCATCGCCGAGTGGCTGGGCTGGGACCCGACCGTCGTCCGCGTGCTCTACGTCGTCGTCTCGATTTTGAGCGCAGCCTTTCCCGGACTCATCGTGTACATCCTGCTCTGGGTGCTGATGCCCGAGGCGCCGAACGGCCCCGCCCCGGCATAGGAGTCTGCGCGGGCTCCTCCGCCTCGGCCTCCGGTTCGTCCTCGCCCGGGGGGCGCCAGGTCTCCTCGTTCTCGTCGAAGACGGGAAGCTCCGGCTCGCGGCCGCGCCGGGCGTTGACGTGCCAGCCCCAGAGGATGGACCACTTCATGTAGGTCCCGAAGGCCTGGAGCATGCAGAAGACCAGGCCGTGCATGCCGTCCAGCACCCCGAGCTGGATGAAGTAGGTCCGGAAGAACCGCCAGGCCGAGCGGCCGAAGACCTCCAGGTAGCCCGCCTTCCGGCCGTCCCGCCACATCTGGGCCGCCCCCCAGACGCTGTATTTCATGATCCGGGGGATGTACTCGTTGAGGGACTCCACCATGTAGTGCTCCATGGAGTGGCGGAGAACCGGCGCCGGGCCCAGGGTGTCCATGTCGGCGTGGACCCGGCGGTTCGGGTACCGGGCGGTGCCCTGGCGCACCAGGCGCACCACGCGGTCGTTCTGCCAGCCGGAGAACCGGATCCGCTTGTCCAGGAAGTAGGCGCGGCGGTCGATCGTGTAGGCGTCGTGCTGCGGCCCGGCGGCGAGCAGGCCCTCGATCTCGTCCTGGAGCGCCGGCGTGCACCGCTCGTCGGCGTCGAAGATCAGGATCCACTCGTGGCTCACCTGGTCCATGGCCCAGTTCTTCTGCGACGCGGAGCCGAAGTAGGTGCGCTGAAGGAACCGGACCCTGTCGTAGGACCGGGCGATCTCCGGGGTCCGGTCCGCCGAGAAGGAATCCACCACCAGGATCTCGTCGCACCACGCGAGCGACTCGATACAGCCGGCGATGTTCGCCTCTTCGTTGAAGGTGGTGATGATGGCCGAAATCGGCGGGCGCTCCTGGCGGATGGGGGTCGCGGACATGATGCCTCCGGGGCGCGATCTTACCGCCTGGGGTCCGCGCCGGCCACGGCGCACCAGGGGCCGCCGGCGCGTTCCGTGTAAGATCCCTCTGCACCGACCCGATCCAGATCCGTCCGCCGTGCGCTCGCTCTTCACGTACATCCTGCTGCTCGTGGTCCGGGCCCTGAGCCAGGTCTTCTTCCGCCACGAGTGGGGCTGGGTGGGCGGGGAGCCGGAGGACCCCTGGAGGGCCGACGTCCGGATCTGCGCCATCCTCCACCACACGAGCCTTTACGAGCCGGTCTTCGCCGCGGTGGTTCCGGCCCGTTTCATGGGGCGGATCGCCCGGGAAGGGGTCATCCCCATCGCCGACAAGACGCTCCGCCGCCCGATCGTGGGGAAGTTCTTCAATCTGGTCGCCCGCGAGGTGGTGGGCGTCACCCGTCAGCGCGACGAGACCTGGCGCCGGGTGGTGCGGCAGGCCGGACCGGGACGGATGGTCCTCCTGCTCCCCGAGGGACGGATGAAGCGGGCGAACGGCCTGGACTCCGAGGGCAAGCCGATGACCGTCCGGGGCGGCATCGCCGACCTGATCGAGACCGCCGGCGGGGGCAAGATGCTCCTGGCCTACTCCGGCGGCCTGCACCACGTCCAGGCGCCGGGGGAGCTACTGCCCCGCCTGTTCAAGACGGTGCGGATGAACCTGGAGCTGGTGGACCTCGCCGACTACCGGGAGCGGATCCTCGCCCGCCGAAGCCCCGACGAGAGCTTTCGCAGGGCCGTGGTCCGGGACCTGGAGTTGCGGCGCGACCTGTTCTCCCCCACCGAGGCGCGACGGGTGGGGATCCCGAACCCGGAGGCCCTCCTGGCCGAGGCGGAACGGGCGGAGGCGACGGGCGGCGGGGGGGCCGGGGACGACAGCAGCCGGGAGGTGGACCATGGGTGACCTCGCGACTCTCCACCGCAGGACCCTGGCCCAGCTGGACGAGCTCCTGGCGGTGGCGGAGGACCCGGGGCCCTTCCCCCTGGCCCGCACCGCGGTCTCCGGCTGGTGCGCCCTGGAGCACGCGGAGCACATGGCGAAGGCGGACGAGGCATCCCTCCGCCAGCTCGACCACGCCCTGGAGCGCAGCCGGTCGGGGGAGCCGGGGCCGCGGATCAAGCTAGCGGGCCGGGTCCTCCTGCCCCTCGGTTGGATCCCGCGGGGTGTCGGCAAGGCGCCGCCCACAGCCCGGCCCGAGGGGATCGACCCGGCGGAGGTCGCCGAGGCCCTCCGTCGAGCCCGGGAGCGGGTGGAGACACTCCGCCCCTCCCTGGACGAGATCGCCGCCGCCGATGGGCGCGCCAGCCACCCGGTCTTCGGAGGCCTCACCCCGGCCCAGTGGGTCCGGTTCCTCTGGATGCACCACCGTCACCACCTGAAGATCGTCCGGGACATCCGGAAGGCGTACGGCGCCGGAGGCGTATAGAGGCCCGTGGCTGCGCACGCCGCGCGCGCCATGATCCCGCTGGCCGGTGGGTGCGCGGCTCCGCTCAAGGCAACGGCACGTGGCAGCAGCGATGGCTACGACGCCCGGTGCAAGCGAAGGCCGGTTGCTTGACCCTTCCGACCCGTTTCCCTCCAGCTTCCGAGCCGCTTCTCTGTAGCTTCCGAGCCGCTTCGCTCCAGCTTCCGAGCCGCTTCGCTCCAGCTTCCGAGCCGCTTCCGTCCAGCTTCCGAGCCGCTTCGCTGTAGCTTCCGAGCCGCTTCCCTCCAGCTTCCGAGCCGCTTCTCTGCAACCTCCGAACCCCTTTCCTTGTCGTTCCGAGCGGAGCGAAGCGGAGTCGAGGAACCTGGGCGGGGGAAGGCTCCATCCACCGTCCCCCGCCCAGGCCCCTCGACTCCGCTCGGGGCGACAAGGAGGGGACACGCGGAACGTCCGGCGGGCGGACTGCGCCTGCGGCGGTGGCTCACACGCAGGCGGCGCGGTCATCCGGCGTCCCGCGGCTCGCCGCGAGGGCCGCCGCATCGCCCGCGAACGCCGCCACCTGCCCGACGACGATCGTGGCCGGGGGGCGGACGCCCGCGGCCTCGGCCCGCCGGGCCAGGTCGCCCAGGGTCCCCGGGACCACCCGCTCCCCCTCCCACGTGCCCCGCTCCACCACCGCCGCCGGGGTGCTGCCGGGGCGGCCGGCGCGCACCAGGTTGGCGGCCATGTAGCGGAGCCGGGCCACCCCCATGAGCACCACCAGGGTGTCGATCCGCGCGAGCGCACCCCAGTCCATCCCGTCCAGGTCGGCGGCGCGGTGGGCGGTGATCACGGCGAAGCCGCCGGCCACGGCCCGGTGGGTCAACGGGATGCCGGCGGCGGTGGGCACGCCCACGGCGCTGGTGAGCCCCGGTACGACCTCGCACCGCACTCCGGCCGCCCGGCAGGCCAGGAGCTCCTCGCCCCCCCGGCCGAAGACGAACGGGTCGCCGCCCTTGAGGCGGACCACCGTCCGGCCGGCCCGGGCCCGGTCGACGAGGAGGGAGTCGATCTCCTCCTGGGCCGGCGAGGGTCGGCCCGGGGCCTTGCCCACGTCGACGCGCTCCGCCGCCGGGCGTGCCTCGGCCAGGAGGTCCGGGTGGACGAGCCGGTCATGGACCAGGACCTCGGCGGCCCGGATGCACCGGAGGCCCCGCACCGTCACCAGCTCCGGGTCCCCCGGCCCGGCCCCGACCAGGACCACCACCCCCGCGGCGCTCACGCCTCCTCCCCACCGACGCCGAGGTCCGGACGGATCCCCATGATCTCTTCGACGCGGGCCACGGCCGACGACTCGTCTCCCCGGGCCAGGAGATCGATCACGTCCGAGTCCACCAGCCGGTACCAGAGCTCCCGCCGCTCCGCGAGGTCGGGCCGGGCCCGGGCCAGGGGCTCGCGCAGCGCCCCGGCGAGCTCCAGGAACCGCGCGTGCTCCGGACCCAGGACCCTCTCCAGCCACTCCCGGATCCGTACCGCCAGCGCCGGCGCCTTGCCGGAGGTGGAGACGGCCACGCACAGGTCCCCCCGGCGGACGATCGACGGCGCGATGAAGCTGCACCGGGGCACGTCGTCCATGACGTTCGCCGGGATGCCCCGGGTCTCCGCCTCCTCCCAGAAAGGCTCGTTCACCTCCGGATCGGCGAGGACCGAGAGGGCCAGGAAGGCCCCCTCCAGGTCGCCCCGCCGGTAGCCGCGCGCCAGGTGGTGCACGGCGCCCGAGGCCACCCGGGCCTCCAGGGCCGGCTCCAGCCCGGGGGCGATCACCGTCACCCGGGCGCCCGCCGCGAGGAGGCCCTCCACCTTCGAGGCCGCCGCGGCGTCACCGCCGACCACGATGCACCGGCGATCTCGAAGGTCGAGATAGACCGGGTAGTACTCCGGGCGCGCGGCGGCGTCTCCTCCGGCCGGCTGCTCCACCGGCCGGCCGCGGATCTTGAGCGTGCTCGAGGCGTTCACGGCACCCTCACACGGAGACGTCCCGGGCCGTCACGCCGGAGCGGCCGATCTCCAGGGTCAGCCGGCATCGGTCGGTCTCGACCACCAGCCGGTGGCTGCCGGGGAGGCCCGGGCGGAAGGTCAGGGCCTCGACCGCCTGGCCCCGGACGGCTTCGAGGGCCCGGTTCGCCGTGGCGGCGGCCTCCTCCACCGCGGCCCCCCGGGGCGTGCGCCGGTAGAGCTCCAGGAGCGAGCGCTCGGGGCCGGGGCCGTGGAAGTGGTGGACGCTCCGGCTCTCCAGGAAGATCTCCAGGAGGTCCTCCAGGTGGCCGACGAGCTCCCCCTCCACGGCGCCGGCCGCCACCGCTTCACGCAGCCGGGCGTAGCGCTCCCGGGTCCCGGCGCCGGTGAACGAAGAGGCGATCCGGTCGATCTCCTCCACCAGGAGGTCGCGCTCCCCGGGCTCCACGCCCACGCGGGACGGAGCCTCCGTCGTTGGGGACGGCATCTCACTCCCTCCCGGAGAAGGCGCCGTGCCCCTCCTCGCCGCCGAGGATCGCTTCCACCTCGTGCTCGAACCCGCCGGACTCCAGGGGGCAGTGGATGCCGCACTCCTTCGGGGCGTCCTTCTCCCACCACCAGCGCCCGGCCCGGGGGTCCTCTCCCTCGCGGGTGGGCCGCGTGCACGGGGCGCAGCCGATGGAGGTGAAGCCCTTCTCGTACAGGGGGTGGCGCGGCACGTCGTGCTCCTCGATGTAGTCCCAGACCTCCTCGAGGGTCCAGTCGGCAAGCGGGCTCACCTTGGCCAGGCCGCCGTGGTCGTGGTCGACCTCGATCTTGCGGATGTTGGAGCGGCTGGCCCACTGGCCCCGGCGCAGGCCGGTGATCCAGGCGTCCAGGCCCTCCAGGGCCCGCCGGATGGGCTCCACCTTGCGCACGTGGCAGCACATCAGCCGCGCCGGCACCGCCTGGTAGAAGAGGTTGGGGCCGAAGCGGTTCACCATGCTCTCCACCTGGGCCGCTTCCGGGAAGTGGACCTCCACCTTCAGGCCGTAGCGCTCCCGCACCGCCTCCATCACCTCGTAGGTCTCCGGAGGGAGGCGGCCGGTGTCCACGGTGAAGACCCGCACGTCCGGGCGGATCCGCCAGGCCATGTCCAGGAGCACCATGCCCTCGGCCTGGAAGCTGGTGCAGATGGCGGCCCGGTCCCCCCAGCGCTCCAGGGTCCACTCCAGCATCTCCTCGGGTGTCGTGTCGTCCAGCTCCACGGCGAGCTGGCCGGCCTCGAGCTCGTCCAGGAGGTCTCGTTCGTCCGGCTCCGGTTCGGGTGCGTAGGCGACGCTATCCAGCACGGCTCACCTCCTCCTCCTGCAGGGTGCCGAAGGCCGCGAGCTCCTCGTCGTCGTGGCGGGTGAAGAACTCCTGGACCGACTCGCCGTCGCGGCGGCGCTCGAAGTAGGCGTGGAGGAGGCGCTCGATCACGTGCTCCACGTCCCCGGCCGGCACCCGGCGGAGGACCGGCTGGCCGATGGCGGCGCGCCGCCCGAGCCCGCCCCGGAGGAAGAGGTCGTAGCCCCGCAGGCGCTCGCCCTCCGGCCCCCGCTGGCGGAGCGTCGTCCCCTGGAGGCCGATGTCCCCCAGCCAGTGGTGGGCGCAGGCGTTGGGGCAGCCGTCGAGGTTCAGGCGCAGGCCCGCCACCCGGTCGCCGAAGACCCCTTCCAGGTGGCGCACGATGGCCGCCAGCTTGTGCTTGGTCTCGGCCACGGCGTAGTTGCAGAAGGGCTCGCCGGTGCACGCGATGGACGAGCCCCGGAGGGCGCTCACCTGGCCGCCGGCGCCCTCACGGTCGAGTGGAAACCCCAGGCTCTCCACCTCCCGGACCACCCCGTCCAGGCGCTCCTCGGGGACGTGGGTCAGGATGAAGTTCTGTCGCCGGGTCAGGCGGATGCCGCCGCCGCAGGAGTCGGCCAGGTCCGCCAGGGCGGCGAGCTGGTCGGCCTCGACCACCCCCATGAAGACGGGGAAGCCCGCCATGTAGAGCCCGTCCTGCTTCTGGGGCGCGATCCCGGCGTGGTCGTGCTCCTCCGCCGGGGGCTCCAGCAGGGCGCCGTCCTCGAGCTCACGGCCCAGCCGCTCCTCCACCAGCGTCCGAAACTCCCCCGGGCCGACCCGGTGGACCATGAACTTGAGCCGCGCCTTGGCCCGGGACATGCGGCTCTGAAGGTCCTCCTTCCAGACGTCGAGGATCGCCCGGAGCACCGGGAGCGACTCCTCCACCGGGACGAACACCCCCAGGTCGTCGGACAGGCGGGGCCAGGTCGCCAGGCCTCCGCCCACCCGCACGGCGAAGCCCTGGCGCCCGTCCCGGACCACCCCCACCAGGGCGATGCAGTGGATCTCCGGAGCGTTGCACTGGTGGGGGCAGGCGGCGATGGTGATCTTGTGCTTCCGGGGCAGGTCGCTGTACTCCCGGTTGCCGTAAAAGAAGCGGGCCGCCTCGTCCAGCAGGGGGCGGGTCTCGAAGAGCTCGTCGGCGGCCAGGCCCGAAACCGGGCAGCCGGTGATGTTGCGCACCGTGTCGCCGCAGCCGGAGACGGTGGTGAGGCCCGCCTCCTCCAGGATGCGGAAGATCTCCGGCAGGGCGCCGAGCTCCACGTCGTGGAGCTGGACGTTCTGGCGGGTGGTGAGCTCGGAGTAGCCGCGGCCGAAGCGCCGGGAAACCTCGCCGATGGTGCGGAGCTTCGCCGGCGTCAGCACGCCGCCGGGCACCTTGATCCGCATCATGAAGCGCCCGACCTTCGGCTTGTCGTGGTAGAGGCCGTACCACTGGAGGCGGACGAAGTCCTCCTCCGGCACCTCTTCGTAGCCCCGCTCGATGATGCGGGGCAGCTCGTCCAGGACGTCCAGCGGGAACTTCTCGCGCTTCAACCGCTCGACGGAGTTGCGTTTCAGGATCAGGTCCCAGCTCGGTTCCCGGGCAGGGGCTCTGGCCATCGGGGTCCTCCTCGCGCCTGTCGTTCGTCGCTCGCGGATACCCGTGTCACACCGCCGGGGACCCGGGAGGTCCGGGGTCCGGCGCTTCCTCGCGGGAAGCTCCCGCGCGGCCGGGGGCCGGCGGTGGGCACGGAACGTCTGTACGTACGGAAGAACTGGGGTACGCGGGACCAGGCGGGGCCGGACGGCCGCCGCTGGACCCGCTAGCTACAGGCGCAGGTGGGGACCCGGAGGGCGAAGGGGAGGATGTGCGCGTCCGGGGACATCGTGCTCAGGGTACACGGGGGGCCGGGCGGCTGTCAACACCTTTGGCGCAAATGAGGGCCGGCGCACGCAGGGCTCCGAGACCGTGATGGAGGGTCCGAAGCTCCGCTGAGGCCCGGGGGAGCCCGCCTGGGAACCGGCGCGCGCTACGTGGCGACCTGGACGGTGGGCGCGCGCCTCGGTTCGGACGGCGCGCGCGACCATGGTGGCCTCCGCTGCAGCCGGGCGGAGCGCCGTCCTCAACGTTCCCTGGCGGGCTCTCCCGGTCCGCAGCTCGGTGGCTCCGGCCGACGGGTCCCCGGCTCTGGGAGTACGCCGGGGGCGGGCCGGGCTGCGCACCGGAGCCGTCAGAGGCGGGTCAGCGGCCGGCCTTGGTGGTGGACGTGGACACGGTCGGCGGGATGCCCTTCTTGGGGGCCGGGCAGAAGGGGTCGCGCTGGCTGAGGAGCGTCGGTCCCTCCGCCGGGG
>JBKHJP010000002.1:0-37446 GCA_046538065.1 Thermoanaerobaculia bacterium | reverse complement strand
GGCCCGACCCGCACCCTGGAGGAGGTGAAGGCCGAGCTGGTCGCCGCCCTCCGGGAGTGGCACCGCCGTCTCGAGCCTGAGGACCGGGGAGCCGCCCTGGCCTTCGGCTTCACGGCCTTCTCCCTCCTGAGCGACCAGCCCCTCCCCCTGGCCCGCTTCCGCTCCCTGAGGATCCCGGTGCCCGAAGACGACCCGAGCTGGTGGGGGTGAGGGGGGCTGCCTTCTGCGGAGAACTCGGCCTTGGCTTGGTGCCTGTCCTCCGCGAGCCGGCCTTCGCCTGCATGATCGACCGGGGACTCAATGATGTCGACCAGGGCCGCACCGTGAGCCACGAGGAGGTGCGGCGCGAGGTCGAATCGTGGGGTAAGTAAGGTGGAGCCAGGTGACGGACCGGGAGGTTCGGATCCTCCTCTACGGCCACTACCGCATCGCCTACCTGGTGACCGAAACGCGCAACGTCCGCCTCCTCGGGATCTTCCATGGCGCCCTCGACATCACCCGCTACCTCGGCTGATGAGGCGCCTTTCCTCCTGAGCCTGGTTCCGCCCTCTAATCTTCCGGCGCTGTAGGCGTTGATGCGACGGGCTGCGGTACGGCCGTGGGCCCCGTGTCTTCTGTGGAGTGCCGTTCATGAAGAGAGCCATCATTGCCGGAGGAGTGCTCGCCATCGTGCTGGTGCTCGTCATTCTCCGTCGGTCGTGAAGCATCACGGCCAACTTACTCCTGAAGCCGAAGCTGACCTCGCGGAGGCATTCGAGTACTACGAGTTGGCCGTCGAGCACCAAGCTCGGCACCCGGAGCACTGGAAGCAGCGGCTATGACCACCTTCACTCCGCCGCCAGCTCTTCGAGCTCCCCTTCCACCGACTCCCACTCGCCCATGAGGGTCTCGATGCGGTCCTTGAGGTCCTGCTGCTCCGCCTCGAGCTTGCGGACCTCCTTCGGCGGGGTGCGCTCGAAGTAGGCCGGGTCGCAGAAGGTCTCGTTGATGGCACCGACCCGGGCCTCGGCCCGGTCGACCTCCTCGGTCAGCCGGTCCCGGCGGCGCTGGAGCTCCTTGACGCGCTTCTGGCGCTCCTTGTCGTCCGGCCCGCTCCCGTTGGAGGAGCCCTTCCGGTCCTTCTTCTTCTTCTCGCGCTTGACCCGGAGCAGGACCTGCTCGGCGTCCAGGTGGTCGTCGCCGGAGGCGGCGATGAACTCGTCGTAGGTGCCCCGGTAGTCCTGGATGCCGTCGGCGGAGATCTCCACGATCCGGTCCGCCAGCTCCGAGACGAACCAGCGGTCGTGGGAGACCAGGATCAGGGTGCCCTCGTAGTCCCGCAGCGCCGCCACCAGGGCGTCGATCGCCTCCAGGTCCAGGTGGTTCGTGGGCTCGTCCAGGACCAGCACGTTCGGGCGCTCGACCGCCAGGCGGGCGAAGACCAGGCGCGCCCCCTCGCCGCCGGAGAGGCTCCCCACGGGCTTCTTCACCTCGTCGCCGGAGAAGAGCACCGCCCCGAGCTGGCCCCGGACGAAGCCGATGGGCTCGCTGGGGCAGGTCTCCCACAGCCAGGCCTCGACGCTCTGGCGCGAGCCCTCGAAGACGTCGTTGTGGTCCTGGGCGAAGTAGCCCGGGTGGGTCTCGTAGCCCCATTCGACGGTGCCGTCGTCGGGCTGGACCCCGCCGCCGAGCGGGCTCATGGCGATCTTGAGGAGCGTCGACTTGCCGATGCCGTTCGGCCCGATGATCGCCACGCGGTCCCCGCGGCGCACGGTCAGCGAGACGTCCTCCAGGACCTGGTTGTCGCCGTAGGCCTTGGAGATCCCGTCCAGGGTCAGGACCTCCTTGCCGCTGGGGCGGCGCTGGTGGAACTGGAACCTGGGGTAGCGCCGCGACGTGGTGGGCAGGGGCTCCAGGTCGTCGGCCATCTTCTCCATCAGCTTGACCTTGCTCTGGGCCTGGCGCGCCTTGGTGGCCTTGGCCCGGAACCGGTCGACGAAGGCCTGGTGCTCGGCGATGCGCTTCTCCAGGCGCTCCTGCTCCGCAGCGCGGCGCTCCCGCTCCTCGTGCTTGGCCTTCTCGAAGGCGGAGTAGTTCCCGGGGTAGAGGATGGCGGTCCGGTAGTCCACGTCCACGATGTGGTTGCAGACGGTGTCCAGGAAGCGGTGGTCGTGGGAGACGACCACGGCGATGCCCTCGTAGCCCTGGAGGAACGTCTCCATCCACCGGATGGAGACGATGTCCAGGTGGTTGGTGGGCTCGTCCAGGAGGAGGGCGTCCGGGTTGGCGGCCAGGACCTTGGCCAGGAGCACCCGGAGCTTGAAACCGCCGGACAGGGTCGAGAGCGGCTGGCGGTGGACCTCCGCCGGGATGCCCAGGCCCTCCAGGACCTCGCCGGCCCGGGCTTCCAGGGCGTAGCCGTCGTGGCGGAGGATCAGGTCCTCCAGCTCCGCGTAGCGCTCGGCCTCGAAGTGCTCGTCGGCCTTCTCCAGCAGGCGGTCCTTTTCCCGCATGGCCTGCCAGACCTCGTCGTCGCCCATCATGGCGACCTCGAGGATGGGGGTGTCCTCGTACTGGAAGTGGTCCTGCTCCAGGTAGCCCACCTTCAGCCGCTTGGGGATGGCCACGGTGCCGTCGGAGGCGGGCTCCAGGCCGGCGAGGATCCGGAGCAGGGTGGACTTGCCGGAGCCGTTCGCCCCCACCAGGCCGTACCGGTTGCCCGGGGTGAGCTGGAGGGAGACGTCCTCGAAGAGGGTCTGGGGGCCGAAGTGCTTGGACAGGCCGGAGACGGCGATCATGGGGTGCGGTGCCGGTGTGCTCGGGTTCGTCGGTGGCCGCCGGGGCGGCCGGGGGAGCCCGGAAGGTGGCTTCCAGGTGCGTACGGGCCTCTAGACAAACTCCCGCTCCGGCCCGCCGTATTTCGTCCGGTGCCGGGGCAGGGTGCGACCCTGGGCCCCCCGAGCGGAGCCGAGGGGTCGAACCATGGGTGGGGGCTCCTTCACCGTTCGGTGGGCGCCCTGAGCATTCCCGACTCCCTGGCCGTGGCGTGTAGGGGAGGAGCTTGTCTCCTCCCGGGGTTTGGCGGGCCTACTTCGCCACGGGCGGAGACAAGCTCCGCCCCTACAGGCTCTCGGCGGGGCGCTTCGCCACGGGCGGAGGCAAGCTCCGCCCCTACAGGCTCTCGGCGGGCCTACTTCGCCACGGGCGGAGGCAAGCTCCGCCCCTACAGGCTCTCGGCGGGGCGCTTCGCCACGGGCGGAGGCAAGCTCCGCCCCTACAGGCACTTGACGGGGCGCCTCGCCTTGAGCGGAGGCAAGCTCCGCCCCTACAGGTTTGTGATGGGGAGCCCTGCCTCCGCCCGGGGCAGCGCGATCTCCCTTGTCGTTTCGAGCGGAGCGAAGCGGAGTCGAGAAACCTGGGCGGGGGGCCGGTTCCGGCCGGCCTCACCTTCCTTCCCCTGGACGCGCGTCTCGCCCCTCCGCGGAAGCGGGCCACGGTGCTCGGTCGTCCTGTCCCATGAGGTAGCCTTCCGGGGTCGGCGGTCCGGCGACCCCGACGTTCCCCAGGACGCCGTCCCGTTCCCGCGCGCTACGCCCCGACCCGGAGGATCCCCCGTGCCCGACCAGCGACCTCGCCGATCACGCCGTTGGTCCGCCCTGCTCTTGCTGGGTGCCGTCCCGATCGCCACCGCCGGCTGCGGCGGCGCTTCCGGGGACGACGCCTCCGCCGCCCCCGCCGAACCACCGGCGGTGGAGGTGGCCGAGGCCCGCCGGGAGCCGGTCTCGGTGCGGGCCGCCTCGGTGGGCACCCTGGAGGCGGAGCAGACCGTGGTCCTCCGGGCGGAGGCCGAGGGGGTGGTCTCCGCCATCCCGGTGGCCGAGGGCGAGACGGTCCGCCGCGGCCAGGTCCTGGTGCGCCTGGACGACCGGGAGCTGGCGGCCCAGGTGGAAGCCGCCGAGGCCACCCTGGAGCGCGCCCGCACCGAGGCCGAGAACCTGGCGGCCCGCCTGGAGCGAAACCGCGGCCTGCTGGAGGCGGGGGCCATCTCGCCCCAGACCCTGGACGACCTGGAGAGCGCCCACGAGGCGGCCCGAGCCCGCACGGAGGAGGCCGAGGCGAACCTCCGCCTGGCCCGCCGCCGCCTGGAGAAAACGGTGATCCGGGCCCCCTTCGCCGGGCGGCTGGGGGAGCGCTCGTTTTACGCCGGGGACTTCCTGCGGGAGGGCGACCCCCTGATGGAGCTGGTGGACGACCGCCCCCTGCGGGTGGAGTTCGACCTGCCGGAGGCGTACCTGGGCCGGGTGGAGGTGGGGAGCCCGGTCCGGGTCGAGGCCCGGAGCGACCCCGGCCGGGTCGTGGACGGCGCGGTGGTCTTCCTCAGCCCGCGGGTCGACTCGGAGACCCGGACCGTGCGGATCGAGGCGGAGGTCCCGAACCCGGACGGGCGGCTGAGCCCGGGGCAGTTCGTGGAGGTGGAGATCGAGCTCGAGCGCCGGGCGGACGCCGTCGTCATCCCGGAGGAGGCGGTGGTCCCCCGGGGCGGCGAGAACTTCGTCTTCGCCGTGGTGGACGACACCGCGAAGCTCCGGAGCGTGACCCTGGGGGAGCGGGCCCCGGGCCGGGTGGAGGTCCTCTCCGGCGTGGAGGCCGGTGAGCAGGTGGTGGTGGCCGGCCAGCAGCGGATCCAGGACGGCGCGGCGGTCCGGACCACGGAGCGGCTCGACGAGCCGGAGGAGGACTGACCGGTGTTCCTGTCCGACGTCTCCATCCGCCGGCCCGTCCTGACGACGGTGGTCACCGCCGCCGTGATCCTGGTGGGCTGGGTGGGCTACCAGAGCCTGCCGGTCCGGGAGCTCCCGGAGATCGACTACCCCATCGTCTCGGTCACCACGCTCCTGCCCGGCGCCAGCCCCGAGGTCGTCGAGACCGAGGTCACCGAGGTCGTGGAGGAGGAGGTCAACACCATCGAGGGCCTCAAGACCCTCACCTCCATCTCCGGCGAGCAGACCAGCATCATCACCGCCGAGTTCCACCTGGACCGGGACGTCGACGTGGCCCTCCAGGACGTCCGGGACAAGGTCTCCCGGGTCCGCGGCGAGCTGCCGGACGACGTGGAGGAGCCGGTGGTGGAGAAGCTCGACCCGGAGGCCTCGCCCATCATCTGGCTGCCCCTGTCGAACCCGGACCTGGGGGACACCGAGGTCAACGACTACGCCGACACCGTCTTGAAGGAGGAGCTCCAGACCCTCCCCGGCGTGGGCTCGGTCCTCCTGGGCGGCGAGAAGCGCTTCGCCGTCCGGGTGCGCCTGGACCCGCGGAAGCTCGCCGCCTACGGCCTCTCGGTCACCGATGTCACGGCGGCGCTGCGCCGCGAGAACGTGGAGATCCCCTCCGGCCGGGTCGAGAGCCGCGAGCGGGAGTTCACGGTGCGCACCGAGGGCGAGCTCCCGACGCCGGAGTCGTTCAACGACCTGATCGTGGCCTGGCGCGACGACGCCGCCATCCGCCTGGGGGACCTGGGCCTGGCGGAGGCGGGGGTCGAGAACGAGCGGACCCTGGCCCGCTTCAACAGCGAGCCCACGGTGGGCCTGGGGATCATCAAGCAGTCGGACGCCAACACCGTGGCGGTGGCCGACGGCGTCCTGGAGCGGGTGGAGGAGCTCCGGGAGGACCTGCCCCCCGGGTTCACCCTTTCCCTCGCCGTCAACGACGCCGGGTTCATCGAGCGCTCGCTGGAGGAGGTCCGGGAGACCCTCCTCATCGCTTTCGGCCTGGTGGTGCTGGTGGTCTTCGCCTTCCTGCGCTCCGGCTGGGCCACGATCATCCCGTCGCTGGCGATCCCCGTCTCGGTGGTCGGCACCTTCGCCGCCCTCTTCCTGATGGACTTCTCCATCAACACCCTCACGCTGCTGGCCCTGACCCTGGCCATCGGCATCGTGGTGGACGACGCCATCGTGGTCCTGGAAAACGTCTACCGCCACATGGAGGAGGGGGAGGACCGCCGGACCGCGGCCCAGCGCGGCACCTCCGAGATCGCCTTCGCGGTCCTCGCCATCTCCTTCACCCTGGTCATCGTCTTCCTGCCCATCGCCTTCGTCACCGGCGTGGTGGGGCGGCTGTTCCGGGAGTTCGGCCTGTCGGTGGCGATCTCGGTCCTGATCTCCGCCTTCGTGGCGCTGACGCTCACCCCCATGCTCTGCTCCCGGTTCCTGCGCCTGGGGGGCGGGGGCAACCGCCTGTCCCGGGCCATGGAGTCGGGCCTGAAGCGCCTGACCCGGGGGTTCCGGCGCTCGCTCGAGTGGGCCTTCTCCCGGCGGGTTCTGGTGGTGGTGGTGGCGGTGGCGGCCTTCGCCGGGAGCGTCTGGCTGATGGTGGGCCTGGGGCGGGAGTTCGTGCCGCCGGAGGACCGGGGAGAGTTCCTGATCTCCGTGACGGCGCCGGAGGGCTCCACCCTGGAGTACACCGACCGGTACCTCTCGGAGATCGAGCGCCGGGTGGCGGACGTGGAGGGGGTGGACCGGTTCTTCTCCGCCGTGGGCTTGGCCATCGGCGGGCCGGCCAAGGTGAGCGAGGGGATCCTCTTCGTGCGCCTGGCGGACGAGCGGGAGCGGGACCAGTTCGAGATCATGGCCGAGGTGCGCCGGGTGGTGGCGGACCTGGCGGGGGTGCAGGTCTTCGTCATCGCCCCCACGTCGCTGACGGCCGGCGGGACGGAAAAACCCCTCCAGTTCGTCCTCCAGAGCCGGGACCTGGACCGCCTGGCGGAGGTCTCCGGCGAGCTGGCGGCCCGGATGCGCGAGGAGCCGGGCCTGACCGACGTGGACACGGACCTGGACCTCAACAAGCCCCAGCTCTCGGTGACCATCGACCGCAACCGGGCGGCGGACCTGGGCGTTTCCGTGGAGGAGGTGGCCCGGACCCTCCAGGTCCTCTTCGGCGGCCAGGACGTGACCCGCTACCGCAGGGGCAACGAGCGCTACGACGTGGTGGTCCAGCTCCTGGAGCGCTTCCGGGCCACCCCCCGGGACCTGGAGGAGGTCTACCTCCGGGGTAGCGACGGCGGGCTGCTCCAGCTCGCCAGCGTGATCGACGTCACCGAGGGCGTGGGCCCGTCCCAGATCAACCACTACAACCGGCGCCGCTCGGTGATCCTGGACGCCAACCTGGAAGGGATTCCCCTGGGCGAGGCCCTGGACCGGGTCCGGGCCCTGGCGGCGGACGTCCTGCCGGAGGGCTTCACCACTGCCGTGGCGGGACAGAGCCAGGACTTCGAGGAGTCGGCCCGGAGCCTCTTCCTCTCCCTGGCCCTGGCGGTGCTGGGCATCTACCTCGTCCTGGCGGGGCAGTTCGAGAGCTTCCTCCATCCCCTCACCATCATGCTGGCCCTGCCCTTCGCCCTGGTGGGGGCGGTCCTCGCCCTGGCGTCCCTGGGGATGACGCTGAACATCTACAGCCTGATCGGGATCATCATGCTCATGGGCCTGGTGGTGAAGAACTCGATCCTCCTGGTGGACTACGCCAACACCCTGCGCCGGCGGGGCCACGCCATGCGCGAGGCGGTCCTGGATGCGGCGGCGGTGCGGCTGCGTCCCATCCTCATGACCTCGTTCTCCATCGTCTTCGGCGTGCTCCCCATCGCCCTGGCCCTGGGGGCCGGCGCCGAGTCCCGGCGCCCCCTGGGAGTGGCCGTGGTGGGGGGGATGGTGGTCTCGACGGCGCTCACCCTGTACGTGGTGCCGGTCTTCTACACCCTCTTCGACGACGGCCTGACCTGGCTCGGCACCCGGGTGACGCGGCTGCGAGGGGAGGGGGAGCGCGACGAGGGTCCCCGGGAGGAGCCGGGCGGTGGCGAGGCGGCGGCCCGGGAGGCGACGCCGTGACGGGGCCGGGCCGAGTCCCGAACCTGCTATCGGCCCTGGGCCTCGTCCTGGGCCTGGTCGCGTCTCCGGCCGCGATGGGGGCCGCAGACGGCGAGGCTCCCGGAGCCGGATACGTAGAAGTTGGTGATTCTCTACTGATTAGACCCTTCGTGTGGCACGGCGATTCCTTCTGGGGGCGTGTAGGGGAGGAGCTTGTCTCCTCCCCTGCTCCGGCGACCACCGAGCCGTTCGGCACCACGGGCGGAGGCAAGCTCCGCCCCTACACGCTTGGGCTGCGGGCGGGAGCCCAGGCCGAGGTCGCGGCCGGAGAGGCCGCCGAGGGGGCGCCGGGGCTCGCCGGGGCCTGGCCCCCCGGCGCCGGGCCGGTCGAGCGGGTTGCGGACGCCCCCGGCGCCCCGTCGCCGCTGCCCCTGGGCCTGGACGACGCCGTGGAGCGGGCCGTCTCCCGGAACGAGGATGTCCTCATCGCCGAGGCGGAGGAGGCCGGGACCGAGGGCCTGGTCCGGGAGGTCTCCGCCGGGGCCCTGCCGGAGCTCAGGGCCGGCGGCGTCTACACCCGGAACATCGAGCGCCCGGTCTTCTTCTTCAACAGCCCCGAAGGGCTCCAGCGGATCGAGGTGGGGAGCGACAACGAGGTGGACCTCTCCGCCACCTTGACCCAGGCCCTCTGGGACCCGAGCCTGGGCCCGGCGATCCGGGCGGCCCACCTGACCCGGGGCGCGGCGGCGGCGGGCACCGAGCGGGCCCGCACCGCCGTGGCCCTGGCCGCCCGGCTGGCGTACTTCGACGCCCTGCTGGCCCGGGACCTCGTGCGGGTGCGGGAGGAGGCCGTGGAGCAGGCCCGGGCCCGCCTGGAGCAGGTCCAGGCGTTCCACGACGCCGGCACGGCGCCGGACTTCGACCTCCTGACCGCCGAGGTGGAGCTCGCCAACCTGCGGCCGCCGCTCATCGAGGCCCGAAACGGTCTGGACCTGGCGCTCAACCGCCTCAAGCGCGTGGTGGGCCTGCCCCTGGAGCGGGAGGTGGAGCTGACGGACGGGTTCCTGGAGCCTGAGGCCGAGGGCACCGGGCCGCGGGGCCGGGAGGCCGGCGGCGGGACCGAGGCGGAGGGAGACCCGGATTCCCCGGACCTCCGGGCCGCCTGGGCCCGGGCCTCCCGCGGCCGGAGCGACCTGGCGCGCCAGCGCTTCCTGGTGGAGCTCCGGGAGGAGGACGTGGAGGCGGAGCGCCGCTCCTTCCTACCGAGCCTGGACCTGACGGCGGACTACCTCCACCGGGCCTCGACGGACGACTTCCCCGGGGGCGACGACTTCGTCGACTCCCTGGCCGCCGGGCTCGTGGTCTCCGTGGACCTGTTCGACGGCGGCGAGCGCCGGGGCCGGGTGGCCCAGGCCCGGGCTGCGCTGGAGCAGGAGCGCCAGCGCCTCGCCCGCCTGGAGGAGGAGGTGCGCCTGGAGGTGGAGCAGGCGGACCTGGCGCTCCAGGCGGCCCGGGAGTCCGTCGAAGCCTCCCGGGGCACGGTGGCCCTGGCGGAGCGCGCCCTGGAGATCGCCCAGATCCGCTTCCGGAACGGCCTCTCCACCCAGGTGGAGCTGGACGACGCCGAGCTCGCCGTGACCGAGGCCCGCACCAACCTCGCCCGGGCCCTCCACGCGTACTCGACGGCCCGCGCCGGCCTCCAGGCGGCCCTGGGGGAGCGCTGAGGCCGGGTGCGACCCTGTCGCACCGAAACGAACGGATCGGACGCGCCGGTGCGACAAGGTCGCACCCTCCGGTCTCCGGGGTTGCGGTCGTGGCCGCCTGGCATTAAGATGGTGGCCGTATGGCCGGAAGGGAGGCACCATGACCGCAGCGGCGACGATCTTCGAGACCCTGGGAGGTCCCCGGGTCCTCCACATGGAGTCCGCGGGGCTGCCGGAGCTCGGCGAGACCGTCCGGGAAGGGCTGCCCTACGCGGCCCTCGAGGCCGTCATGGGCCGCCTCGGGCTCTCCAGGGAGCAGGTCGCCGAGGCGCTCCACCTGCCGCAGCGCACCCTGGCTCGCCGCAAGAAGGAGCACCGCCTCCACCCGGACGAGTCGGACCGCCTCTTCCGTTTGGCCCGGATCGCCGCCCAGGCCACCGAGGTCCTGGGCTCGCCGGAGCGCGCCGCGACCTGGCTCCAGCGGCCCAACCGCGCCCTCGGGGGCCGCGTTCCCCTAAAGCTCCTGGACACCGACGCCGGGAGCCGCCAGGTCGAATCCGTCCTGGGCCGGATCGAGCACGGCGTCTACTCGTGAGTGGCTCGTGAGTGGCGGGCCCGGCCGGACGGTCTGGCGCCTTACCACTGCGCGCCACGCCGGGCGGGCCTTCGACGGCGAAGGGGCACGGCTCTACGGCGGCCGCTGGAACCACCCGGGAACCCCCCTCGTCTACACGTCCGCCACCCTCTCCCTCGCCGCCCTGGAGCTCGTCGTCCACTTCCAGCAGGAGACCTTGCCCGACGACCTGGTGGCGATCCGCGCGAGGCTCCCGCCCGGGCTACGGGTCGGGCGCCTGGACCGCTCCCTCCTGCCGGAAGACTGGCGGCGCCATCCCGCCCCGGAGGCCCTCAAGGACCTGGGCAGCGCCTGGCAGCGGTCCGGCCGCTCGGCCCCCCTGGAGGTGCCGTCGGCGCTCATCCCCCAGGAGTCGAACGTCCTCTTGAACCCGATTCACCGGGCGATCCAGAAGCTCGAGATCGACCCGCCGGAGCCGTTCTCCTTCGATTCCCGGATGTGGAAGGGGCCGTAGGAGGAGGTGAGCGTGCCGCGGGGCTCCGGCAAGAGAGCGGGGCAAGAGAGCGGGGCAAGAGAGCGGATCAAGGCGCCGGCAGCGGTGAGACCGGAGGCCCCGGTCTTGCAAGAGGCTGGCCGAGGAGCGAGACGCTCCGTCCACGGTAGATGCGTATCAGGAAACGACAGGGCGGGAAGGGCCCCGCTGAGACGGGCTCCGCCGGGGACCGGCGCGGGCTCGCGAGACTCTGGCGCGACCGGCGGATCCGGCGCCGGATCCTTCTCGGGAGTGCCGCTCTGGCGCTCCTGGTGGTGGGGATCGTCGCCTGGGCGGTCTGGCCCTACTGGGAGCTCTCCGGCCAGTTCGACGACGCTCCGTCGCTCCAGCCGTCGCGGCTCTACGGCCGCGCCCCCGTCCTCCGGGTGGGACAGCTCATCGACCTCCAGGAGATCCTGGACCTGCTCCGGGACGAGGGGTACCGCCCCGTCGAGGAGGGCATGCGCCCCGTCGCCGGGCGCTACGTCCGGAGTGGCGACACCCTCACGGTTTACCAGCGGAGCTTCCCCACCCCGGACGGCTGGGCCGGCGGGCGGCCCCTGGAGATCCGGCTCCGGGCCGGGCGCCGGGTGCGCGGCCTGGAGCTCAGCGGTCGTGCCGTGGAAGTGGCCTACCTCGACCCGCCGCTGATCGCCACCTACTACGGCCCCGACCTGAAGGAGCGCCGGCCGGCCCGGGTGGACGAGCTTCCGGAGGAGCTGGTCCAGGCGGTCCTGGTGGTGGAGGACCAGGACTTCTTCGACCACCTGGGCCTGTCCTTCACCGGGATCGTCCGGGCCGCCTGGGTGAACCTGACCGGAGGCGAGCTCACCCAGGGCGGCAGCACCATCACCCAGCAGCTCGTCAAGAACCTGTACCTGACCCACGAGCGCACCTGGTCGCGGAAGCTCCGGGAGGCGGTCCTCGCCCTGTTCCTGGAGCTGCGCTTCTCGAAGCGGGCGATCCTCCAGGCGTACCTCAACGAGATCTACCTGGGCGCCTCCCGGGGCGTGAACCTGATGGGCGTGGGCGCCGCGTCCCGGGCCTACTTCGGCAAGGACCCGCACCAGCTCGACCTGGGGGAGTCGGCGCTCCTGGCCGGGATGATCCGCTCGCCCGCGAACTACTCCCCCCTGGCCCATCCGGAGGCGGCCCGGCGCCGCCGGGACCAGGTGCTGGACCTCATGGCCGGGCTCGGCGTGGTCGACCCCGAACGGGCGGAGCGGGCCCGGGCGGCCCCCGTGACGGTCAACCCGGAGCCGGTGGTCCGGCGCCGGGCGCCCTACTTCGGCGACTTCATGGCGGACGAGGCGGCCCGCCGCTTCGGGGTCCGGGAGCTCGCCGACGCCGGCTACGTGCTGCTCTCGACCCTGGACTGGCCGGACCAGCAGGCCGCCCGGGAGGCCGTCGACTGGGGCCTGCCGGCCCTCGAGAACGGCTGGGAGAAGGGCAACCCCAACGCCCAGGGGCCCCTCCAGGGGGCCCTCATCTCCCTCAACCCCCGGGACGGCGGGATCCTCGCCTACGTCGGGGGGCGGGACTACTCCCGGAGCCAGTTCGACCGGGCCCGCAAGGCCCGCCGGCAGGCCGGGAGCGCCTTCAAGCCGGTGGTCTACGCCGCCGCCTTCGAGTCGGGCCAGGCCACGCCCGCCACCCTGGTGGAGGACTCGCCCCTCACCGTGACGCTGGCGGGCCGGACCTGGACCCCCGACAACTACGACGACGCGTACCACGGCTGGGTGCGGGCCCGGACCGCCCTCGAGGACAGCTACAACGTCGCCACCGCCCGGCTGGCGCTCCAGACCGGGCTCCCGCGGATCGTGGAGACGGCCCGGGCCCTGGGCATCCGCTCGGACCTGGACCCGCTGCCGTCCCTGGCCCTGGGGTCCTTCGAGGTGACGGCCCTGGAGCTCTCCTCGGTCTACGCCACCCTGGCCCGGGGCGGGGAGCGGCCGCCGATCTACGGCCTGACCGCCGTCTTCGACGCGGAGGGCCGAGCGGTGGACGGTCTCACGCCGCCGGAGCCGGAGCGGGTCGTCTCCCCGGAGGCGTCCTACCTCCTGACCTCGCTCCTCCAGGGGGTGCTGGACCGGGGCACCGGCGCCTCCGCCCGGGCCCAGGGCCTCCAGGGGCCGCTGGCGGGCAAGACCGGCACCTCCAACGGCCGCAGGGACAGCTGGTTCGCCGGCTACTCGCCGGAACGGGTGAGCGTGGTCTGGGTGGGCTACGACGACAACGCCGCCACGCGGATGTCCGGCGCCCGGGCGGCGCTTCCCATCTGGACCCGCTTCACCGCAAGGGTGCGGCCTCCGGGCGGGTACTCCACCTTCCGCATGCCCCCGGGGGTGACCACGGCGGTCATCGACCCGGCGAGCGGCCAGCTCGCCACGGACGACTGCCCCGAAGTTTTCACCGAGGTCTTCCTGGAGGGCTATGTCCCGGCGGAGGTCTGCGGCCTCCACGGCCGCGGCGGCTGGTGGGACCGGGACGAGCGCTGGCGCGAGCGCCGCGGCCGGGAAGAGACCGGCGACGAGCGCGGCCCCGGCCGCATCCGGCGCTGGCTGGACCGGGTGTTCGGCGAGGAGGGGGAGGGAGAGGAAGAGCGAGGTGAGGAGGGGCAGGACCGTCCCCCGGACCGCCCGCGCGAGCCGCCACCGCCGCCGCACCCGCCGTAGCTGGGTCCAGCGCAGAAGCCGACCAGGAGCGCGACCACCCCCTACGGGTGGTGCCTCACCTTTCGGGGGATGCCTCGAACGCGAAGAGGTCGGCGACGGCGAGGCGGAGACCGGGAAGGCAAGGCTCTCCGTGCAGCGTCTCGTCGCGACCGAGCGTCGTCGGACGTCGCTCGGGGAGGTTCGTGGTGACCGTCTGGTGACGAGGGTCGATGATCCACACCGCCTCGGCGCCCGCCGCCAGGTACTCGGCCGCCTTTGCCGCTACCTCCCGCCGGCTGTCAGCCAGTGACACCACCTCCACGGCCAGGTCCGGTGCCCCCACGCGGTAGGGGCCACGCCGGGACGCCGTGGCCAGGCGACGAGCGGAGACGAAGGAGACGTCGGGGCCCCGCACGGTGTCGGGGTCGTTCGCCAGCACGTAGCCCGTTTCCACGAAGACCCATCCCAGACCGTGCTCACGGACGAATGGAAGCAGCAGCGCCGCAACCTGGGCGGCGATCCCGCCGTGCCCCTCTCCGGGCGGAGGCTCGCGGACCAGCGTGCCCGCCACGAGCTCCGCCCGCCCCTCGTCCCGATCGAGCCAGGGGAGGTCTTCCACGGTGAGAGGTGCGGATCGCGCCGCTGGGTTCGTCATTGACGGAACGGTAGCACGGCGGGCCTGAGGCGGGATCGAGTCGGACCGCTACCGTCCGTCCCGGTCCGGCCACAGGCGGCGCCACCAGGGCTCGTCCTCCGGCGGCGGGGCGCCGAGGTCCATCCGGTCCCGGATCTCCTCCAGGTTCCAGCCGGTGAGCTCCGCCAGGGTTCGGGCCTGGCGTTCCCGGCGCTCGGCGAGCTCGCGGCGGTACTCGTCGGCTTCCGGGCAGTCCTCGGAGCCCGTCCACGGATGGCGCAGGACGTAGCGGCCCTGGAAGTTGGTGCGGTCGCCGGTCTCCTGGAACTGGAGGTCCTCCGGGAACCGCTCCCCGTCGTAGCGCACGTGGAGCCGGGGTGTCCGAAGCTCATGTACATCTCCCTTCACGGACTGGAGCGACCAGGGCTTTCGCTGCTCCGGTGTGGGTGGAAGAACCGGAGGCGGGGAGCCGCTCAGGCGGCAGCTCCACCCCTCTCCGGGCATGTAGGGGCGGACCTTGCGTCCGCCCGCGGTGGAAGCTCACCTCGCCCCGCGGCCGGCCCCCGGGCCAGCGGTAGCGCCGCCCGGGGAGCAGCCGGTCGATCGCCGGCACCGCCGGTGCCAGCGCCGCCAACGACCAGATGAGCCCGTTCGGCCGGTACAGGTGGAAGTGGACGAGCCCGGCCCCCAGGGCCACCAGAAGGGCGAAGAGCACCCGGCCGGCCCGGGAGTCGGGGGTGGTCTTGGGGTCCGAGATCATGAAGAACGCGAAGATCAGGAAGGCCCCGCTCGAGAGCTGGTGGACGGGGATCGCCATCGGATCGCCGAGCCACAGGGCCCGCCCGAAGACGAGGGCGCCGTAGGAGGCCAGGAAGGCCCAGGTGACGTCGCTCCGCTCCGCCCGGCGCACCACCAGGAAGCCGGCGCAGGCGACGGCGAACCCCGCCAGCGCCGCCGAGCCCCACTGACCCGGCGAGACCCAGGCGCGGTCGGTGAGGAGAAGGGTCGCCGCGAGGCCGAAGTTCGTCGGGTTGAAGACGTGCTTCGAGCCGTGCGGGGTGGGCAGGCGGATCACGAGCTTGCTGCCGATCGTGAGGATCGCTGCGAGGGCCGCTACCCACGGCGAGGTGGTCCGGAGCAGGAGAGTCAGCGAGAGCGCCGAGATGAGGGCGCTCCGGGGCTCGAAGCGGCGGGGCCGGCCGCCGCCTGCTGGAGCGCTCCGCCCCGGGGCCGACGGCTCCCCGGTGACCCGCCCGCGGATCCGGTCCCCCGCCCACTGGAGCGCCAGGGCCGTCCCGAGGATGGTGGCCGCCACCGCCGGCCGCACCTCCAGCTCGAGCCCGAAGAGGCCCCAGCCCAGCAGGGCCGAGAGCACGGCGATCTGGAAGTGGCGCGGATCCCGGGTGAGTGCGCGCCAGGCGGTGGGCACGGTTCCACCCGGCACCTTGGCGGCCCGGGGCGGTGGGAGGGTCCGGGCTGGGGCGGCGGCGTCCATCTCGACCCCATTAGACGACAGGAGCGCCGGGAAAAGGAAACCGCGTGCGTCCGCGGGGAGGGCGCGGAACGGTTCGATCGGGAGTGGAGACCCGGGAGCCCCTCGATGAGTCTCGGGAGGAGTCGATCAATCCGCGTAGGACAGGCTCTTCGAGCGGCGCCGGTAGGTGCCGTCGCCTTCGGGCTCGAAGACGGTGCAGTGCTCCATCTCGCCCGAGTAGACGTGGAGGGTCACGGCGGGTGTGTCGTCCGTGGCGTTGCCCAGCACGTGGTACTCGTAGGGGGGGATCAGGGCGCCGGAGGACCCGGGGCCGGCCAGCACCCGGCCGCGGCTCTCGAACCGGCAGCGCTCTTCGTCGCCCTCGTCCAGGAGCTCGTACTGCTCCACCTTCATGGTGCCCTCCACCACTCCCTCGACGCACCACAGCCCGGCGTGGTCGTGGAGCGGTGTCGACTGCCCCGGTCCCCAGGTCATGACCACGGCGGTGAAGCCGGTGTCCGGGTCCCGGTACAGGAGGCGCCGGGCGTAGTGGTCCGGGTGGACGCGCCGGAAGCGCTCCGGCAGGTCGATGGCGCCGCGGTTGATCAGGTCCGTCAGGTCGTCCTGGATGCGGGCGACCGTGGCCTCCGGCTCGCCCAGGGCGACCGCGTCCTGGAGACGGGGGATCAGGGAATCGCGGACCGTGCTCGCGCTGGCTGGCATCGCTTCGACCTCCTTCCGGGTGGGAGCCCCGGCGGCTGGTGACGGGGATGGCTCCGACCTCCCCGAGGGCGCCGAGGGGGGGCGTCGCCGACCCACGATACCACCCCGGGGCCGGCCACTCTGCCGTTCGGTCGCGGGCAGGGCGCAGTCCCGGTGCGCCGAAGCGCACCCTGCGAGCCGGCCACTCTCCCGCCCTCGGCTCTGGCGGGCAGACCGGTCCGGCCTGCGGCAAGCAACTTGCTATTGGCCTTCCTTCCCGGAGCCTCGGCCACCTGGCCGGCGAGCTCCCCCGAGATGACCGGACGCCGTGCCCAGAGCGCCCCCTGGTGGACGGGGGGAGGGGAGGCCTGATGGCCGCCCGCGCCATCTGGAAAGGGGTGGTCCGGTTCGGGTCGGCCGAGGTCCCGGTGAAGCTCTACTCGGCGGTGGAGGATCGCACGGTCCACTTCCGGCTGCTCCACGCCGAGGACCGGGTCCGGGTCCGCCAGCGCATGGTGGATCCCCGGAGCGGCGACGAGGTGCCGCGGGAGGAGGTGCGCCGGGGATACGAGGTCGAGCCCGGGACCTTCGTGGTCCTGGACGACGAGGACCTGGCGGAGGTGCAGCCCGAGCCCTCCCGGACCATCGAGGTCACCCGCTTCGTCGAGCCCGCCCGGCTCGACCACCGGTGGTACGACCGCCCCTACTACCTGGGACCGGACGACGGGGCCGGCCACTCCTACTTCGCCCTGGCCCGGGCCCTCGCCGGCGCCGGCAGGGAAGGGGTCGCCCGCTGGGTGATGCGCAACAAGCAGTACCGGGGGGCGCTCCGCGCCGAAGGGGAGTACTTGATGCTGATCTCGCTCCGGGCGGCCGGCGAGGTGATCGCGACCTCCGAGCTGGAGGCTCCCCGGGGCCGGGAGCTGGAGGGCGCGGAGGTGGAGATGGCCGAGCGCCTGGTGGAGGCGATGGCGGACGAGTTCGACCCCACCCGCTACCGCGAGGAGTACCGCGAGCGGGTGCTGGAGCTGATCGAGGCCAAGATCGAGGGCCGGGTCCTCGAGTTCCCGAGCCCGGAGGAGCGCGAGGAGGCGCCGTCCCTGGTGGACGCCCTCGAGAGCAGCCTGGCCCGGCTGCGCGAGGACCTCAGCCGGCCGTTCGAGACGGGGGACGCCGGAAAGGAGGGCTCGAATGGCTGAGCCCCGCACTGGAGCCGGGACGGGCGCCCCGACCGGCCGCCGCCCCGAGCCGGAGGTGGAGGCTTCCACCGCCCGAGCCCGGGCCCTGTGGTCGGGCACCCTCTCCTTCGGCCTGGTCAACATCCAGGTCTACCTCTACCCGGCGAACCGCCGGGGCGGCGTGTCGCTCCGGATGCTGGGGCCCGGCGGGGTACCCCTGGCCCGGCGCTACTACTGCCCGGCGGACGGCCGCGAGGTCCGGCCGGACGAGATCGTCCGGGGCTTCGAGGTGGGTCCGGAGGAGTACGTCGTGGTGGAGAGCGATGAGCTCGACGCCCTGGCGCCGGACAAGTCCCGGGAGATCGATCTGCGCCGCTTCGTGCCAACGGCCTCGATCCCGCCGGTCTACTTCGACCGCGCCTACTTCCTCACCCCCGCAGGCGAGACCACCAAGGCCTACCGCCTCCTGGCCCGGACCATGGAACGGACCGGCCGGGCGGGCGTGGCGACCTTCGTCATGCGGGGCAAGGAGTACCTGGTGGCGATCCTCTCCGAGGAGGGGATCCTCCGGGCGGAGACCCTGCGCTTCGCCGACGAGATCCGCACCCCGGAGGACGTCGGCCTGCCGGAGCCCGGGGAGGTGGATCCCCACACGGTGCGGCGCATGACGGAGGAGATCGAGGCCCGCACCGCCGAGGACCTCGACCAGGACGAGCTCCGCGACGAGGACGCCCGGCGGCTGGGGGCGCTGGTGCGGGCCAAGCGGGAGCGGGGCGAGGACGTGGTGGGGGTCCCCGAGGAGCTGGAGCCGGAGGAGGAGGACGAGGAGCCCGCCGACCTGATGAAGGTCCTCAAGTGGAGCCTCCGCCACGCAAGCTGATCTACGACGTCGTGCGGAGTCGCGATGGAGGCGTGTAGGGGAGGAGCTCGTCTCCTCCCATGCGCCGGCGATCCCCGACCGTTCCAACCCGCGGGAGGAGGCGAGCTCCTCCCCTACACGCTCAGTACCTAGCCCGCGCCGTCCCGAGCCGCGCACCGCGGGTCCGGCCCCCCTTCCGGCCGCCGGGCCGCGGGGTAGCACCCCAGGACACGGACGATCCCTGCGGCGCAGCGGAGCGCCGCCAGGGCGTAGCGCACCCGCGGCTCCTCCAGGTTCCCCTCGAAGTCCAGGTAGAACAGGTACTCGAACGGCGAGCCCTTCTGGGGCCGGGACTCGATCTTGGTCAGGTTCAGGCCGTGGGCCTCCAGGGCGGCCAGGGCCTTGAGGAGGGCACCCGGCCGGTGGGGCACGCTCATCACCAGGGACGTCTTGGCCGGCAGGCGCGGGTCCACCCGCACCGGGTCCCGGGCGAGGACGAGAAACCGGGTCAGGTTCTCGCGCTCGTCGGAGACGTCCCGCCGGAGGACCGGCAGGCCGTGGCGCCGCGCCGCCTCCTCGCTGGCGATCGCCGCCTGGGCCGGGTCGCCGTCCTCGGCGATCTTGGACGCCGCCAGGGCCGTGTCCCCCCACGGGACCGCCCGGGCCTCGGGCAGCTCCGCCAGGAACCGGGAGCACTGGGCCAGGGCCTGCCAGTGGGAGAAGACCCGCCGGAGGCTCCCGAGGGGGACCTCCTCGACGCCGACCAGGCAGTGCTCCACCCGGAGGACGATCTCGCCCACCACCGACAGCCCGGTCCCCAGGAGGAGGTCGTAGACCGGGTGGACGCTCCCGGCCGTGGTGTTTTCCACCGGCAGCACGCCGTGGGTGGCCTTCCTCCCCTCGACCGCCCGGACCACGTCGGCGAGCTCCGGCAGCCCCTCGCAGGACGCCTCCGGCCCGTCGCCGAAGAAGCTCCGGGCCGCCAGGTGGGAGTACGCGCCGCCGACCCCCTGGAAGACCGCCCGCACCGTCGCCGCGCCGCCGTTCGCCCGAGCCCGGGCCGCGTGCTCCCGCACTCCGGCGGCGTCGTCCAGGAGCTCCTGGGAGAGGCGCCGGCGCTCGGCCCGGAGCTCCAGGATCCCCTCGTCCAGTTCATCGATCCGCTGTCGCAACGCGTCCTGCTTCATCGTCGGTCCTCCGGCTCCACCGGGAGTACCGCCCAGAAAACGAAAACGCCGGCCTGGGAAGGCCGGCGTCGGAATCGCTTCGGGGGTGTGTCTCGGTGCTTAAGTGCTAGCCCGGGGTACGCCCCTCCGGCCGGCCGTCCCAAGGACGGCTCGTCGAGGGGCGGCTAAATCGGGCCAAGGGGTGCATCGGGGCAAGGACGGTAGCCCGGGCTGGAGCGGGTGTCAAGCCAGTGCCAGGGGGTGCCTCCGGTTTGTCGTCATTACAAGCCGTGTAGACCTGTCGGTTCCCGTCGGGCCGGGGCTGGACCGAATGCCGGTCCAGTGCACTGGCACATGGCTTGCCTCGAAACGTGAACGGGCGGGCCGCGCCCGCATCGGGGGGACGTGGACCGGGCCTGACCTTCCGGAGATCGCACCGGAGGCCGGCGCCCCCGTTCTCGAGAGAGGAGCCCAGTGCCGGGAGAGCTGTACTCGGTCCCCGATCTGCTGAAGCGCCCGCCGCGGGACAGGCTCGCCATCGTGGACGGCACGGGTGGCGGAGCCCGGCGGGCCTCGTACGGCGAGCTCCTGGAACGCTCGCGGCGGTGGGCCGGGCTGCTGCGGGAGCGGGGTCTCCGCAGGGGCGACCGGGTGGCGATCTTCCTGCCGAGGTCCATCGAGGCGGTGGTGGCGCTCTTCGCCGTCCTCTTCGCGGGTGGCGTCGGAGTGCTCGCCTACGAGCGGCTCCGGACGCGGCAGCTCCGCTACATCCTCGAGCACAGCGGGGCGGCGTTCCTCCTGACTGACGGACGCCAGCTCCTCTACGTTCCCGGCCTCCAGCCGGTGGCCGCGGAGATCCTCCGGGTGGAGCGGGGGGCCGTACCTTCCGCCGAGCCGTCGGACGAGCGGGTGATCGGCGCCGACGTGGCCCTCCTCCTCTACACGTCGGGCTCCACCGGCCAGCCGAAGGGGGTGGTGCTGAGCCACGAAAACCTCCTCTCCGGAACGCGGACCGTCGCCGGCTACCTGGACCTGGGGCCCGATGACGTCCTGGTCAGCCTGTTGCCCTTCAGCTTCGACTACGGCCTCAACCAGCTCCTGACCGCCCTGCTCGTCGGGGGGACGCTGGTCCTCCAGCGCTCCACGTTCCCCTCGGACGTCTGCGACACCCTCCGGAGGGAACGGGTGACGGGCATGGCCGGCGTGCCGGCGTTGTGGACCCAGCTCACGCAGGGGCGCTCGCCCTTCCTGGCCCGGAGCTTCCCGCACCTGCGCTACGTCACCAACACGGGGGGCAGGATGCCGGAGGAGGTGGTCCGGGCCGTCCGGAGGGTCCACCCCCACGTGCAGGTGTACCTGATGTACGGCCTCACCGAGGCGTTCCGCTCCACGTACCTGGCACCGGACCAGGTGGACCGGCGCCCGTCCTCGATCGGCAAGGCCATCCCCGGCGTCGAGATCCTGGTGGTCGGCGCCGACGGCCACCCCTGTGCTTCCGGGCAGGTCGGCGAGCTGGTGCACCGGGGCGCCAACGTCGCCCTGGGCTACTGGCGGGACCCGGAGGCCTCGGCGGAGGTCTTCCGGCCACATCCCGGTCCGCTGCCCGGCGGGGTCCGGGAGACCGTCGTGTACTCGGGGGACCTGGTGCGCACGGACGAGGACGGCTACCTCTACTTCGTCGGCCGGCGGGACCAGCGGATCAAGCACCGGGGCTTCCGGGTGAGCCCCGAAGAGGTCGAAGCCCTGCTCCACGGCTCGGAGCTCGTCGCCTCGGCGGTGGTGTTCGGAGTGGGCGGTGACGGGGCCGGCGAGCGCATCGTGGCGGCGGTCACGCCGAAGGACGGGACCCCCTTCCGGGAGGACGCCCTTCGGGACTTCTGCAAGCGCGAGATGCCCGAGTACCTGCGCCCCGAGGTCATCTGGCGCGTCGATCGCCCGCCCCTGACGGCGTCCGGCAAGCCGGACCGGCCTGCCCTGAGGGAGGAGTATGCCGGCAACGCTCGGTGAGCTCGAGCCTCTGCTGGCGCCGCAGGAGCGCCTCGACGGGCTGATCGCCACGGCGTTCCGGCGGTTCGGACCCCGGGTGCTGGACCTCTCCTACGCCAACGCGTACGGAGGGCCCGCCCCGGAGGTCCGCTCGGCGCTGGAAGAGGCGGTCCGGGAGGAGGGCGATCTGGCCTTCCAGTACAGCCCGTTCGGCGGGAGGACCCTGCCGCGGCGGCTGGTGGCCTCGCGCCTGCGGGAGGAGTACGAGCTGGCGTTCGAGTATCGCCACGTGGTCCTCACCCCCGGGGCGACGGCCGCCCTGAACCTCGTCCTCGGGGCCTGCTTCGGGCCGGGGGACGAGGTGATCGTGCCGACTCCGTGTTGGCACGACTATCCCCTCTACCTCCGGAACCTCGGCGTCCCGTTCCGCCTGGTGCCCTCGGGACCCGACAAGCGGCTCGACCACGCGGCGATCGATAAGGCCCTGAACGAGAGGACCCGGGGATTCCTCCTCGCCCAGCCCTCCAACCCCACCGGGGTCCTGTACTCGAGGCGCGAGGTCGAGACCCTGGCGGGCCAGCTCGCCGCGGCCGAGGAGCGCTACGGAACCGAGATCCACCTGATCAGCGACGAGGTCCACCGACGGGTCGACTGGAGCGGCGCCGAGCTCTGGAGCCCGCTGCGGAGCCATCCCCGGAGCTTCAGCGTCTACTCGTTCGGCAAGGCCCTCCGGCTCCAGGGTCAGCGGATCGGCTACGTCGCCGTGTCCCCCCGGATGCCCGACAGCGTCGGGACCGCCCGCGACCTGGAGCGCTGGGCCCGGGTGTCCGGCGCTTGCACTCCCACGGACCTGATGCAGCGGGCCGTCTGCCGGCTGCTCGACGTCCGGCTGTGCTGGGACTGGCTGGCGGAGCGGCAGGAGAGGGTGCGGAGCGCCCTGCGAGGGTACGGCTACGAGGTGTGCGACGCCGACGCGACGTTCTTCGTCTACGCGGCGTGCCCCACCGGGGACGATTTCGAGCTCGCCGAGGCCGCGGCAGCCCGCGGCCTCCTCGTCGCGCCCTCGACGATCTTCCACGAGCCGGGGTACTTCCGCCTGTCCCTCGCCGGGCGTGGTGACCTGGAGTGCGCGGTCGAGATCCTCGGCCGCGTCCGGGAGGAGCTGTCGGTCTCGGCCGGGTATGGGTGAAGCTCCGGGGGCGAAGGGACCCAGGGACGCCCGCGTCCCGCAGCACGTGAGGGAGGCGACCGATGCCGATATCACCGGATGAAGCGGCCGACCGGATCGAGGCGTTCCTGCGCCGGGAGTTCCGGGTGGCTCCGGAGGACCCGCTCTTCGGTCGGGACACCCACCTGTTCGAGGCGGGGTTCGTGGACTCCACGGGCGTGATCGAGCTGGTCGCGTTCCTCGAGTCGGCGTTCGGGGTGGACATCCCCGACGAGGATCTGTTCAGCGAGGCGTTCACGACCGTCAACGGCATCAGCGGCATCGTGCATCGCCGCGCCGACGGGGCGCCGCCTCCCGGCCCCCGGCCACGCCCGGAGTGAGGGGATCGACGTGGGGTCGCGATGCACAAGCGGCCGCGATCGGGTCCGGCCTTTCGTGGAGTCGGACATCCCCCAGGTCGCGGAGGTGCACCGGACCGTGTTCCGGGTGCCGGAGAACGCCGCCGGCGGCGCGGGGAATGAAGCGTTGCGCCGGCTGTCGGAGGCGTACCGGGACTACTTCACCGACGTCTTCCTGAGCGGCCCCTGGCGGGAGGAGGGAATCGGCCCCCTGGTCTACGAGGAGGGCGACGGGAGGATCGCCGGGTTCCTGGGGGTGGTCGCCAGGCGGATGTCGCTGGGCGGGCGGAGTCTCCGGGTGGCCGTCTGCTCCCAGTTCGTGGTCCACCCCCGGAAGCGGGGCATGGTGGGGCTCCGGCTGATGGACGAGCACTTCCGGGGGCCCCAGGACCTCTCCTTCACCGACGAGGCGAACCGGGCCAGCCTGCGGCTCTGGGAGGCCCGCGGCGGCGAGGCCTGCCCCCTGTACAGCCTGACCTGGATCCGCCCGCTGCGCCCCGGCCGGATGGCTCTCCACGCCCTGCGCCGGCGCCGGGGCGGCGGCGCGCTGGCCCGGGCCTGTGCCCCCCTGGGACCGGTGGTGGACGGGGTCGCCGCACGCTGGCTGCAGCGTCCGAACGAGGGGCCGGGGCCCCGCGGCTCGACGGAGGAGCTGAGCCCGGAGGCCCTCCTGGAACGCATGGCGGAGGCCGGGACGCGCCATGCCCTCCATCCGTGCTACGAGCGCCCTTCGCTGCAGTGGGCCCTGAGGCGCGCGCGGGGTGCCGCCGGCGACCTCCACGCGGTGGCCGTGCGGGATCCCCACGGGCGAACGGCCGGATGGTTCGTCTACGCGGTCGACGAGGCGAAGCGGGGGGAGGTCCTGCAGCTCGTCGCCCGCCGCGGGTCCGTGGGCGACCTGTTCCGCCACCTGCTGCGCCATGCCGGGCCCCGCGGCGTGATCGCCCTGACGGGCCGGTCCGGGCCCGGCCTGATCACCGAGCTCACCGATCGCGGGTGCCTGTTCCGCAGCGGCCCCATGATGCTGCTCCACGCGAAGCGCCCGGAGGTCCTGGAGCCGATCCACCGTGGAAACGCCCTCCTTACGCGCCTGGAGGGCGAGTGGTGCCTGCGCTTCCGGCCGTGAAGGGCGTCCATGCGGGTCAGCCGCCCGATGGCCGAGCCGCTCCTCTCCGCGCGAGGCGCGATACCATGGAGTGCTCGGCGCCCCTCCACCGGAAGGGCTGCCCACCCGTCGCCATGCCCGAACCGAAGTCCCAGGCCCGGCCACCCGTCGAGGCCGCCGCGCCCATCGACTCCGTCGAGGCCGTCGACGCCATCGAGGTGGAGCGGGCGTCTACCCACAACCTGAAGGCGGTCTCGTGCCGGGTCCCCCACGGGGCCGTGACCGTGGTCACCGGCCCGTCGGGGGCGGGGAAGTCGTCGCTGGCCTTCGACACCATCTACGCCGAGGGGCAGCGGCGCTTCGTCGAGTCCATGTCCACCTACGCCCGGCAGTTCATGGACCGGATGGAGCGCCCGCCGGTGGACGAGGTCCGGGGCATCCTGCCGGGGGTCGCCATCGAGGCGAAGAACTCGGTGCGCAACGCCCGCTCGACGGTGGGCACCATCACCGAAACCCACGACGTCCTGCGGCTGCTGTTCACCCACCTGGGGGAGGTCCGGTGCCCCCGGGGGCACGGTCCGTTGCGGCGCTACACGCCGGGCCAGGCGGCCTCGGAGATGGCGGCCGGGGAGGCCGGGGAGCGCTTCCTGCTGATCGCCCGGGTCCCCCGGCCGGAGCGCCGGGCCGACGCCGCCCTGGCGGAGCTGGTGCGCCAGGGGTTCCTCCGGCGGCTGGACGAGAGTGGGGACGCTCCGGAGGTGGTCCGGATGGAGCCGGGGGAGCGCTGGCCGAAGGGCGCCGAGTCTTTGCCCCTGGTCCTGGGGCGGTTCAAGGCGGGTACGGACGAGGACGGAGGTCCCCCCGCCCGGCTGGTGGAGACGGTGGAAGAGGGCTACCGCCTGGGCGGCGGCCGGGTGGAGACCCTGGAGGTCCCCGCCGCCGGCGAGGCTGGCCGGCCCGACGCCTCGGAGGGCTCCGCCCCGCGCCGGCGCACCTACGCCCGCAACCTGGTCTGCACCCTCTGCGGCCACACCTCCCGGGCACCCACGCCGGCGCTGTTCTCCTTCAACTCCCCCCTGGGGGCCTGCCCGGAGTGCCAGGGGTTCGGCCGGGTGATCGGGATCGACCGGGAGCGGGTGGTGCCCAACCCGGACCTGACCCTGGAGGAGCGGCCCATCGCCCCCTGGAACACGCCGGCCTACGAGGACCTGTACGACGACCTGTTCCAGGCGGCCCGCAAGTGCGGCGTCCCCCTGGACCTGCCGTGGCGCGAGCTCTCCGAGGAGGACCGGGAGTGGGTCTGGCGCGGGCGCGAAGGCGGCGGCCACAAGTTCACCAGCCTGGAGCGGTTCTTCCGCTGGCTCCAGAAGCGCACCTACAAGGTCCACGTCCGGGTGCTCCTGGCCCGCTACCGCTCCTTCGATCCCTGCCCGTCCTGCGGCGGGGCGCGCCTGGCGCCGGAGGCCCTGGCCGTGCGCCTGGAGGAGCGCTCCATCGCCGAGCTCACCGAGATGTCGGTGGAGCGCCTGCGGGACTGGCTGGCGGAGCGCGGCTGGAGCCCGCGCCAGCGGGAGGTGGCGGGCCACCTCGTCGACGAGCTCGCCGAGCGGGTGGAGGTCCTCCACCGGGTGGGCCTGGACTACCTGACCCTGGACCGCCAGGCCCGGACCCTCTCCGGCGGCGAGGCCCAGCGCATCCACCTGGCGGCGGCCCTGGGCTCGGGGCTCACCAGCACCCTCTACGCCCTGGACGAGCCCACCATCGGCCTCCACCCCCAGGACTCGGAGCGTCTCCTGGACCTGCTGCGGGACCTGGCCGCCCGGGGCAACACGGTCCTGGTGGTGGAGCACGACCGGACCCTCATCGAAGGCGCCGACCACGTGATCGACCTGGGCCCCCGGGCCGGCGAGGCGGGGGGACGGCTGATGGTGGAGGGCACGGTGGACGACGTCCTGGCGTGCCGGGAGTCCCTCACCGGCCGGTACCTCCGGGAGCCCGCGGTGGGTCCGGCCCGGGAGCGCGCCATCCGGGGCGGCGAGCGCTTCCGGCGCGAGCGGGGGGCCGGCCCCCTGGAGGACCGCCCCAGAGTGCGCGTCCGGGGCGCCCGGGCCCACAACCTCCGGGGCGTCGACGTGGAGCTCCCCCTGGCCTCCCTGGTGGCGGTCACCGGGGTCTCCGGCTCCGGCAAGTCGACCCTGGTGGAGAACGTCCTCCACGGCACCTACCAGCGCGCCCGGGGGGTGGTGGACGTGGAGCCCGGGGAGGTGGACGCCATCGAGGGCCTGGAGGACCTGGCGGACGTCACCCTGGTGGACCAGAGCCCCCTGGGGCGCTCCAGCCGCTCGAACCCGGTGACCTACGTCAAGGCCTACGACGAGATCCGGAAGATCTACGCCGCGGCCTCCAGCGCGAAGGCCCGGGGGATCACGCCGGGCCACTTCTCGTTCAACGTCAAGAAGGGCCGGTGCCCGGTGTGCGAGGGCACCGGGACCCTGGAGGTCGACATGCAGTTCATGGCGCCGGTGACGGTGCCGTGCGACGAGTGCCAGGGGCGGCGCTTCAAGCCGGAGGTCCTGGCGGTGACGTTCCGGGGGCTGTCGGTGGACCGGGCCCTGGAGCTCACCGTGGACGAGGCGCGGGACTTCTTCCGCGGCCACGACCGGCTGCTCCGGCGCCTGGGCGTGCTCCAGGAGGCCGGGCTCGGGTACCTCCGCCTGGGCCAGCCCACCTCGACGCTCTCCGGCGGCGAGGCCCAGCGCCTGAAGCTCGCCGCGTTCCTGGACCGCCCCACCCGGGAGAAGCCCCGGCTGTTCCTGTTCGACGAGCCCACCACCGGCCTCCACCTCTCGGACATCGACCTCCTCTACGACACCCTGCGCCGGCTGGTCCGGCGGGGCGACGGGGTGGTGGTCGTGGAGCACTCGGTGGACCTCGTCGCCCGGGCGGACTGGATCGTCGACCTGGGGCCCGGCGGCGGCGTCCACGGCGGCGAGCTCCTCTTCTCCGGCCCCCTGGAGCCCTTCCTGGACGGCGTCGACAGCCCCACCGCCGAGGAGATGAGAAAGCACCTCGGGTGGCACCGCCGCGAACAGGTCGCCGGCTCGGCGGCGTCGTGAGGGCCGTTCCGCCGCCCATCCACGGTCGCTTCGACATCAACGGCCATCGAGGTCGCATCGGTTCGGGCGGAGACAAGCTCCGCCCCTACACGCTCCCGAGGGGGCGCAGGATGAAGGCGGTCGACCCACCGGTGTTCCGCCAACGCCGCCGAAGCCACGAGCGGTTCGGAGGCCGGGTCGGGGACGCTCCCGTCCCGGGACCTCGAAGGCCGGGCCGCTTCCGGTCGTCACGTCGTCCGACACCTTCCGTCGCCCGGCCTGAGCGGAGGCGCGAGCCGAGCGGCGAACCCACCCGGACGCTCGCGCCGGTCCCCGGACGGGAGCGTCCCCGACCCGGCCCTCCTCTCCCGGATCCGGAGTCTTCCGGCCCGGAAACCTCCCGTACCCCACGGTGCCCGCGGCTCAGGAATTCACCCAGCGCTTGCCCGGTTTTCCGGGGCGCCGATAGCATCCACCGCGACGCGTCGAACCCCCCGAAACCGCCATGGCCGAACCCGCCCGCCAGCAGCCCGAGGCCGAGGCCGTCTCCTCCGGGAGCCGGTCCCCCTGGGCCCTCCTGGGCACCCTCGGCGGAGTCGCCCTGGGCGCGGTCTTCCTGTTCGCCGCCTGGGCCAAGGCGATCCACCCCGACGCCTTCGTCGAGGAGATCGCCGGCCGCGGCCTCACCTTCGGGCTCGGGGCCGGCGCCGTAGCGTTCCTCGCCCTGGCCCTGGAGGCGGGCCTCGGCGCCCTCCTGGTCCTCGGCGTCCGGCGCCTCTGGGTGCTGGTGCCCACGGCCCTCCTGGTCCTGTTCTTCCTCTTCCTCACCGGCCAGGACTACTACCGGGCCGCCGCGGGCCTGGAGGTGGACTCCGCCTCCTGCGGCTGCTTCGGCAACCTGGTCCAGCGCACGCCCGCCGAGGCGTTCTGGCAGGACCTGGCGCTCATGGTCCCGGCCCTGGCGCTGGCGTTCGTCGGGCGCCGGGGCGCCGGGAGCCGCGGCCCTCGGGCCGTTCCGCCCGTGCGCACGGCCCTGGGCCTGGCCGCCGCCGTGGGGATCGTCGCCCTCGCCTGGAAGGCGCCGGAGCTTCCCCTGGACGACTGGGCCACGCGCCTGCGCCCCGGAGTCGAGGTGGCGGAGCTCTGCGCCGGTGAGGGCTCGGAGCGGATCTGCTTCGACGCCCTGGCGCCGGAGCTCGCCGAGGGCGAGCACCTGGTGGTCCTGGCGGAGCTGGACGAGGCCTTCGGCGAGCGGGTGGAGCGGCTGAACCAGTACCTGGACGCGAGTTATCTGGCCGGCTCCGGGGCGCCGGGCCTTGCGGTCTTCACCACCGCCGGTCCCCAGGAGCGCCAGACCTTCTTCTGGACGTGGACCCCCGGGTTCGAGCCGTATCAGGCTCCCGAAAGCCTGCTGGCCCCTCTCTACCGCCGGCTGCCGCGGTCCTTCCTGGTCCGGGGCGGCGAGGTGGTGGAGACCTGGGACGGGCTGCCCCCCTTCGAGCGGTGGGCGCCCGACATGGACGACCGAATCGCTTCTTCTTCCGGAGAGAGCCGATGAGACCTGGAAAGCTTCTCGTATTCCGCCCCGCGACCGCCGTCTGCGCCGCCGGGCTCCTTTTCGTCCTCGGGGCCGTCCCGCCCGCCGCCGGCCAGCGCACCCCGGACCCGCTCTTCCGGGACTTCGAGCCGGTGGGGGCCTTCGCCCTGTCCATCGACGGCGAGGCGGCGCCGGAGGCGGAGATCTACCAGTCGGAGCGGGGCCGGGCGATGCTGATCCTGGGCTCCGAGCTCGACAGCCCGCTCCTGGTCAACCTCCGGAGCCGGCGCGTGGAGCAGGTGAGCTTCATGAGCCTGGCCAAGCGCCAGGACGGTACGATCGACGTCCTCGCGGACGCCGAGCTCCAGCCGGTGGGGGGGCTCGAGGTGCAGGACGACGGGGTCCGGTTCTCGGCGGGCGGCCGCGAGGTCGTGCTCGCCAGCCGGGAATCCCTCACCGGGCCCCAGAGCGCCCAGGCCCTCACCGAGTACGACCCGTCGTACGCCCGCGGGGCGGAGCAGTACGAGCCGAACGGGTCGCTGGTCCGGGAGCTCGAGGAGACCTCGAAGCCGGTGCGCGTCCAGGTCTTCTTCAACTCCAAGTGCTCGGCCTGCAAGCAGATGGTCCCGCGGATCATCAAGCTGGACCGGGTCCTGGGGGAATCGGCGGTCGAGTTCGACTACTACGGGGCGCCGGACGACTACAACGACCCGGAGCTGGAGTCCAAGGGAGTGACCGGGGTGCCCACGGGGATCGTCTACGTGGGCGGTGAGGAGGTCGGCCGGATCAGCGGCGGCGAGTGGCGGGTGCCGGAGCTCGCCATCAAGAACGTGTTGAACGGGGCGTCGTAGAGGCGTCGTGGAGGGCCGGGCCGGCCCTGGACCGTCGGTGGACTCCGTCGGTCGTTCTCCCTGCGGATCGAGGAAGGGTTCGCCGTGCGTCGGCTGGGTGTTCCTGTGTCCGGAGCTCCCCTGGAGCATGAAGCGGCCGACCTCTGCGCTCCGCCCTGAGCGGAGTCGAAGGATCGGCCGATGGGTGCGGGGTCTGTGGATGGTGCCCCACTCCTCCTCCGGCCATAGGGTGAGCCAGGGTGAGCCGGCTCTGGGGTTGCCAGCGGCGCCACAGCCAGGCGAGCTCGATCACTCAAGGAGCTTGGCTACCCCAACCCCCCCCCCCCCCCCCCCCCACCCTCCCCCCCCCCCCCCCGGAGTGGGCCCGCCGCGGCTCGACGCTCCCCACGCGGCGGTAGACCCCGGTCTCGATGAGGCGCAGGAGCTTGACCTGCTGCGCCAGGGGGATGTCCCCCACCTCGTCCAGGAAGAGCGTCCCGCCTTCGGCGGCCTCCACCAGGCCCATCTTGCGCTGGACCGCGCCGGTGAACGCTCCCCGTTCGTGGCCGAAGAGCTCGCTCTCGAACAGGGTCTCCGAGATCCCCGAGCACTCCACGGGGACGAAGGACCGCGCCGAGCGGGGGCTGAGCCCGTGAAGCGCCAGGGCCACCAGCTCCTTGCCCGTCCCGGACTCCCCCAGGAGCAGGGCCGTCGTGTCTGCGGGGGCGACCCGCCGGATCAGCTCGAGCATCCGGGTGAAGGCCGGCGAGCGGCCCACCAGGCGCTTGCCTCCGCTGCCCAGGGCTTCCGCTCCCAGCCTGGAAGGGGCGATCACCTCCAGCAGGGCCTCCACCCGCCCGGAACCGTCCAGGACCGGGTGGACGGTGACCTCCTCGTGCTCAGGGCCCGCCGCGCTCTCGTGCACGTGAACGGTGCGGCAGGGCTCTCCCGAGCGCAGGCACTCCTGCACACAGCAGGTCTCGCCCACCTCGTCGCAGGCGCGGTCGTAGCCGTGGGAGACCTCGTAGCAGTGGCGGCCGGCGGGGTCCGCCGTCAGGCCGAAGTGCTCGCGATAGGGGGTGTTGGCGGCCAGGATCCGCCGGTCGGGACCGAGGAGGACGGTGGGCTGGCCTGGGTCAGCAAGTACTGCGCCCAGGGCTCGCTCCGCTACAGCGTCAAGGCCGACACCGACCTGGACGGCAACGGCGAGCCTCGAAATGGTCGAACCGGGACAGGGCTCCGATGAGCCTGGTGGTCCAGCCCGGGTCGAAGGTCGCCGAGGCGGCCGCCACCGGCCAGACCTACGGCATGACGTCCGCAATCATCCTCTACAAGGACGGACCGATCCGGCAGGGCGACCCGTCGGACATCTTCATGCGGCGGATCGTCCTGCCGGCGGGCTTCGACCCGGCGGTCGACAACCCGTACGACATGCAGTATCTCACCTGCGACCTGGCGGATACGGCGATCGTCGGCGTCTCGCCGCACGCGTACCCGGCCTCGGCCTACCCGAACGGCGTCTGCCTGCGTGGATCCGTCAACGTCAACCTCTTCATCCGGCGCTCGTTCGACGGCGGCGCAACCTGGACTACCACCCCGGCCGGCCTCGGCGGCACCGGGACCACCTACGACCAGGTGTTCGGCGTGGGCGAACGGGTGTGGACGGTGACCCGGACGCTTTCGGCCGGTGAGTTCGAGCCGGCCCGGGACGTCTCCCAGCTCACCTCCAACAAGGAGACGGTCCTCGATCCGCGCTACTCACCCACCAACATCGGCACCCAGACGAGCGTCGAGCGGATCCTCCTGCCGGACGGCACCTACCAGTACGTCGCCGGCGGCCTCTACCCGGACGATGTCCGCGATCCGTCGAAGCTCTTCGCGGTGTTCGAGACCGGGGACGCCACCACGGTCCTGCTGGGCGGTGAGGCCGATCCCCTCGACCTCTTCGGCAGCCGGGCCACCGTATACGGCGACTTCTGGGACACCGAGGACGTCTTCGCCCAGGGCAAGGGCCTGTGGGAGGAGCGCTGGGACTGGCTGGAGAACAAGAAGGACGTCCTCTCCGGCGAGGCCAGCATCGCCGGCAGCCCCGGCGGCGCCTACCTGTGGGCCGTCTGGAACGAGTGGATGGAGCACGACGGCGGCCACGTCTACGAGAGCGACCCGATGTTCCGCCGCCTGTGGTGGGACGACGCGGTCACGATCCTCGCCGACGCCGGGATGTACGAGGCCGCCGAGGGCGAGACGGCGACACTCACCGGCTCCGCGGAGTACCGGGAGTTGACCGCGAAGGCCACCCTCGTCACCCGCTCCACGCCCGAGCTCTTCTACTCCTGGGACCTGGAGCTCGTCGATCCCGCCACCGGGGACGGCGTGGGCCTCGACTTCCACGGCCGGTACTGGAACCCGCGGGTTCCGAACGCAGATCCCACCGTCCCAGCGGGGGGCATGAAGCTCAAGCTCGGCAAGACGAAGGCCGAGGGCACGAGCTACGACTGGATGGTGGTGACGCCGGAGGGGGAGATCTTCTTCCGCGGCCGGTGCTCCTGGGCCGGCCAGGGTGGCTATGAGTTCCTGGTGGCCGCCGTGGACGGCGAGCCGGATCTCGTCCGGGCCAAGGTCTGGAAGCGCAACGGCCTCAACCGGATCGAGGTCTACGACTCCCAGCCGGGGGCCGCCGACGACGAGCCGGCGACCACGCCGCTGGAGAAGGGGGATGTCGTGATCGAGACCGACTGACCGACTCCCGGTCGGACGGGTGCTCGTGAGGGGAGGGGGCCGAGCGGCTCCCTCCCCTTTTTCGTTCCGGAAACGGTCTGCGATCGCGTGTAGGGGCGGAGCTCGCCTCCGCCCTTGCGTGATGGACCGTTTCCCCCTACGCCCGGCCGTTCTTGCCGTTGCCGGCCGCCGCGGGCTCCGGCTCGCGGACGGTGACCCGGAGGGTGCGGATCCGGTTGCGCTGGACCTCCTGGACCTCCAGCAGCAGCGGCCCGAGCTCCACGCGGTCCCCGGCCACGGGGCGGCGGCCCAGGTCCGAGAGGACCACGCCGCCGATGGTGTCCTCGTCCCGGTCGGAGAACTCCACGTCCAGGGCCTCCTCCACCTCTTCGACCAGCATGGAGCCCGAGACCAGGTAGACCCCGCCCCCCAGGGGGGTGAGCTCGGGTTTCTCGGCGTCGAACTCGTCCTGGATCTGGCCCACGATCTCCTCGATCACGTTCTCCAGGGTGACGATCCCGGAGACCCCGCCGTACTCGTCCAGCACCGCCGCCATGTGGACCTTCTCGGCGAGCATCCGGTTGAGCAGGCGGTCCAGGGGGAGCGTCTCCGGGACGAAGGCCATCTCGCGCGAGACGTCCTCCAGGGAATGGAGGGGCCGGGAGTTGCGGAAGAGGTCCTTGATGTGGACCAGGCCCACCACCCGGTCGAGGGAGCCTTCGCACAGGGGGAAGCGGGTGTGGCCGCTCCGCCGGGCGGTGGCCAGGTTCTCCTCCAAGGTCTTCTCCGTGTCCAGGTAGACCACGTCCGCCCGGGGCTCCATGATCTGGCGGGCCATCCGGCGGGAGAGCGCGAAGACGTTGTCCAGGAGCTCGCGCTTGTGCTCGGAGAGCTGGGTGGCGTGGCGCGAGGAGAGGAGGAGGCGCAGCTCCTCCTCCTCCGGGCCCAGCTCCGACTCGCTCACCGGCTCGATCCCCACGAGCTTGAGCAGCCAGTTGGCGGCGTGGTTGAGGACCCAGATCACCGGGTAGGTCAGCTTGTAGAAGGCGTAGAGCGGGGCCGCCACCCACAGGGCCGTCTTCTCGGCCTTGCGGATGGCGATGGACTTCGGCGCCAGCTCGCCCAGGACGATGTGGAGGATGGTGATGGTGAGGAAGGCCATCGTCAGGGCCACCGAGTGGACGACCGCCGGGCCCGCCCCGGGGAACAGGCCGACGAGGGGCTCCACCATCCAGACGAAGGCGGGCTCGCCGATCCAGCCCAGGGCCAGGCTGGCCAGGGTGATCCCGAGCTGGGTGGCCGAGAGGTACGCGTCCAGGTGCCGGACCATGTGCCGGGCCACCCGGCCCCGGCGCGATCCGGCGGTGACGTGGGGGTCGATCTGGGTCGGCCGGACCTTGACGAGGGCGAACTCCGCCGCCACGAAGAACCCGTTCAGGGCGACCAGGAACAGGGCGAGGGTCACGCCCAGCAACGGGTTGAGACCGGGCACGCCCACCGGCGGCCCCAGGGCCAGGGCGGTCACCGGGACCAGGGGGATCGCTGGCACCAAGGGGCTCACGGCGTCACCGGCCGCGGGCGGACGGCGACTGCGCCGCCGCGGCGGTCCGGGTGCTCCCGGGGTTCTGGAGGAGAGTCAGGTAGAGGAGGGTCTTCGCTCACAGGCGTTCGGACTCTAGCACGTTCGGTGTCGCCCCCAGGCCGGTCGATGCGGTCGATGCGGCCGTCGACGGGGGGCGCGGGGGTCCCATACGCCCCGGTGTGTCCGGCGCCGTCCCCCGGGACGGGCGGAGGCCTCCGCCCGCCCGGGTGGGGAGCACCCTCCCCGGGCGGGCACGACCCACCCACCCCTCTCCGTGTTGAACCCGGCCCCGGGGCCTCCTACGCTACGAGGTGGCGGGGGGCGCCTCCGGGGAGGGACGGATGGAGCGTACGGACAGCACGCGGCCGGCACGAACAACGCCAACGCTTTTGGCCGGCGCCGTCTTCCTGCTGGCACCGATCACGGTGTTCGGGGCGGCGGAGCCTTCGGGAGCCGAGCTCTACCGGCAGGCCTGCGCCCACTGCCACGGGGCGGACGGCCGGGGCGTCGCCCAGGAGCGCCTGCGCCTGGAGGTCCCGGTGCCGGACTTCACCGACTGCTCCTTCGCCACCCGGGAGCCGGACGCCGATTGGGTCGCCGTGGCCCACGAGGGCGGCCCGGTGCGGGGGTTCTCGCGCCAGATGCCGGCCTTCGGCGATGCCCTCGGCGTCGCCGAGCTCGAACGGGCGATGGAGCACGTCCGGACCTTCTGTCCGGATCCCGCGTGGCCCCGCGGGGAGCTCAACCTCCCCCGGGCCCTGGTGACCGAGAAGGCTTACCCGGAGGACGAGGCGGTCTTCACCGTGGGTGCCACCACCGGCGGGGCCGGCGACGTGAGCACGGAGCTGGTCTACGAGACCCGCTTCGGCGCCCGCAACCAGGTGGAGCTGTCCCTCCCCCTGGCGTGGCGCGAGACGGCGCCGGAGGAACCGGGCGCCGGAGGCCGGGAGGGCTGGACCTCCGGGCCCGGGGACGTGGCCGTGGGGTTCAAGCGGGCCGTCTACCACAGCCTGGAGCGGGGCGACGTCTTCAGCGTCGCGGCGGAGGTCCTCCTGCCCACCGGGGACGAGGACCGGGGCTTCGGCGCCGGCACGCCCGTGGTGGAGCCGTTCGTCGCCTACGGCCGGATCCTGCCGGCGGACGGTTTCCTCCACGTCCAGGCGGGCGCCGAGCTGCCGGTGGACAGGGACCGGGCCACCGAGGAGGCCTTCTGGCGACTGGCCGTGGGCAAGACCTTCACCGAGGGCCGGTGGGGCCGCGCCTGGTCGCCCATGGTGGAGGTCCTGGGCAGCCGGGAGCTCACCGGGGGAGAGGAGGCCCGGTGGGACCTCCTGCCCCAGCTCCAGGTCACCCTCAACCAGCGCCAGCACGTCATGCTGGACGTGGGCGTCCGGCTGCCGGTGGCCGAGACTCGCGGGCGGGATCCGGAGGTGCTGGTCTACCTCCTGTGGGACTGGTTCGACGGCGGCTTCCTGGAAGGATGGTGATCCCGGTGAACGGCGAGAACGGACGGTTTCGGCGGGCTGGCTCCCTGGCGGCGCTGGCCCTCCTGGCTGCGGTGCCCGCGCTGGCGCTCCCCGGCGGCGTGCCCGAGCTCTTCGCCACGGCGGACGCCTGCGCGTCCTGCCACGATCAGCTCGTCACCCCGGAGGGCGAGGACATCTCCATCGCCGCATCCTGGCGCGGCTCCATGATGGCCAACTCCGCCCGGGACCCGTACTGGCAGGCGGCGGTCCGCCGGGAGGTCCTGGACCACCCGGAGAGCGCCGCCGCCATCGAGAACGAGTGCGCCGCGTGCCACATGCCCATGACGACCACCCAGGCCCGGGCGGCGGGGGGGCAGGGGAGCGTCTTCGACCACCTCCCGGCCACCACCGCCCCCGGCGGTCCCGGAGCCCTGGCAGCGGACGGAGTCTCGTGCACCGTCTGCCACCAGATCACCGCCGAGGGGCTGGGTACAAAGGAGAGCTTCACGGGGGGGTTCGTGGTGGATACGACCCGGCCCGCCGGCGAGCGGGAGATCTTCGGCCCCTTCGAGGTCGACGCCGGCCGGGCCCGGATCATGAGCTCCGCCAGCGGCTACGAGCCGCGGAAGGCGGAGCACCTGGCGAGCTCCGAGCTCTGCGCCACCTGCCACACCCTCTACACCCACTCCCTGGGGCCGGGGGGCGAGGTCATCGGGGAGCTGCCGGAGCAGGTGCCCTACCTGGAGTGGCGGGAGAGCGACTACGCCCGGGCCGGCCGCGAGTGCATCGACTGCCACATGCCCGAGGTGGCGGGGGAGGTGCCGGTGACCGGGGTCCTGGGGCAGCCCCGGCCCGCCGTCTCCCGCCACGTCTTCCGGGGCGGCAACGTCCTGGTCCCCCGGATGCTCAACCGCTTCGCCGGGGAGCTGGGCGTGACGGCGGCCCCGGAGGAGCTGGACGCCACCCTGCGCCGGACGCGGGAGTTCCTGGAGACGAGCACCGCCCGGCTCCGCCTCGAGCGCCTGGAGCGCACCGGCGACCGCCTGGAGGTCGAGATCGCGGTGGAGAACCTGGCGGGCCACAAGCTCCCCACCGCCTACCCCTCCCGGCGGGCGTGGCTCCACGTGAGCGTGCGCGACGCCGGCGGCCGGGTGGTCTTCGAGTCGGGGGCCCTGGAGCCGTCCGGGGCCATCCGGGGCAACGACAACGACCGGGATCCGGCCCGCTACGAGCCCCACTACCAGGTGATCGAGCGGCCCGACCAGGTGCAGATCTACGAGCCCATCCTGGTGGACCCGGACGAGCGGGTCACCACCGGCCTGCTGACGGCGGTGGGCTACGGCAAGGACAACCGGCTCCTGCCCCGGGGCTTCGACCCGGCGACGGCGCCGGAGGACGTGGCGGTGCAGGGCCGGGCGGCGGAGGACGGGGACTTCGCCGGCGGTGGAGACCGGGTCCGCTACGTGGTGGACCTGGCGGGGGCGCCGGAGCCGGCCGCGGAGCCGCTCAGGGGCCCCCTGACGGTGGAGGCGGAGCTCTGGTATCAGCCCATCGGCTACCGCTGGGCCCGAAACCTCGAGCCCTACGACGCGCCGGAGACCCGGAGGTTCGTCCGGTACTTCGACGAGATGTCGAGCGTGTCCGGCGTCGTCCTGGCGCGGGTCCGGGCCTCCACCGGCGACGGCGGGCCGTAGGCGAGCCCGCCGCGACGGGTCCGGTGCGACAGGCCCTGCGATAGGCTGTGCCTCCCGTGAGGTTCCGCCCCGCCGTCCCCGTCCTCGTCCTCGCGCTCTCCGCCTTCGCCGCCCTGGCCGTGCCCGCCGCCCCCCGGGAGGCCGCCGCCGGCCGGGAGCCGGAGGGCGGCGGAGCCGGGGCCGAAGAGACCACTCCCGTCCCGGAGCTCGTCGCCGCCGCCGAGCGGGCCATCTCCCAGGGCCGGGCGGAGGAGGCGGCCGCCCTGTACCGCCGCGCCGTGGACGCCCAGCCGGAGGCCCCCCGCCTGGTGGCGGCCCTGGGCCGCTCCCTCGCCCTGGCGGACCGCTACGGCGAGTCGGCCGACGTCCTGGAGCGGGCCGTGGCCCTGGGGGCCAGCGACGCCCGGACCCGCTTCTACCTGGGGTCGGCCTTGTGGGAGAGCGGCCGCTACGACGAGGCCGAAGCGGCCCTGCGCCGGGCCGCGGAGGAGGCCGCCGGGAGCGGCGCCGAGCCGGTGGTCCGCCAGCAGCTCGGCCGTCTCCTCCTCTGGGT